>NZ_KB906500.1:0-344448 GCF_000381445.1 Thioalkalivibrio sp. ALE22
CCACCACAAGCACATGAAGAGCACCAACATGCTCGAGCGGCTGAACGAGGAGATCCGGCGCCGGACCCGGGTGGTCCGGATCTTCCCCAACACCCACAGCTGTCTACGTCTGGTGCGGGCCCTGGCCGTCGAAATCCACGAAGGCTGGCTGGAGGACAACCGCTACCTGAACATGGATCTGCTCAAAGAACACAAGAAGATCTTGCTCCGGCAGGCCGAGGCCGCCTGAGCCATACGGACCAACCGAACATGGCCGACTCATTTCTGCACAACTTGACGCACACAACCATCAGGTGAGATCGGGCAAGCAATACGCGAGCAGCGGCTCAAGATCGGGCTGCCCCTGTGCGAGCTGGCATTCCTGACGGGCTACAGCATTCCGACCCTGCGCAGGCTTGAGCGGGGCTGCAACGGATCGCGGATCGTGACCGCCATTGATATCGCGAACGAGCTGGGCCTGGTGATCGAGGTGAGGAATGCCACCGCCGAAGATCGAGGCTGAGCGCTCCCGCCTCGAGGTTGCGCTTGCGTTGGGCATCAGCGTAACCGCCGTTGCCGAGATCGAGCGCCAGGCGCTGAGGAAGCTGGCCAGGAAGCTCAGGCAGCAGGGCAAAGCCGACGCGCTTCGCGAGCACCTGCGCAGTGTGGAGTCGGGGCCGGCTGATGGGTAGGGGCCGTCAAAGTACAAGCAAGAGCGCTCTGGGACCGTTGTGGGTGGTCACATTTTTACGTCTCCCTATCAGATTTTGAGATTCACGAATTTTGGAGCATGGCATGGCAAGCACAATTCCGAGGGAGTGCCTTCAGTGCGGAGAACATTTCATGGGGCGGCCAAACCGCATGTATTGCTCTGCCAAGTGCAAGGAACGGGCGAAGTCGATCCGCCGGCGGGTGCGACATGTCTCGGTCCAGGTGGAGCACACGTCGCGGCAGCTCGAGCTTGCAAGGCTGCATGGATCAGGTGTCGCAATCCGGTTTCAGGCCTGGCGACTTAGACAACTGAGAGGTGAACTAAAAGAGTTACAAAAAGAGGGGATCGAAGAGGTATAAAAGGGTGGACGAATTCCGAATGAATGAACCGGCTGCGAGCGTATATTGAAACCTCCGAAACACAATAAAGGCGAGTTTGTAATGTTGCGAGTGGACGAGATTTACAAGACGGCTCGGGCAAACAATTGTTCGGTGGTGAAAGCACTGCATGACGAAATGGGCGACGGCGCGGGTAATACCGTTCAGGCCCTGCGCGAGCGTCGCGAATCGTACACCTCGATGATGCGTCAAATGTTGAGCGCGGTCGAGTCGGAAAACCGGAAGTTTTCCGCCCAGGAAGAAGCCGACTGGCGAGAACTTGAGCGGAATGTCGAGCATTTGAATTCAGAGATCCGGCTGGAGCAGGTTCAGCTGGATCAGCAGGCTGAGGAGTATTGGGGCAACAAGAAAGGCCCGGCTCCCTCCGGCTGGCGCGACGCGAAAACTGGGCGCGCCGTCAACGTATACGCCCCGCAAGACCGGCTCAGTGGGTCCTCCGAGTCGGATTACTCAACAGGCGTGACCACGGGCGATGCAATCGTGAGCATGGTGACGGGGCGAGGCTCCGAGCAGGTCCGTGCGTCCCTGAGCGAGGGCACTGATTCCAGCGGCGGCTACCTGGTTCCCGAACCGCTGTCGCGCGACCTGATCGACCGGATGCGTGCGAAAACTCGCGTGATCCAGGCGGGCGCGCGCACGATTGAGATGGAAACCGAGACCCTGAGCATTGCGGGCATTGCAGATGACCCGACGCCAGCTTGGCGGCTCGAAAACAACCTGATCCAGGAATCCAATCCGACGTTCAATCGGCTGACCTTCCAGGCGCGTTGGCTCGGGGTCCTGATCAAGACCTCCCGCGAATTGATGGAGGATTCCCCGAACGCTGGCGATGCGGTGAATCGCGCGCTGGCCGGTGCTCTGGCTGCGGAGTGGGATCGGGCCGCATTGTTTGGATCGGGGGATGCTCCGGAGCCCCTGGGCCTGGTGAATACCACTGGCGTGCATGAAGTGAGCATGGGCACCGATGGCGCAGCCCTGGAGGGTTACGCGCAGATGCTCGAGGCGGTCTCGCTCACGACCTCCGATAATGCCGAGCCGCCCTCCGCGATGATCATGGCCCCGCGCACCCTGTATCAGGGTATCTCCGGGCTGACGGACACGACCGGCCAGCCGTTGGAGGCTCCGCGCGTCCTGCGGGACGTTCCGATGCTCGACACCAGCGGTGTTCCGATCGATGAAGAGCAGGGGCAGGCGACCAATGCGTCCCGGATCGTGATTGGCGACTTCAGTCATCTGCTGCTGGGTGTTCGTTCGTCTGTGCGGATCGAGATCCTGCGCGAGGTGTTCGGACAGAATCACCAGCTCGGCATCGTCGCCTGGATTCGTGCAGATGTTCAGGTGGCACACCCGAAGGCGTTTGCGCAGGTGAAGGGCATCATTCCGGCCTAATACAAGGCGCGCTCCGGTGCCTGATGGGGTCAGCCGGCGGTGCCCCGAATAACACCGGCAGCCGGGCCCTCCTCTTCTCCTCTTTTGAGGGGGGTGACCTGGCGGCGGACTCAGCGCGCGGATTAAGCACCCGCGCGCCCGTCCTTTAATGCAAATGATGGGTACGTCAGAACAATTTAGGAGTGACGAATGAGCCAGGGCGTTGAGGACATTCTTGTCCGCATCGACGCGCAGACGGAGAGCCTGCGCCGGGAGTTGCGACGTGCCGACCAGGCCGTAGACCGCACCTCCAGCACCATGCGCAACCGCCTGCGACGGATCGACCGGGCCATGCGCAACTCCATCCGCGTCATGGCCCGCTATGGCGCGGCGGCTGCAGCAGCCGGGGCGGCGCTGGCCGTCCACCAGACACGCGCGGGCATGCAATTTATCAACGCCCAGGCTGATTTGGCTGAATCGCTGGACGCGACGATCGACGGACTTCGTGGTGTCCAGATCGCGGCTGAGGACGTCGGACTGGCCAAGGAGCAGGCGGGCAACCAGATCCTGCAGATGAACGCCCGGCTGGGTGAGGCGGCCCGGGGCACGGGGCAGGCCCGCGAAGCCCTCGAACGGCTGGGCCTGTCTGCACAAGACTTGATGAACCTGGACGTCGACGAGCGCATGGCGCGCATCGCGGACCGCGTTCAGGAAATGGGCATGAACTCCGCGCAGGCGCAGGACGCGCTTCGCCAGCTCGGTGTCCGCAACCGCGAGATGGCCCGGCTGATGACCCAGGGCGGTGACGCGATCCGTGCCGCGCGCCTTGAGGTCGACGAGTTCGGCCTGTCCGTGTCGGCAGTGGACGCGGCTGCTATCCAGCGCGCCAACCAGGCCATGCAACGGGTGAGTCGCACGACCGAGGTTCTACAGAACCAGCTCGCGATTGCCGCGGCTCCGTTCCTCGAGCACCTGGCCAACGAGCTCAACAGCCTGACGAAGGAGTCCCAGGGCTTCCGCGACGAGATCACGCACGCGATCGAGCAATCGATGCGCGCGTTCGGCCACCTGGCGAACACCATCGAAGGCGTCCGGCGAACGTTCGAGGTTCTGGGGCGGGGTGCGGCGCTTGTGTCGCTGAAGATGCAGCACGATCTATGGTCCCTGTCGGATACCATCGTGAACGGCCCCATCCGGCAGCTCAACGCGCTTCTGGACCTCTACAACCGCGTCCCCGGGATCGACATCGCCCCGCTCCAGGGCGGCTGGATAGGCCAAAACATCCGGGCCAATATGGAGATGACGGCCCGGGCGATCGAGGAGGGCCGGCAGGATATCCACGACATCCTGATGCGCCCGATGCCCTCGTCCGCGATCGAGGAGCGCATCGAAGAGATCCGCGAGCTTGCACAGCGTGTGCCCATCTCCGAGCCGCCCCCGGGCTGGGACCCGGGCCCCGATGGTGCCGGAAGCGGTGCCGCGGCCGGTGGCGATCACTTCCTGTCTTCCGTGCTCCAGCAGAACCTGGACGCGATCAACCGCCAGCGCGATGCGTTCCAGGAGCTCGCGGAGGCCGGTCGGCGTGTCTACGAGAACACGCGCACCCCGCTGGAACAGCTCAACACCGAGATGGCCCGTCTGGACGAGCTGCTGGACGCCGGCGTGATCAGCTGGGACACCTACGCTCGCGCCGTGTTCGACGCGGAAGAGCGCCTGGGTGGGATGTCCGAAAAGACCCGAGAGGAAATGTCCAAGATGGACGAGTACAGCCGTCAGGCGGCTCGGTCCATGCAGCAGAACCTGTCGCAGTTCCTGTTCGACCCTTGGCAGGAAGGGCTCGACGGCATGCTTCGCGGATTTGGCGAGATGCTTCAGCGCATGATCGCGGATGCCGTAGCGGCGGATCTGATGAACAAAATTACCGGGGGTGGTGGCGGCGGGAATGCCGCTGGATTGTTCCAGGGCGTCATGGGCTTGTTTGGCGCGTCGTTCGCCGGGGGCGGCTACACCGGCAATTCCCCGCGCGTGGGCGGCGTCGACGGCAAGGGCGGCTTCCCGGCCATCCTCCATCCGCGCGAGACCGTGATTGACCACACGCGCGCTTCTCGGCAGGTGGACTCCGCGCCGGCCATGCCGCAGGTGAATCAGAACATCATCGTTCAGGGTCGGCCGGATAGTCGCACCGCCAACCAGATCGCAGGCGAGTCGGCCCGCAAGCAGAGGCAGGTACAGGCGAGGTACGGCGCCTGATCCTAGCGGCATGCCACAAAAAAGCCCGGCGCAAGGCCGGGCGTGGTGTCGATGACGGTTCCGTTTACGTCCCGATGCCGTTCTGCAGCGCGGCCACCGTCTTCTTGGTCATGTCGAAACTCTCGGACACCAGATCCCACAGCGGGATATCGGGGTTGTCCTGTTCGCCTTCGACGATGATCTTCGTGCAAAGCGAGCGCATGGAGTCGATCCGGCGGATGGTATCGTCCGCCAGTTCGCTGAGCTCCTGGGCGGTCATTGGGGTGTTTTCGGCCATGGTCTGTCTCCTGTGGTCTGTGAAACGGGCGATCACCGCAGGCTGCGGCGTTCCTCAATCGAGAGCGGGGCCCTTTCATCCGTCCAGCGGGCGACGTAGGCGCCGGACTCGCGACGATCCCTCAGCGCGGCCTTGGCCTGGTCTCGCGTGGGAAATGGCCCGGCCACGATATCACCGAGCAAACGGCGCCCATCGGGCAAGTCGCGATCCTGGACCACGTAGAAGCGGTCGAACTCGGGCGGGGTTCTGGCGAAGGTCTGCAAGATATCCAGGTTCTCGCGATACGCCTGGTATTCGCGGCGGGCTTCGGGGGTATCGGTGTGGCCGTAGTGATCGGCCCATTCGTGGAAGCTGTACATGGTCTTTCTCCTGTCGTTAGGAACAGGGAAGACCGGGTGTGACGATCCGGTGACCGGCTACCGATCCGACTCCCGAGCGTGTCGGTAAGTCGTTGAAAAATTGGAGCCGGCGACAGGAGTCGAACCTGCGACCCTCTGATTACAAATCAGATGCTCTACCAACTGAGCTACACCGGCCTGGTGTCGGGGAGTCGTGCGCCCCGGGCGGGCCCTGGCGGAGGGCCCGAGAAAATGATGGTGCCGGGAGCGAGAATCGAACTCGCACTCTGTTGCCAGAACCGGATTTTGAGTCCGGCGCGTCTACCAGTTCCGCCATCCCGGCTTGTGGGGTGCCGGAGAGATGCCGATGGGTCGGCGTCTCCCCGCGGCACACGGATGTGCCGTCGGAATCGCCCTCAACGGGGGTGGATTCCAAAGCAGGCTGCAAAACGCGTTTGCAGCGCTGCGCGCGCTGAAAAAGCCAGGTCGACTTTGTTCAGCGCGACCGTAGTGTAGCGCAGGTTTCCCGCGGCAGAAACGGGCTTCGCGGGCCGGGGCATGCCGCGCCGCGCTGGCGTGGCGCGTGGTAGCATCGCGCGCCATGCGTGTTGCCGACTTTGATTACGAGCTCCCGCCGGAGCTGATTGCCCAGTATCCGCTGCCGGACCGTGTGGGGTCGCGCCTGCTGGTGCTGGAGGACGAGCGCCCGCGGGATGCCGGGTTTGCGGAGATCGAGAACCTGCTGCGCCCGGGCGATCTGCTCGTGCTGAACGACACCCGAGTGATACCGGCGCGAGTATTCGGGCAGAAGGAGAGCGGGGGCCAGGTCGAGGTGCTGGTCGAACGCATCGAATCGACCGGGCAGGTGCTGGCCATGGTTCGGGCCAGCCGGGCGCCAAAGGTGGGAACCCGCCTGCGGCTCGCGGATGCTTTCACGGTCGAGGTGACCGGGCGCGAGGGGCCGTTCTTCCGGCTGGTTCTGGTGGAGGCCGGGGACGTGCTGGCTCTGTTGCGCACGCACGGCCATGTGCCACTGCCGCCGTATATCGAGCGGGCTGACGAGGCCCATGACGCGGATCGCTACCAGACGGTGTTCGCCCGCCGCGAGGGTGCGGTCGCCGCCCCCACCGCGGGGCTGCATTTTGACGACGCGCTGCTCGCGCGGCTGCGGGAGGCGGGGGTGGAGACGGCGACGGTGACCCTGCATGTGGGGGCCGGGACCTTCCAGCCAGTCAAGGTGGAGGACACCGCCGCGCACGAGATGCATGCGGAGTGGCTGGAGGTCTCGCCCGAGGCCTGCGCCGCCGTGGCGGCGTGCAAGGCCCGCGGCGGGCGTGTGGTGGCAGTGGGCACGACGTGCGTGCGCTCGCTGGAGACCGCAGCGGCCGGGGGAGCGCTTGAGCCGTTCCAGGGCGAGACCCGGCTGTTCATCCAGCCGGGTTACACGTTCCGCGTGGTGGACCGGATGGTGACCAATTTTCATCTGCCACAGAGCACGCTGCTGATGCTGGTGGCGGCGTTCGCCGGTTATCACCGGATCCTGGATGCCTACGCCCATGCGGTCGCGCGGCGGTACCGGTTCTTCAGTTACGGCGATGCGATGTGGCTGGCGCCGGGGCGGGCCGATGACCTCCCGCCCAGCCTGAGCGCCGATACCGGAGGCCCTGATGGAGTTTGAAAACCTGGCCGCCGACGGCCCGGCGCGGCGCGGCCGCCTGCATTTTCCGCGCGGGACGGTCGAGACGCCGGCCTTCATGCCGGTAGGGACCTACGGCACGGTCAAGGCGATGACTCCGGAAGAGCTGCGCGAGCTTGGGGCGGAGATCATCCTTGGCAATACTTTCCACCTGATGCTGCGCCCGGGCACGGAGGTGATCCGGGCGCATGGCGATCTGCACGACTTCATGCACTGGGAGGGACCGATCCTGACCGATTCCGGGGGATTCCAGGTCTTTTCGCTGGCCGAGATGCGCAAGATCTCGGAGGAGGGGGTGCGTTTCCAGTCGCCGGTGGATGGCTCGAAGGTGCTGATGACGCCGGAGTCGTCGATGCAGGTGCAGCGCGAGCTGGGCTCGGACATCGTGATGATCTTCGACGAGTGCACGCCGTATCCCGCCTCGGAGGACGAGGCACGCCAGTCCATGGAGCTGTCGCTGCGCTGGGCGGCACGTTCCCGCGCGGCGCACGGCGACAACCCGGCGGCCCTGTTCGGGATTGTGCAGGGCGGGATGTATCCGGAGCTGCGCCGGGAATCGGCGGAAGGCCTGCAGGCGATCGGCTTTGACGGCTACGCGATCGGGGGGTTGTCGGTGGGCGAGCCGGAGGACGAGCGGCTGCAGACCCTGGACGTGACCCTGCCGCTGTTGCCGCCGGATCGCCCACGCTACCTGATGGGCGTGGGACGCCCGGAGGATATCGTCGAGGCAGTGCGTCGCGGCGTGGACATGTTTGACTGCGTGATGCCCACCCGCAACGCGCGCAACGGTTTTCTGTACACCCGCGAGGGCGTGCTGCGCATTCGCAATGCCCGTTTTCGCGAGGATACCGGGCCGATTGACCCGGAATGTGGCTGCTACACCTGTCGTCACTATTCGCGTGCCTATCTCAAGCATCTCGACAAGTGCAACGAGATCCTCGGCTCGCGCCTGGCGACCACCCATAATCTGCATTACTACCAGGACCTGATGCGCGGAATGCGCGAGGCAATCGCGGCGGGGACGCTCGATGCGTTCGTCGCCGATTTCTATGCGCGGCGCGGCATGGCCGTCCCGCCTGTGCCATAATCCGCGCGTTATTTTTCGTGCCGTCCGGCTGCGGTTTTCGCGGCGGGGCGGGGCTCGACCCGAACCGACAGACGGAGTGTTTCGATGGACTTTCTGATTTCTGCAGCGCATGCCCAGGAAGGCGGAGCCGCCGGCGGCGGCATGATCGAGTTCCTGATCATGATCGTCATTTTCTTCGCGATCATGTACTTCCTGATCATCCGCCCGCAGAGCAAGCGCGCCAAGGAACATCGCAACATGGTCGAGGCGCTCTCCAAGGGCGACGAGATCGTCACCAACGGCGGTGTGGCCGGCAAGATCACCGAGGTCAGCGACGACTTCATCAAGGTTGATATCGCCGATGGCGTAAACGTGGCCGTGCAGAAGCAGTCGGTCGCCTCCGTGATGCCCAAGGGCACGCTCAAAGACCTTTAAACCCCGCCCTTCAGGGTCTCCGAATATGCGCAATTCCTATCCGGCGTGGCTGTACGCCCTGATCGTCGTGGTCGTTCTGGGTGCGGGGCTGTACGCCGCGCCCAACCTGTTTCCGGAGGACCCCTCGGTCCAGATCGGGAATCCGATGACCGGCGAGATCGACGAGAACATCCGGGACCTCATGGGCACCATCCTGGGTGCCCAGGGGGTGACGCCGAAGCAGGTCGAGGAGCAGGACGACGGCCAGATATTGCTGCGCTTCGAGACCACCGACGAGCAGTCGGCCGCCGCCGAGATTCTGCGCAACGCCCTGGACGACAACCATACGGTGGCCCTGAACCTGGCCCCGGCCACGCCGAACTGGCTGCGGGCGATCAATGGCCAGCCGATGGCTCTGGGCCTCGACCTGCGCGGCGGGGTGCACTTCCTGATGGAGGTGGATCTGGAGGCGGTGATCGGCACGGCGATGGAGCGCTACGCGAACGAGTTGCGCGGGCGCATGCGCGACGAGCGTCTGTCCTTTGACACGATCGAACGCAGCTCCAGCGACCTCACCGTGATGTTCGGCAACGAGGCGAACTATGAAGCGGCCGAAAGCTGGCTGACCCGCGAGTACCGCGGCGAACTGGAGTGGGACGTCCGCGGCTCCGGCGACTCCATCCGCATGGTGGCCACTCTGGACGACGACCATCTGACCGAACTGCGGCGGCAGGCCCTGCAGCAGAATATCTCGACCCTGCGTTCGCGCGTGGACGAACTGGGCGTGGCCGAGCCGATCATTGCCCAGCAGGGCGAGAACCGCATCGTCGTGCAGCTTCCGGGCGTGCAGGATACCGCCCGGGCCAAGGAGGTGCTGGGTGCGACGGCGACGCTGGAGTTCCGTCTGGTCTCGGAATCCGGGGACCCGATGGAGGCGGCGGAATCCGGCCGTGCGCCATCCGGCACGCGTCTGTATCGCGAGCGTGACGGGACGCCGGTGCTGCTGCAGCGCCAGGTCATGCTGACCGGTGACTACATCACCGACGCCTCTTCCGGCATTGCGCAGGACACCGGTGGGCCGGCCGTTTTCATCAACCTGGATGGCCAGGGGGCGCGGATCTTCTCGCGGGTGACCTCGGACAACGTGGGGCGTCTGATGGCCTCGGTGTTCATCGAGACGACGACCGAGACGGTGGAGGAAAATGGTGAGCAGGTCCTGCGGACCTCGCGCAGCGAAGAGGTGATCAACGTTGCGCGCATCAACGAACCGCTGGGCCGGCGCTTCCAGATCTCCGGGCTCGACAGCACCCGCGAGGCGCGCAACCTCGCGCTGCTGCTGCGGGCCGGGGCGCTGGCCGCGCCGATGTCCATCGTGGAAGAACGCACGGTCGGGCCAAGCCTGGGGCAGGAGAACATCGACCGCGGCATGCAGTCGGTGGTGATCGGCTTTATCGCGGTGATGATCTTCATGATCCTCTATTACCGCGTGTTCGGCCTGATCGCGAACGTGGCACTGGCCCTGAACCTTATCTTCATCGTGTCGGTGCTCTCGATGCTGCAGGCGACCCTTACCTTGCCGGGGATCGCGGGGATCGTGCTGACGGTCGGTATGGCGGTGGACGCCAACGTGCTGATCTTCGAGCGCATACGCGAGGAGATCCGCAACGGGTTGTCGCCACAGGCGGCGATCTCCTCCGGCTATGATCGGGCCTTCACGACCATCGCGGACGCCAACGTGACGACGCTGATTGCGGCCCTGGTGCTGTTCCTGTTCGGGACCGGTCCGATCAAGGGCTTCGCGATCACGCTGTCGATCGGGATCATCGCGTCGATGTTTACCGCGATCATCGTGACCCGCGCCATCGTCAATCTGACCTACGGGCGCCAGCGCCGGCTGACGCGCCTGGCCATCTGAGCGCCGGGAGACCCGCATGCTTCCGCATCTGAATTTCGCCGAATCGAATATCGATTTCCTGGGCAAGCGCAAGATCACGATCGCCATCTCGCTGATCCTGATCCTGGCTTCCATCGCCATGCTGGCAACCCGCGGCCTGAACTTCGGGATCGACTTTACCGGGGGCACCCTGGTGGAAGTCGGCTATCCCGAGGCGGTCGAGCTGGATCCGATCCGCGAGACCCTCGCGGCCGGTGGCTTTGCCGGGGCCCAGGTGCAGACCTTCGGGACCTCGCGCGATGTCCTGATTCGTCTGCCGCCAAGCGAGGACGACGACGATCCGGCCATGCTGTCCAACCGCGTGCTGAACACGCTGCAGGATGGTGGACCGCAGGAGCCGGACCTGCGCCGGGTAGAGTTTGTCGGCCCGGCGGTTGGGGAGGAGCTGCGCGAGCAGGGCGGCCTGGCGATGATCTATGCCCTGGCGGGCATCCTGATCTACGTGGCGGTTCGCTTCGAGTGGCGGTTCTCCATCGGTTCGGTGCTGGCGCTGGTGCACGATGTGTTGATCACCCTGGGCATCTTTTCGTTGCTGCAGCTGGAGTTCGACCTGGGCGTGCTGGCGGCGGTACTGGCGGTGATTGGCTACTCGCTGAATGACACCATCGTCGTGTATGACCGAATACGCGAGAACTTCCGGGTGCTGCGCAAGCAGGGTACCGAGCAGGTGATGAATAACGCGGTCAACAAGACCCTGGCGCGTACCATCGTCACCAGTATGACAACCCTGCTGGTGCTGTTCTCGCTCGCGTTCCTCGGTGGGGCTGCACTGCAGAACTTCTCGATCGCCCTGATCATCGGGGTGATTGTGGGGACCTACTCGTCCATCTTCATCGCGGCGACGGCGGCCTTGATGCTGGGCGTTGACCGTCAGGTCCTGCTGCCGGTGAAGAAGGAAGGGGCGGAAGAAGACCAGACGCCCTGATCCGAGTGGTTCGGGCAGCAATCCGGTTCAGGCCGAGCACGGCTGGGCCATGAAAAAACGCCCGGGGCCGAGAGGCTGCCGGGCGTTTTTCGTGGTGAGGCTTGTGTCCCGTTCAGAAGGACAGGGCGTTCTGCACGATCCGTTCGACCAGTTCGTTGACGTCGCGCAGGGCCTCTGCGGAAGCCTTGTCACCGATCTCCGGAACGCGCTGATATCCCACGTAGATGGTGCCGGGCTCATCCGTGAGCTCGTAGATCGCAATGACGTAGGGGCAGAACGTGATGTTATGCGGGTCCGCATCCATGGTCGCGCGCGAGTAGGTGGCGCTGCAGAAGTCCACGGACATGCCGTTCAGGTACAGGCCTTCGCCACTTTCCTGGTCGGCGGTGCGGTCCAGCATGTCGGCAATGTAGCCACGATTGTTGATCACCAGTCCCTCGGCGGCGATGGCGTCCTCGATCATCTCGTAGTAGAAGTCGAACTCGCCCTCGACGCTGTACACCACGCGTTCCTGGGTCTCGATCACGGTCTCGGGGCCGAATGCGTGCGCGGTGCTGGTGGCGAAGCCGACGCCAAGCCCGAGGGTGATGGCGAGGGCCGAGGTCCGCAATGCGCGTGTTACGGGGTTGGTCGTTTTCATGGTTCCTTCCTCAGGTAGCGGGTTCGAAGGCTGGATGAGCGAGGGCGGGTGTCGCCGCCAACGCCCCTCGGGGCGGCCGGCACCGCGTTTTCCGGGATGCCGGGTTCAGTCGAAGAAATGACCGGCAAACCGGGTTCGAGGGGCCCAGTAGGGGTTGTCCAGTTGCTCGATACGCACCTGGCCCCGGGAGCTGGGTGCATGTACGAAACGTCCGTCTCCCACGTAGACCCCGACGTGATCGATTTGACTCCCGTTGATCGCGAAGAACACGACGTCACCCGGCGCCGGGGCGCCGTCGCGCCGCGTGGCGGCCCGGGCCTGGTCGCGAGTGGTGCGCGGCACGCTGCGACCGGCCTCGCGGTAGGCGCGCTGCACCAGGGCGGAACAGTCGAGTCCGGAGGCGTCGGTTCCCCCGTAGCGATAGGGCGTGTCCAGGTGCCCGAGGGCCGTGAGGACGACCTCCGAGCGCTCCAGACCGGCCTCGGGTGCGGGACTCATCGGCCCCTGCGGCAGCGGCTGGGGGGTGGCGATGGTGGTGGCGGTCTCCGTGCCGCGCGGCTCGGGGCCGGCGCTGCAGGCCGCGAGGAACAGCAGGCCGCTGCCCACCAGAGCGAGGGGCAGGAAGCGCGGGACGGTGTTAGAAAAGATCGCGTTCGGCATAGCGGTCGGGGACAGTGAAGAGCTCGGGACTCAGGTCGTCGGTGGAGATGCCCGCGAGGCGAGTGGTCACGCCGTCGTGTTCGCTGACCTCCAGGGGGATGCCATCCACGCGCGGCAGCAGGGACGCGCCCATCTGCGAGGCCATCGGGCCACCGGCCTCGAGGGCGCTGAGGGACAGCTCATACAGGCGATCCATCAGGGCGCCCAGGGTGGCGAAGTCGTGTTCCTCCAATCCCAGACGGGCCGGGTCCGACACGCAGACCGTACTCTGCACCTGACCATCGATCAGGACCTCGTGCTCGTCACAGACGAAATCGCCGATCTCGCGCTGCTCGCCGGTGGTCCGGGTGCTGATTTCGGCATCGAAGCCTTCCGCGCCGATGCCCAGTTGCGATTCCAGTTGCTGGCGCACCTCCGGCGGAAGCTGCTCCATCTGGCGACGCAGATCGCTGACCATATCGGTCATCGCGCGCATTTGCTGGTCCATAACCTCGCGGGTCAGCGGGGTGTAGGTCTGTTCGGTGTCGTCCACGACGGTCAGCTGGTCGTTGGTGGCGTCGAACAACATATAGCCGGAGGTGCCGCTGATCGCCTCGTTCAGCTCCATGCGAACGATGTCACCGCGCACCAGGATCTGGCTCTCCAGCCCCTCGTCGTCCACATAGTGGAGCAGGGCATCGGCCTGGGCCGCAGAGCCCAGCGCCAGCAGCCCGCAGGCGGCGAGCGGTGCAAGGGCCTGGCGGAGGCGGTCGAACGGGCCAGTACGGCAACGATGCATGGGGGTGTCTCCGGTTTCCGGGCGGACTGTGGTGCTCGTGGGCCTCATTGTAGCGCGTTGCTCAGGTTGCGACGGGCTGGAGCAGGCGGTGCGCGAGGGCATCGGGGTCGAGCGGTGCATCCGGGGCGACCTCGATGCAGCCTTCGGCATCGGTCGGCCATTCCTGTTGGGGCTGCTGCTGTTGCATGACCTCGATACCGGCATCCGAGGCGTCGGTGCCCGCGCGAGCGCGGCGCTCCAGGCGCTCGCGCAAAACGTCTTCGCGCGCCTGGCAGGCGACCACGGCGAACCCGGCCGCATGGCGCCGGGCCAGGGCCTGGAACGGAGCACGTTGCTCGCGGGTGAGGAAGGTGGCATCCACGACGACGGTCAGTCCGAGCGACAGCAGGCGTTCCGCGCGCTGCAACAGGTGTTCGTAGATCCGGGCGCGCCCGGCGGCGCTGTAGTCCACCGGCTCCTCCATCCGCTTGCGCTCGATGTCGGAGCGCAGCCGGATCGCCCCCAGGGCCTCCAGCACCTGGGTACTGACGACGGTCTTGCCACTGCCGGAGACGCCGTGCATCAGGACGAGGCGCGGCGAGCCAGCCTCGGTCAACCGGTCCGCGAGGGCGAGGTAGCGACTCATCTCCGCCCGGTGGGCCGCTTGTTCATCGGACGGCAGCTGGGGCTCGGCTCCGTGTATGCCCTGGACCTTGGCCCGGATCAGGGCACGGTAGACCTGGTACAGCGGCAGCAGGGCAAGACCATCGAAGTCTTCGCGCCCCTCGAGATAGGCATTCAGCAGCCGCCAGGCATGGGCGCGGGAGCGGCGGGCCAGGAGATCCATGGTGGTGAAGGCGATCTCGGACATCACGTCGATCCAGCGCAGGGCGGGATCGAATTCGATGGCGTCGAAGGCGACCGGGACCTCGTCGCCATCCTCGTCCGTGACGTAGACCAGGTTCCCGAGGTGCAGGTCACCATGGCCGTGGCGCACGAACCCGGCATCATGACGTTCCTGAAGAAAGGGCCACAGCCGATTGATTTCCGTTCGAGTCCATTGTTTCAGGCGCTCGAGGCGCGCCCGATCCGAGGCGCCGGTGACCGATTCGGAGAGGGCCGGGAAGTTGTCCAGCATGGGCTGGGTCGCGGCCTCGGCGGTCCCGTACTCGGATTGAGCATCGGTCCGCTCGGTGCGCTCATGGAAGGCCGCGATGTAGTGACCGAGCGCATCCATGGCCGCCGTGGGGAGCCGGTCCCGCTCCAGTAGTCGGTCGAGCTGGCGCTCGCGGTCGAAGCGGCGCATGCGCACGGCATAGTCGAGCACGGGGCCGGCGCCATTGATGACCGGATGCGCGTCGTCACCATTGAGGGTCACGACCTCCCGATAGAGCTGGGGCGCCAGGCGGCGGTTAATCTCCAGCTCGGTCTCGCAGTAATGGCGGCGGGCGTCCAGCGTGGTGAAGTCGAGAAAGCCGAGATCCAGCGGTTTCTTGAACTTGTAGGCCTCGTCGCCGGCGAGGATCACGGTGGAGATATGGGTCTCGATGGTCCGAACCGCTCTGGTGTCCGGCAGGGGCGTCGGGAAGCCGTTGCCCTGGACCAGTTGGCGCAGGCGTTTCTGGTGCTGTTCCAGTTCGGTCATGGGGGCTCCGCTTGGAGGTTCAGGCGGGCGAGCGTCGGCGCCGGATGTTTTTCCCGGAATCGCCGGGCATGCACCCGTTTTTGCTTGTCGGTCAGGTTACCATTGCAGCCGTTCCGGTCACGTCGCCCCCCAGCCAGTCCATGCCACGAAAGAGCCACCAGCGTCCCCGTCATCGAAACGCGCCCCGCAGGGGGCGGGTCCGGCGCCTGCTGGGCGCGGGGGGCTGGACCCTGGCCGGCCTGCTGCTGGCCGCCGTGGGGGTCGGGGGGCTCTATGTCCATCATCTGGACCGCGAGATCCGCGAACGGTTCGAGGGCCAGCGCTGGGCATTGCCCGCCCGGGTGTATGCGCGGCCGCTGGAGCTGTATGCCGGCCGCCCGCTGACGGCGGATGCGCTGGAGATGGAGCTGCGCGCGCTGAACTACCGCGAGACGCCGGAGGGTTCGGGCCCGGGCGAGTTTCACGTCAGCGGCGGTACCGTGCGGCTGACCACCCGGCCGTTCACGTTTGGGGACGGACCGGAGCCGGCCCATTCGGTACGCGTGCGCCTGGCGAACGGCCGGGTGCAGTCGGTGGCGGAGCAGTCCGGGGGCCGCAATGTGGACCTGATGCGGGTGGAGCCGTTGCTGATTGGCAGCATCTATCCGACCCATGGTGAGGATCGCATCCTGGTCGATATCGACGAGGTACCGCGCGAGCTGATCGGGGCGCTGCTGGCGATCGAGGACCGGCGGTTCATGTCGCATCGCGGGATTGATCCGGTGGGCATCGGGCGCGCGGCGGTCGCCAACCTGCGTGCCGGGCGCACGGTCCAGGGGGGCAGCACGCTGACCCAGCAGCTGGTCAAGAACTTCTACCTGACGCGCGAGCAGACGCTGAGCCGCAAGCTGAATGAAGCGGTGATGGCCCTGTTGCTGGAACACCGCTACGACAAGCGGGAGATCCTCGAGGCGTATCTGAACGAGGTGTTCCTCGGGCAGACCGGCGAGCGGGCGATCCATGGCTTTGGCCAGGCGGCCCAGTTCTACTATCAGCGTCCATTGAACGAACTGCGCCTGGATCAGCTGGCGTTGCTGGTCGGTCTGGCGCGGGGAGCGAGTTATTACGATCCGCGCCGCTTCCCGGAGCGGGCCACGCAGCGCCGCGACCGGGTCCTGGAGGCGATGGCGGAGACCGGTCTGGCGAGTCGCGAGCGCGTGGATCGGGCCCTGGCAACCGCACTTGATGTCTCCCCGGTAATGCCGGAGGGGCGCAGCCGTTTCCCGGCCTTTCTCGACCTGGTGCGGCGTGAGCTGCGGGCCGACTACGCGGACGAGGATCTGCGCAGCGAGGGCCTGCGGATCTTCACGACCATGGATCCGGTGGTGCAGATGCGGCTGGAGGACCGCCTGGTGCGGGGCGTGGACGAGCTGGTCCGGAGCCGCGGGGGCGGTTCCGACCTCGACAGCCTTCAGGCCGCGGCGGTCGTGACCGATCCGCAGGCGGGCGAAGTGCTGGGGGTGGTGGGGGATCGCAACCCGCGCTATCCCGGGTACAACCGGGCCGTGGAGGCCCAGCGCCAGGTGGGGTCGGTGATCAAGCCGTTCGTCTATCTCGCGGCCCTGACCAACCCGAATCGTTACACCCTGGCGACCCTCCTGGATGACAGCCCGCTGACCCTGCAGCTGCCGCACGGGGAGCCCTGGACGCCGCGCAATTTCGATCGCGAGAACCGGGGGACGGTCACGGCCTGGGAGGCCCTGGTGCAGTCCTACAACGTGGCGACCGTCCGCCTGGCGGAGGAGATCGGTATTTCCCAGGTGGTCAACCTGCTGCAGACGCTGGGGCTGCAGCGGACGCCGACCCCGTTGCCTTCGCTGGCGCTGGGCGCGATCGAGCTGTCACCGCTGGAGGTGGCCGGGCTCTACCAGGCGCTGGCGAACGGCGGCTACGCGACGGGTACCCGGGTGATCCGGGATGTCCTGGACCAGAACGACGAAGTCCTGTCCCACTACGGCCTGTCGCTCCAGGGGGCGGTGTCGGATGGTTCCGTGCGCGTCCTGACCCATGCCCTGCACGACGTGACTCGCGAGGGGACCGGGCGGCGGATCGCGGCGCGGCTGAACGGTCAGGTGGTGGCTGGCAAGACCGGTACCACGAACAACTTTCGGGACAGCTGGTTCGCCGGCTTCGATGATCGGCATGTGGCGGTGGTCTGGCTGGGGATGGACGACAATCGCCCGACTGGACTCACCGGTGGCGTCTCCGCCGCGCCGGTCTGGGCGGAGATCATGGCCGGGGTGGGCGTGCACTCTCTGCGGCTGGAAGGCCACCCCGGCGTGGACTATCAGGAGGTGGACCTGGCCTCCGGCCTGCGGGTGGAAAACGAGGACCATGCCTGCGAGGCGGTGAAGACGCTGCCGTTCTGGCAGAATTCGGGGCCCGAAGGGCGCGCCGAGTGCGACCTGGGCAGTGATTCCGGCTCGCAGGGCTGGTTCGAGAGGTTATTTCGTTGAAGATGTTCCGTATTGCAGAGGACCGGTCCCGGAAGCCGCGGATGGCCAAGGGCGGCTGGCGGGCGGTACAGGGCGCGGGTGTCTTCGCGCTGGCGCTTGTACTGGCGGCCTGCGCGACCCCGGCGCCGCGCGACGCCGGCGCGCCCGCGCCCGACGCGACCGAGAGGGCCGTTGATGAGGATCCGGCGCAAGAGGAGCGTGATGCCCCCGAGCCGGAACGCGACCCGACCCCTGGCGCGGCCCTGCAGCTGGCCCAGCAGGCCGAGTCGGCGCGCCAGGCCGGGGATACCGCGCGGGCGGAACAACGCCTGGAACGGGCCTTGCGCATCGCGCCACGGGATGCGGGCCTCTGGCATCAGATGGCCGCGCTGCGTCTGGAACAGGGTCGCCACGAACAGGCCGAGCGCCTGGCGGAGCGTTCGCTGCGGCTGGCGGGTGGGACCGACCGCGAGCTCGGGCTGAAAAACTGGCGCGTGATCCTCGCGGCGCGCGAGGCCCTGGGCGATGCCGCCGGTGCCGAGGAGGCCCGCGAGGCGATCCGCCGTCTGGAAGCCGACGTTGTCTGACGCGGCGGCGGGATCGGCGGCCGTTCACGCCCTGAGCCCGGGGGGCGACCTGGCGGAGGCCGTTGCCGGCTTTCGCCCGCGCGAGCCGCAGCAGCGCATGGCCGTGGCGGTTGAGGAGGCCCTGGCCACCGCACCCACCGCCCTGCTGGTCGAGGCGGCCACCGGGGTGGGCAAGACCTTCGCCTATCTGGTGCCGATCCTGCAGGCGCGCCGCCGCGCCCTGATCTCCACCGGTACCAAGACCCTGCAGGACCAGCTCTTCGAACGCGACCTGCCGGTGGTCTGCGAGGCGCTGGGCTATCGTCCGCGCGCAGCCCTGCTGAAGGGCCGGGCCAACTACCTTTGCCACTATCGCCTGGAACTGGCCGCGGCCGAGGCGGGCGGCGCGACCGGTGGCGGAGTACGCCGTGACCAGTTGCCGGTGATCGAGGCCCTGCAGCGGTTCGCGCGCACCAGTGACACCGGGGATCTGGGGCTGGCCGGGATCCTCGCGGAGGACTCGCGACTCTGGCCGCAGGTCACCTCGACCGTGGACAACTGCCTGGGCGGGGAATGCCCGAACTACAACGACTGCTTTGTGGTGCAGGCGCGCAAGCGTGCCCAGGAGGCGGACGTAGTGGTGGTCAACCACCACCTGCTGCTCGCGGACATGGCCCTGAAGGAGGAAGGCTTCGGAGAACTGCTGCCCGAGGTGGACGCGGTGATCGTCGACGAGGCGCACCAGTTGCCGGATATTGCCGGATCGTTCTTCGGGATTGCCGTGGGCACGCGCGCCCTGCGGGAGCTGGCGCGGGACACGCGGCGTGAACAGGAACAGCATGCGCCGGAGATGCTGGACATTCGCCAGCGGGTCGCGGAACTGGAGGCGTGCGTCGCCGAGTTCCTCGAGGCCTCGCGGACCTGGGAGGGGCGTTCCAGCTGGGATACGGTCAACCCGGAGGGTGCCCTGGATCCGTTGCTGGACCGCCTCGACGCGACCCTGGGGTTCGTCGGGGACGCGCTGGAGGCCGCCGCGGAACGGGCGCCGGGGCTGGAGCAGCTGCGCGGGCGCAGCGCCCTGTTGCTGGAGCGCCTGCGGGAATGGCGCGAGGAGACCCCGGATACCGTGGCCTGGGCGGAGCGCTTCAGCCAGAGCCTGACGCTGCATCGAACGCCGCTGGATGCGGCGCGTCCGCTCGCGCAGCGCCGGGCCGCGCGTCCGGCGGCATGGATCTTT
This sequence comes from Thioalkalivibrio sp. ALE22, assembly GCF_000381445.1. Classification (NCBI taxonomy): domain Bacteria; kingdom Pseudomonadati; phylum Pseudomonadota; class Gammaproteobacteria; order Chromatiales; family Ectothiorhodospiraceae; genus Thioalkalivibrio; species Thioalkalivibrio sp. ALE22. Next base: position 19,357 of record NZ_KB906500.1, read on the forward strand.
ACCTCGGCCACGCTGGCCGTGGGAGAGGACTTCAGCCATGCGGCGCGGCGCCTCGGACTCCCCGCGGACGTGGCCAGCGAACGCCTGGACAGTCCCTTCGATTTTCCCCGTCAGGCCTGCCTGGTGCATCCGCAGCCACCGCTGCCCAATCCCAACGATCCGGGATATACCCGGGCCTGCATTGCCTGGGCGTGGCCGCTGTTGCGGGACAACCCGGGGGGCGGGTTCTTCCTGTTTACCAGTCACCGGGCCTTGCAGGAGGCGGCCGCTATCCTGCGCGCCGAACTGCCCCGCGATCGCGAGCTGCTGGTCCAGGGCGAACAGCCGCGGGGCGATTTGCTGGCGCGGTTTCGCGAGTCGGGGACGGCCTGGCTGCTGGGGGCCCACAGCTTCTGGGAAGGAGTGGACATCCGCGGCGAGGCACTGTCGATCGTGATCATCGATCGCCTGCCGTTCGCCGCGCCCAACGATCCCGTCCTGCAGGCGCGCGCGTCCGCGCTGGAGGCCGAAGGTCGGTCGCCGTTCATGGAGTTCACCCTGCCGCAGGCCGTGCTGGCCCTGAAGCAGGGCGCGGGGCGGTTGATCCGGGATGCTGATGATGCCGGCATCCTGGCCCTGTGCGATCCGCGCCTGACCGGAAAATCCTACGGTCGGCGTTTTCTCGCCAGCCTGCCGCCGTTCCATCGCACCCGGGAACCGGCCGCCGCGCTGCGCTTTCTGGAGCAGGCCCGGGAGACGAATACATGCGCCTGATTGCGCTCGAAACCGCAACTGAACAGTGTTCGGCCGCGCTGTATGTCGATGGCGAGATCCTTGGCGTTGCCGAGCGCGCGGCGCGGCGCCACGGGGAATTGATCCTGGGGCAGGTGGAACAGCTGCTGCGCGAGGCGGATATCCCGCGTGCCAGCCTGGATGGTGTGGCGGTAGGACGCGGGCCGGGGGCCTTTACGGGCGTCCGCCTCGGCCTGGGCGTGGCACAGGGGATGGCCTTCGCGCTGGATCGCCCCGTGGTGCCGGTCTCTACGCTGCAGGCGCTGGCGCAGCAGGCGCTCCGGGAGGGGCGACGGCCGGCAGCCGTACTGGCGGCACTGGACGCGCGCATGGGCGAGATCTACTGGAGCCTTTGTCCGGTCCGGGGGGACCGCGTGGAGACGGCGGCGGAACAGGTCGGGGCGCCTGTCAGCCTGGCGCCTGCCTGGCCCGAGGGCGAGCGTTTCGGTCTGGGATCCGCGTTCGCCGCCTTCCCCGAACTGGCGGCCGCGCACGGGCTGGCCATGGCCGCCGTGGATCCCGACGCGCTGCCGGATGCCCGCGAGATCGCCCTGCTGGCAGTGGACGCCTGGGAGCGCGGCGAGGCCGTGGCCCCCGAGTATGCGCAGCCGGAGTATATCCGCAACGATGTCGCCCGCCCGGCCACGCCGCGATGAGCCGGGAAACCGAAAACGACACCACGCCCTACCCGTGGTTGCCACCGCTGGTCGCCACGATCAAGGCGGAGCCGGAGGACTTTCGGGTCGAGGAAGTACCCGCCACGACGCCCGAGGGGCAAGGCGAGCATGTCTGGCTGGAGATCGAGAAGCGCCTGCTGAACTCGGAGGACGTGGCCGTGTGGCTGGGACGCGAGTCAGGTGCGGGACGCGGCCGGGTGAGCTACGCCGGGCGCAAGGACCGTCAGGCCGTTACCCGCCAGTGGTTCAGCGTGCAGTGCCCGCCCGAGTCCGAGCCGGATTGGGCCGGCCGGGCCGAGGCCTGGAATACCGCACAGGAGGCCGAGGCGACGGGCAGCTGGATGCGGGTGCTGCGCGTGATGCGCCACGCGCGCAAGCTGCGCACCGGCCACCTGGCCGGCAACCGCTTCGAGATCCGACTGGGCGCCGTGCAGGGTGACCGGGCGGCGGCGGAATCGATCCTGGCGGCGGTGCGTGACGGGGGCATCCCGAATTACTTCGGCGCGCAGCGCTTTGGTCGCGATAACCTGGAACGGGCGCGCGCCTGGCTGGGTGGCGGGCGGGCGCCGCGCAGCCGCAATCAGCGCAGTCTCCTGCTCTCCGCCGCGCGCTCGGCGATCTTCAACGCGGTACTCGCGGCCCGCGTGCGCCGTGGCGACTGGGATCGGCTGTTGCCGGGGGACGTGGCCAATCTGGAAGGCTCCGGCAGCGTGTTCGCGGTACCGGAGGTGGATGCCGAGCTGGAGGCCCGTGCCGCCCGTCTCGACATCCACCCGACCGGGCCCCTGTGGGGCCGTGGCGCCATGCTGACGGCGGGCGAGGTGGCGGCGCTGGAGGCGGCCATCGCTGCAGAAGAACCGGTATTGGCGGAAGGGCTGGAGCAGGAGGGTGTCCGGGCCGCCCGCCGATCACTGCGCATGGTACCGCGGGCCGTTGCATGGCGCTGGGAGGGCGACGACCTGTGGTTGTCGCTGGAACTGGGGGCCGGGGAATATGCGACGGGGGTCCTGGACGCGATTGGCAACGCGCGGGATGCGGACCGGTCGGGCTGACCGGGGCGGGCTCAGGCGGAGTTCTTGAGCTTGCTTTCGGCGCGTTCGGCGCGCTGTTCGGCCTCCACGCGGTCGGTGATGTCCTTCTGGATGCCGATGTAGTACGTGAGCCGGTCCTCGTCGTTGAATACCGGGGTCAGCGACAGTTCGTTCCAGAACAGGCTGCCGTCCTTGCGGTAATTGCGCAGGGTCACGCGGCAGGGGCGGTTTTCCTCGATGGCCGAGCGGATCTCCTGGCGCACCTCCTGATCGGTGTCGCTGCCCTGGAGGAACCGGCAATCGCGGTAGAGGATCTCTTCGGAGCGGTAGCCGGTGAGTTCTTCGAAGGCCCGATTGACGTAGATCAGGATGTTGTCATCGCCCTCGCGCTCGGCGATGACGATGCCGTCATTGGAGGCATCCACGGCGAGGGCGAGGAGTTCGGCGTCTATCGTTCGGGTCATAAACGTGTAGCGATCTGGTCTGCGAGTCGAGCGCGCCAGGGCCCTGTACCGGGCGCAACCTCCGCGCTTGTATGGCACGAAAATAGCACGTTCCGGTGCCACTGTGTTCAAAAATCGGACACCAGCCGGGATGTTTTCGCGTGGCGCGGACATAAAAAAGGCCGCCCGAAGGCGGCCTTTCTCGATGGGGTCCGGGCTGTTCGCCGGAGCCACACGAAGATTCACATCTCCTGGGTCACGGTGAAGGCGCCGCGCACCTCACCCTCGCGGAAGCCGGTCGCCTGATCTTCGGGGTACAGACGTTCCAGCGCGTGCTTTACTTCGCCGCTGACCTCGGATCCGTGGCAGGTGAGGCAGGCCCCGCCGGTCGGGATGGCGGCCATGAAGCGGAACTTCGGCTCGCCGTCTTCGGCCTCGACCACGCCGAAGCGGGGCGGGAGATCCGCGGCCGGGGTACCAGCCGCGTGCTGGGCCTCGAAGCCCTGCAGGGTGAGGCGTTCCCAGCGGTCCGGGGCGTTGTTCTGGTTACGCAGCTTCAGGCTGGTGCGACCGATCTCAATGCCGGTCTCGGCCGAGATGTCACGTGCAATCTCGGGGGCGCGTTCGTTGCAGACCTGGATGGCCTCGGTCGGGCCGCCCGATTGCATGGCGGACATCAGCTCGCCCTGCAGGGTGCTGGCGAACTTCTGGATGGCGTCACGATTGGCGGCGATGCGTTCCTGCAGATCATCCTGGCTCAGCTGGGGCATCGTGTCGGCACTGGCGTAGCCGCTGCCGGCGGTGAATGCGATCAGGCCGAGGGCCAGGGGGGCAAGCTTCCAGTTCTTCATGGCAAATACCTCGCAGTGCAGAGTCCGTTGCGTCCTGTACCTATACAAGAGCTGTACAAAGCATGGACCGATCGTGGTTGGAATGCAAGGAAGGGCGTACGGAAAGGATAGCCCACCGGGTTTCCGGTTTCCGTAGCGCACCTCACAGGCCTCGACTCAGTCTAAGCGTGAATATCGCGAATTGCGAATATGGCAAGGGCCGTATGTGAGTGTGCCGTTGGTTGGGGCGGTCACGGCCCGTGCGCATGGGGTCTCAGGGAGACGCTGATTTAATCGTACGTCCGCGCTCGAGTCGCTTTTGCGTGCGAACAAGGCGCGGTGACTGCCGTGCAGTTATTCTGCACAAGGGAACCGCAACGCCGTTCCCGCGCAAAAGCGGCCGAGCCCCTGCTTTCAATGGCTTGTGGGGTTGGTGCCCCCCGATTCTGAATGAATATGGCCCGATCCTGCGTTGCGCCCCGAATCCATCAGAAACGGGCGGGTAGAACCACTAGCCGCTGCACGACGCGCCTTGTCTCGGAAAACAGGGGGCACCAACGCGGACGTGCGATTAAATCAGCGTCTCCCTCAGCGAGCGGAATCCGGGTTGCGCGGGCGTTTGAGCAGGACGTAGACCGCCCCGGTTCCACCGTCGGCCGGACGTGCGGAACAAAAGGCGAGTACATCGTCGCGCTGGCGCAGCCAGTGGTCGGTGAGACCCTTGAGGACCGGGCCTTGCTGGCGCGAGCGCAGTCCCTTGCCATGCACGATGCGAACGCACAGGGCTCCTTCCCGGCGGGCATCGTCGAGGAACAGGCCGATGGCGCGGCGCGCCTCGTCGGCGAACAGGCCATGCAGGTCGATCTCGTCCTGGATGCGGTAATGCCCGCCGCGCAGCTTGCGGAATACCCGCTGGCTGATACCCGGGCGCGCGAAGCGGAGTTCATCGCCGGGCTGCAGGTCAGCGGCGTTGAGTGGATCGCTGAGCCAGTCGGCGTGGGCCTGGGCCTCGTCGGCGTCGCGCTGGCGGGCCCGGGCGGCGGGTCGCGGCGGCCGCACGTCGGCCTGATCGCTGTGGAGTCGACGAACGTTGCCAACCGCCTGCAGGAATTCGTCGAAATCGTTGGGATCATCCCCGGAGTTCATGGCAGGATACTCGCACTTTTCGGGGGGCGGGCGCGATCGTGTCGAGCGACGGGCCCGGCCCGGACGGTTTCCAGTATATTAAGAGCCCTCTCAACGGCCCCTTTCCTGCATGCGCATTCTGGTTAGCAACGACGATGGAATTCACGCCCCGGGCATTCAGTGCCTGGCGACGCATCTGCGCCGGATTGCCGAGGTCCATGTGGTGGCGCCCGACCGCGATCGCAGTGGCGCCAGCAACAGTCTGACCCTGGTGCGGCCGCTGCGCACGCGTCACCTTCAGGGGGGCGACGTGCAGGTGGACGGGACGCCGACCGACTGTGTCCACCTGGCGATCACCGGCCTTTTGCAGCAGGAACCGGACGTGGTGATCTCCGGCATCAACGCGGGTGCCAACATGGGGGATGACGTGCTTTATTCGGGCACGGTCGCCGCCGCGATGGAGGGGCGCTTCCTGGGACTCCCGGCGATCGCGGTTTCGCTGGTGGGGCCGGACCTGCGCCATTACGACGCCGCCGCGAGCGTGGTGGTCGAGCTGCTGGACCGCATCAATCGCGTGCCGCTGCCGGCGGCCACCATCCTGAACGTGAACGTCCCCGATCTGCCGCGCGCGGAGATCCGCGGGGTCCAGGCCACGCGCCTGGGGCATCGCCACCGGGCCGAGCCGATGATTGCGGACGAGGATCCCCGCGGGCGTCCGATCTACTGGGTCGGGCCGGCCGGTTCGGAACAGGATGCCGGGCCCGGTACGGATTTCCATGCGGTGCGCGAGGGGTATGTCTCGGTCACGCCGATCCAGGTGGACCTGACCCGCTTTGACGCGATCGATACGGTAGGGCGCTGGCTGGACGATTCCCTGCCGGAGGCTGGGCATGGTTCCTGATGCCGCCGGCGCGGGCCTGACCTCGCAGCGGGCGCGCGATCGCCTGGTCCGGATCCTGGAGGGGCAGGGGATTCGCGATCCACGGGTCCTGGAGGCCGTGCGCAGCATCCCGCGCCACCTGTTCGTAGAAGAGGCTCTGGGGCACCGTGCCTACGAGAACACGGCCTTGCCGATCGGTCATCGCCAGACCATTTCCCAGCCCTTTATCGTTGCGCGGATGACCGAGGCCCTGCTGGAAGGTGATCGCCCGCGCACGGTCCTGGAGATCGGGACGGGCTCGGGCTATCAGGCCGCCGTGCTGGCCCAGATCGTGGATCGGGTGTTTTCGGTGGAACGCATCCAGGCGCTGAGCCGCAACGCGCGCGAGCTTCTCAGTCGTCTGGGGATCAACAACGTGAACCTGCGCCATAGCGACGGTGGGGAAGGGTGGCCGGAGAAGGGGCCGTTCGACGGCATCATCCTGACCGCCGCTCCCCGGGAGGTGCCGGAGGCGCTGCTGACCCAGCTGGCGCTGGGCGGCCGACTGGTCGCGCCGGTGGAGGGTCCGGACGGGCGCCAGCAACTGGTGCGCTACACCCGGACGGAGGAGGCCTACGTGCGCGACATCCTGGATGCCGTGATGTTCGTGCCCATGCTGCCGGGGGCCGAGCAGTGACGCGGGTGGCGCCCCTTGCGGGTGGGTGTGACTGAGCCGATGGTGGTGTGGCGCCGATGAAGCTCTTCGAGCCCCTATACGACCGGGTGATGGGATGGTCCCGTCACCCCCATGCGCCGCGCTATCTGGCCGGGCTTTCGTTCGCCGAATCCTCGTTCTTTCCGGTCCCGCCGGACGTGATGCTCGCGCCCATGGCGGCCGCTCGCCCGCGCTCGGCCTGGCGTCTGGCCGCGCTGACGACACTGTTTTCTGCCCTCGGCGGTCTGCTGGGTTACCTGATTGGCTGGCTGGCGTTCGAGTGGATCGGCCCCTGGTTGCAGCAGGTGGGGTATGGCGAGGAGTTGCGCCAGGCCGAGGCCTGGTTCGCGACCTGGGGGGTATGGGTGGTGCTGATTGCCGGTTTCTCGCCGATCCCCTACAAGCTGTTCACCGTCACCGCCGGGGCCTTGTCGATGGCCTTGCTGCCGTTCTTCATCGCCTCGCTGGTCGGGCGCGGGCTGCGCTTCTTTCTGGTGGCGCTGTTCATGGCCTGGGCCGGTCCGCGCGCGGAGCAGCACCTGCGCCCGTACATGGAACGCCTGGGCTGGGCCGCAGTGATCCTGCTGGTCGCGGTCATGGCGGTTTACCTGGTCATGGACTGACCGATGCGCCTGCACGCGGTTCAGGGGGTGCTGACGATCGTACTGCTGGCCCTGATCGTGGGCACGCTGGCCGGTTGCGCGGCGCGGGCCCCCAGCGGGAGCGGGGCCTCGATGCCGGATACGCACGTCGTGCAGCGCAACGAGACGCTTTATCGAATTGCCCAGCGCTATGGGCTCGAATGGCGTGACCTCGCGCGGCGCAACGCGATCGATGCCCCCTATTTGATCCACCCGGGTCAGCGCCTGCGGCTGCGGGGCGCCGCCCGCTCGTCCCCGCCCAGCGCGCCTCAGGCATCGTCCGCGCCGAGTTCGCGATCGTCCTCGTCCGGCAGTTCCGGGAGTGGCAGCAGCTCCAGCAGTGGGGCGTCCAGCTCGACCTCCAGCAGTTCGAGTTCCAGTCCGAGTTCGGCGCCTGCCGATCCGGGGGGCTGGCAATGGCCCGCGGACGGCCAGGTATTGCGCGGCTTCTCCAGTAGCGGCACGCGGCGAGGCCTGGCGATCGGCGGCGAACGTGGAGATAACGTCCGCGCGACGCGGGCCGGCGAAGTGGTCTATGCAGGCGGCGGTCTCGTGGGGTATGGTCGATTGGTCATCCTCAAACACGATGCGCGGTTCCTCAGCGCCTACGGGCACAACGATGAACTGCTGGTTTCGGAGGGTGACCGGGTGCAGGCGGGTGACACGATCGCGCGTCTGGGCTCGTCGGGGGCCGAGCGCCCGATGCTGCATTTCGAGATCCGGGTGGATGGGACGCCGGTAGACCCGACGCGCTATCTCCCGGATCGCTGAAACGATCAAGAGCAGGACACTACATGGCCAAGACCCGGCAGCCGGTGGACCCGGAACTGGATGACGAACGCCTGACCGAAGGCCCGGCCGAGGACGAAGACGGGGAGGCGCTGCCCGAAGATCTGGCCCGGCCGGTCGAGTCCATGCAAGCCCCCGAAGATCCTGAAGATGCCGAGGACGACGCGGACGACGCGGCGCAGGTGGCCCCCGAGGTCACGGTTGGCCTTGAGCCGGAAACCGAGGCACCCGTGCGGCCGAAAACCCTGCGTGATGCCCGGCCGGCCGAGCTGGATGCCATCCAGATCTACCTGCGCGATATTGAGTACCGCCCGCTGCTGACCCCCGATGAAGAACGCAAGTACGCCCGGCTGGCACGTCAGGGCGATGACGCCGGTCGGCGCCGCATGATCGAGTGCAACCTGCGGCTGGTGGTAAAGATTGCCAGGCGTTACCTCAACCGGGGGCTGCCACTGCTGGATCTGATCGAGGAAGGCAACCTCGGTCTGATGCACGCGGTCGAGAAGTTCGACCCGGAGCGGGGGTTCCGGTTTTCCACCTATGCGACCTGGTGGATCCGCCAGACCATCGAGCGGGCCCTGATGAATCAGGGGCGGACGATCCGCATTCCCGTGCATGTCAGCAAGGAACTGCGCATGCATGCGCGGATCGCGCGCAACCTGACCCAGGAACTCGGCCGCGACCCGAGCGAGGAGGAGCTGGCGCAGCGCCTCGGCAAGCCGGTGGCCGAGATCCAGAAGCTGCGCGCGATGTCCGAGCCCTCGACCTCGATGGACCTGCCGTCGGGCCCGGACGGGGACCGCTCGCTGACCGATATCCTGGCCGATGCGAATGCCCCGGAGCCCTCTACACTGCTGGAGGATCAGGACCTCCACCATCTGGTGGAGGCCTGGCTGGCGGAACTCGATCACAAGCAGCGCGAGGTGCTGGTGCGTCGGTTCGGGCTGCACGGTTTCGAACGCTCGACGCTGGAGCAGGTGGGGTCGGAGATCGGCGTGACCCGCGAACGCGTGCGGCAAATTCAGATGGATGCCCTCAAGCGGCTGCGCAAGCTGCTCGAATCGCGCGGGATGAAGGGCGACGAGGTCCTGCCGAACTCCTGACCCGGGTTCCCCGGGCGGTGGTCCGACTACCCCTCGATGATCAGAGCTGCGGCGACGTCGCGGCCCTCCGCCATGATCAGGTTGTAGGTGCGGCAGGCCGCCGCGGTATCCATGATCTCCACGCCCAGCCCCTGAGCGCGAAGGTGTCGCCAGACCGCACGGTCCGGAAACCGCTGCAGCTCGCCGGTGCCGATCAGCAGCACCTCGGGCGGGGTGTCCAGTACGGCTTGCAGGTGATCCACCCGCAGCTCGTCCGCCGCCTGCACCGGCCAGTCGGTTTGCAGCTGGTGCGGGCGGACAATCAGGCTGCGGCTGTGGGCCACCTGATTGATCCCGACGCGACCGGTCTCGTAGCCGGTCACGATGTAGGACTCTTCGCTGGTGACTTCGGAGAACAGCATGCTGCGTACGCTACTCCGGCGCCGTGAATGACTCAAGAATGCGCGCCCTCACCAAAGGGCGGCGGCGCCCCGATTCGTTGACAGGTCCGGGCCCGGGTTATACTTTGGCGCGCTTTCCGGTGCGGCATCCGGAGGGGCCTTCAGGGTCCCGGAAAACAACCGCCAAGGCCCCAACCAGGACCCAGACCCGTGACCGACGTCTTCCCCCGTATCGAGCGCCTCCCGCCCTACGTCTTCAACATCGTGAACCAGTTGAAGGCCGAGGCCCGCGCCCGTGGCGAGGACATTATCGACTTCGGGATGGGCAACCCCGACCAGCCGACGCCGCAGCACATCGTGGACAAGCTGTGCGAGGCGGCCCAGCGCGGCGATACCCATCGCTACTCCGTGTCCAAGGGCATCCCGCGCCTGCGTCGTGCGATCACACGCTGGTACAAGACCCAGTTCGACGTGGATCTGGACCCGGAGACCGAGGCCATCGTGACCATCGGTTCCAAGGAGGGCCTGGCGCACCTGGCACTGGCGACCCTGGGGCCGGGGGATGCCGTCCTGGTGCCGAACCCGGCGTATCCCATTCATCCGTATGGCTGCGTGATCGCCGGCGCCGACGTGCGCCATGTGCCGCTGACGCCGGATGTCGACTTCTTCGCCGAGCTGGAGCGGGCGATCCAGGACTCCTGGCCGAAGCCGAAGATGCTGATCCTGAACTTTCCGGCGAACCCGACCACGCAATGCGTGGATCTCGAGTTCTTCGAGCGGGTGGTGGCGATCTGCAAGGAACACGGCATCTGGATCGTGCACGACCTGGCCTATGCGGAGATCAGCTTCGATGGCTACAAGGCGCCGTCGATCTTCGAGGTGCCGGGTGCCAAGGACATTGCGGTGGAGTTCTACACCCTGTCCAAAACCTACAACATGCCCGGCTGGCGCGTGGGCTTCATGTGCGGCAATCCGACGCTGGTGGCCGCCCTCGCGCGCATCAAGTCCTACCTCGATTACGGGACCTTTACCCCGATCCAGGTGGCCGCGATCGCGGCGCTGGAAGGTCCGCAGGACTGTGTCGAGGAGATCCGCGAGTTGTACCGCGTGCGCCGGGATGTACTCTGCGACGGCCTCAACAAGCTCGGCTGGCAGGTGGAAAAGCCGAAGGCGACCATGTTCGTCTGGGCCCCGATCCCGGAACCGTACCGCGAGATGGGATCGCTGGAGTTCGCGAAGAAGATGCTGCGTGACGCCAAGGTGGCCGTCTCGCCGGGCATCGGGTTCGGCAACTATGGCGATGACCACGTGCGCTTCAGCCTGATCGAGAACGAACAGCGCACCCGCCAGGCGCTGCGCGGGATCAAGGCGATGTTCCGGGCCGACTCGATCCTCGCCGACGCGGCCGAGGAAAGCTCGGGTTCGAACGCCTGAGGCGCGCGGGCCGCGTTCGAATGCAATCAACACCGGGCGCCGGACGGCGCCTGACGTCAAGGACAGCAAGGCTATGACGCCGGTAAAGATCGGAATTCTTGGACTGGGTACGGTGGGCTGCGGCACGGTGAACGTGCTCGCGCGCAACGGCACCGAGATCGCCCGCCGCGCGGGTCGCGATATCCAGGTCGTGGCGGCCGCCGCGCGCGATGTCAACCGCGAGCGGGAATGTGACTGTTCGCAGATCCGGCTGACCACCGATCCGGCGGCGGTCGTGAATGACCCCGAGGTCGAGGTCGTCGTCGAACTGATGGGCGGCACCGACCCGGCCCTGAACCTGGTGCTGGCCGCGATCGACGCCGGCAAGCACGTGGTCACCGCGAACAAGGCCCTGATCGCTTTGCACGGCAATACGATCTTCGAGCGCGCCCAGCAAAAGGGCGTGATGGTCGCCTTCGAGGCCGCGGTGGCCGGTGGCATCCCGATTATCAAGGCGATTCGCGAGGGCCTGGCCGGCAACCAGATCGAATGGCTGGCCGGCATCATCAACGGCACCGGCAACTTCATCCTGACCGAGATGCGCGACAAGGGTCGCGATTTCGAGGACGTGCTGGCCGAGGCTCAGGCGCTGGGCTATGCCGAGGCCGACCCGACCTTTGACGTGGAAGGCATCGACGCGGCCCACAAGCTCGCGATCCTGGCCTCCATTGCCTTTGGCATTCCGCTGCAGTTCGACCGCGTGGCGGTGGAAGGCATCAGCAACATCACCCGCGAGGATGTCGGTTTCGCCGCCGAGCTGGGCTACCGTATCAAGCACCTGGGCATCGCCCGGCGCACCCCCAAGGGCTACGAGCTGCGGGTGCACCCCACGCTGATCCCGGAACGCCGGTTGATCGCCAACGTGGACGGCGTGATGAACGCGGTGCTGGTCAACGCCGACGCCGTGGGCCCGACGCTGTACTACGGTGCGGGTGCGGGCGCGGAGGCCACCGCCTCGGCCGTGGTCGCCGATCTGGTCGACGTGGTGCGTGCCCTGACCACCGACCCCGAGAATCGCGTGCCGCATCTGGCCTTCCAGCCGGATGCCTTGTCGGACAAGCCGGTGCTGGATCTGGCGGACGTCGAGACGTCGTTCTACCTGCGTCTGCGCACGCAGGACCGTCCGGGCGTGCTGGCCGACATCACCCGCATCCTCGGCGAGCACGGCATCAGCATCGAGGCGATCCTGCAGCGTGAACCGGATCCGGAACGCGGCGAGGCCACGATCATCATGCTCACGCACAAGGTGCGCGAGGGTTCGATGAACGAGGCGATTACCGCGCTCGAGGCGCTGGATCACCTGCTGACCCCGATTACCCGTATCCGCATGGAAGGGCTGGCGCGCTGATCCCGGCGCCCGGACTGCAACCGCAACGACAGAGAACATCATGGCCTTTGGACACCGCTATACCGGACTGATCGAACGCTACCGCGACCGCCTGCCGGTGCATGACGACACCCGCATCATCTCGCTGGGCGAGGGCAACACGCCGCTGATCCGGCTGAACAACATCCCGCGTGATCTGGCGCGGGAGGTCGAGATCTACGTGAAGTTCGAGGGGCTCAACCCCACCGGTTCGTTCAAGGACCGCGGCATGACCATGGCCGTGACCAAGGCGGTGGAAGAGGGCTCGCGGGCGATCGTCTGCGCCTCCACCGGCAACACCTCCGCGGCGGCGGCTGCCTATGCCGCCCGCGCCGGGATCACCGCGTTCGTGGTGATCCCGGATGGCAAGATCGCGATGGGCAAGCTGGCCCAGGCGATGATGCATGGCGCGACGGTGATTCAGATCGAGGGCAACTTCGACGACGGCATGCGCCTGGTCAAGGAAGTGGCCTCCAACACCCCGGTGACCCTGGTCAACTCGGTCAATCCGTATCGCCTGCAGGGCCAGAAGACCGCCGCTTTCGAAATCGTCGAGGAGCTGGGTCGGGCCCCGGACTATCACTGCCTGCCGGTGGGCAACGCGGGTAACATCACCGCGCACTGGATCGGCTACAGCGAGATGGCGGCCAAGAGCAGTGACGACGTGACCGATGCCTGCGCCTATTGCAAGGGCCACTGCAAATATGCCGGAGGCGGCATGGTGGGTAACCGCCCGCATATGGTGGGCTACCAGGCCTCGGGCTCCGCGCCGTTCATGCGCGGCGCGATGGTGGACAACCCGGATACCGTGGCGACCGCGATTCGCATTGGCCATCCGCAGTCCTGGGACATGGCGTGGACGGTGCGCGAAGAGTCGGGTGGCTGGTTCGATGAATGCCAGGACGACGAGATCCTTGCCGCGCAGAAGCTGCTGGCCGAGAAGGAGGGCGTGTTCTGCGAGCCGGCCTCGGCCGCATCCCTGGCCGGCGCCCTGCGCGACATCCGCGACGGCAAGATCCCGGAAGGCTCGACGGTCGTGTGCACGCTCACGGGCAACGGACTGAAGGACCCGGACACCGCGATCGCGCAGAGCGTGGTGCAGCCGACCAAGGTGCCGGCCGAGCTGGACGCGGTCTCCCGCGCGATTCGCGACAACCTGAGCTGAGGCCACGCCGTGCCGGCCGGCCTCAGGGCTTGCTGCGCAGGTCCAGGTCGAACAGGGTGTCCCCCCCCAGTCGGAAGATCCGGCAGGGCGGGCGCAGGGCCTGATCCAGCGAGTCGATCTCCGGCAGCGTGACGCCGGGGCGCCCGGACCCGATCAGCATCGGTGCGATGGTGAGGTGCAGACGGTCCAGGGTGTCGGCCTGCAGGAAGCGCGAAACCGTTTGCCCGCCACCCTCGACCAGCAGGCGGTGCAGGCCCATCTCCGCCAGCCGCCCGCGGATCTGTGCCGGGTCGAAGCGCCCGTCGTCCCCGGTGGGCATCTCCAGGCATTCCACGTGTTCGGGAAGCCCGCAGGGGCCGTAGCCGGCCGCGTGGAGGACGAGCGTGCGGACCTCGGCATGGCGGAAGACATGGGCATCGGCGGGGATGCGGCCGTCGGGGTCCAGGATCACGCGCACCGGATTCGGGCCCTCGGTCTTGCGCACGGTCAGACGGGGGTCGTCCGCGACCACGGTTCCGGCGCCGACGATGACGGCATCCACCAGGGCCCGCAGGCGGTGCAGGCGCTCGATATCCTCGGGGCCGGTGACGTAGTGCGAATGGCCGCTGGCAGTGGCGATGCGTCCGTCCAGGCTTTGCCCGAGCTGGGCCACGGTGATGCTGGGCGCCTCGACGATCGGGCCGTAGAGATCCAGCAATTCGTGGGCACCCGGCGCCAGGGGCCCGGGCAGGGGGCAGCACCCGGGATCGGCCCGCTGGGCCAGCAGCCAGCGCCAGGCTTGTTCCTCGGTGACCGGATATGCCGTCATGCTGCAAATTCCGGGGTTACGGGACCGCGACCGGCCAGTTGGGGTAGGCTAGGGGCCGATCTCCCGCACGCGTAGCCGATCAGTCCCGAATTCGGCAGGTTCCTGATGACACGTCTGGAGTATCCGGGGCTCGCCTTCGGGGAATTCGCGGGTTGCGGGCGGGTCATAAACAAAACTCCCTATGGACGTACCCGATGCATAACGCCGATCGCGGGATCTTTGATCTGCGCCGGGGCCATCCGGTCCTGGTAAGTGGTTCGCAGTCGAGTGTACTCGTTGCGGCCGTCGAGGGTCTGACCCCCGTTCTGCTGGATCGTTTGACCCACATGACCGGGGCGTCGCCTCGACTGATTCTAACTGCGCACCGGGCCTCTGCAATGGGCTGGGCCCAGCCGCTGCAGGAAGGCTGGGAGGGCGTGGCCCTCGAGTTCGCCCCGGACACCGATCCCGAGGCGCTGTTTACTCTGGCCAGTGCCCCCGAGGCCTCGAACGAGGCCGGACACCCCGATGCCGCCCTCGGCCAGCCGACGGTGACGCGGGCATTGCCGGCGGAAGTCGCCGCCCTGGAACTGGTGCGGGCGGGTCGCCTGTTGCCGGCGGTGGTGGCCGCCCCGGTGCCCGAACCGGTGCCCGAGGCGATACAGTCGGCGCTTGCCGATGGCATGTTCCTGGATGTAGACGAGCAGGAGGCCCGGGCCGTGGCCCAGCATCCGCGGCTGGAGCTGGCCTACGTCAGCGAGGCCCCCGTGCCGCTCGCGGATGCTCCGGTCACGCGCTTCATGCTGTTCCGCGAGGGTAACGGGATTCTGGAGCATGTGGCCGTTTTGATCGGCGAGCCCCGGGACTGGCCCGAGGCGGTCCCGGTGCGACTGCATTCGGCCTGCCTGACCGGCGATCTGTTCGGTAGCCTGCGCTGCGACTGCGGCGACCAGTTGCGGCTGGGTGTGAAGACCATCAACGAGTCGGGTGGGGGCGTGCTGCTGTACCTGGCGCAGGAAGGCCGCGGCATCGGGCTGGCCAACAAGCTGCGCGCGTACACCATGCAGACGGCCGGTCTGGACACCATCGACTCCGACTGCCAGCTGGGCTTCGAGGCGGACGGGCGGCGCTACGATGCGGCCGTGGAGATGCTGGAATTCCTGGGTATCGATACCGTCCGTCTGCTGACCAACAACCCCGGCAAGATCGAGGCGCTGCGGGCCGGCGGCATCGACGTGGTGGCGCGCGAGCCGGTGCACGGCAAGCTGAATCCGCACAACCTGCGCTACCTCAGCACCAAGGCCGACCGCGGCGGTCACTGGCTGCAGGAACTGCTGGCCTCGGAGGCCGAGCGCGGCTGAGGGACCGGTCAGGCGCGCAGTTGCGCCAGATCGAAGCGGGCCGTGTCCCGGATGGCGGCGGCCAGGATTCCGGCATAGTGCGCCACCAGGCGTTCGCCGAGGTCCGCGGTCGCCGCGCGGGCATCGCCCACGACCCCTGAGTGATTGAGGTCCTGCGCCATCCAGGCGAAGGACGCGCGGCCCTCGGGTTCCAGCACCTCCATTGTCTCGGCCAGCGTGGCCCCCAGCGACGGCGCGTCCGCGGCCGCGTCCATGTGGACGGTCTCCGGCGCGAGGAAGCGCATCATCGCGGTCTCGATCAGCCCTCCGTGCAGGCCGTGGCGGAGTTCCTCGGCCGGGATGCCGAATTCGGGCGGCGGGGGCTGGGTGAAGTAGTGATGCTTGACCACCAGCATACTGTGGTCCCGGCGCAGCTCCAGCGCGGCCAGGTCGCAGATCGCGGTGTTGCCGCCGTGGCTGTTCACGATCAGCAGTCGGCGAAGACCGCTGCGCGCTACGCTCTCGCCAAGATCACGCAGCAGGGCCAGCGCGGTCTCGGGGCGCAGGGTCAGCGTGCCAGGGAAGTCTGTGTGTTCATGACTGGTAGCGACGGCCACGGGCGGAAGGACGACCCGCGGCAGATCCTCCGGCAGGGCCTCGCAGGCCGTCCGCAGGAGCCCCAGGCCGATACGGTAGTCGGTCTCCAGCGGGAGGTGCGGGCCGTGTTGCTCGATCGCCGACAGGGGCAGGAGCGCAACGGCGTCGCGCGCGGCGAGTTCGGCGATCCCGGCGCTTGTACGGTCCTGCCACCAGGGGAGGTCTCGGGCTCTCATGCGTCCAGCCTTGCCGCCTGGGGGCGTGGCGTCAAGCGACAGGGCGGCGGGCATATAGATCGCCCGAACCCAGGCGGTCGCCGTGTGCCTCCAGCCAGGTCAGGATTTCCGCGCCGGACTGCCATTGGGCAAAGCGGTACTGGCGTTGCTCGCCGGGGATCAGGTTGTACTCGTAGGTATCGAGCGCATCGAGTTGCCGGAGGCAGTCGCGGGTGACGTCCAGCGCACCGGCGACGAATTCGAACGAGAGGGCCGGGACCGCGTGGGTGAGCCCGCGCAGGACCTCGGCCTCCAGGCCTTCGACATCGATCTTGCAGAAGGCGGGGGTGCCGTATTCCTCGATCAACTGGTCGAGGGTGACCATGGGGACCGTGATCTCGTCGTCCCAGTGCACGTGCTGGAAGCTCCGGTTGTGGTTGCGCAGCGATCGGACCCAGGGGCGCGAGGCGGAGGAGACCGTGGGGTGGCGCCGGCTGATCTGCAACTGCGCGGAGCCGGGGCGCGGCCCGGCGACCTCGCGGCGGATCGCGATACCCGGCCGGCCGCGCACGGCGCGCCGTAACCAGGGCAGGAGCTGGGGCTGGGGTTCCAGTGCCACGACCCGAGCGCCCAGGGCGGCAAAGGCCAGGGTGCGGTCGCCGACGTGGGCCCCGATGTCGAACACCAGGTCGCCGGGCTGGACGAACGGGGCATACATGCGCTGCAGACCTCGCTGCCGGCCGGGGCGGCGGTAGATGATCAGCGAGCGCAGGACACCTATCGCCCGGTCCAGCCAGGCCATGCGGGAAGGGCTTTGCGGGGATGCATTCATCCCGGCAGGCTAACCGAGCCGGGGCCACGGGGGAACGCCGGCGGTCTAGCAGAGTCTTCAGGAGGGTTGGCAGTTACGTGCCTGGCACGAGCGGCCGGGTAGAACGGGCGGGACGAGGAGCGATGCATGAGTGCAGGTTTTCGGATGCTGAAACGGCTGGTTTCTTCGGGTCTGCTGGCCGTTTCGCTGGTGAGCGTTGCCCAGGCCGGTGACGACTGTGCCGCCGCTGGCGTCTGGTCGGCGCCGGGCGGCGAGCGGCTGGATACGGCCGAGTTGTATGCCGACCTGGCAAGGCGTGATGTGGTCTTGCTGGGCGAGCGCCATGACCGAATGGATCATCATCGCTGGCAATTGGCGACCCTGGCGGCACTGCATGGGTATCGCCCGGACCTGGTGATCGGCCTCGAGATGCTGCCGCGTTCCAAACAGCCGGTCCTGGATGCCTGGGTCGCGGGCGAACTGGACCCGGAGGCCTTCCTGGAAGCGAGCGGCTGGTATACCCACTGGGGCTTCGATCCCGACCTGTACTGGCCCATCCTGCACTTCGCCCGTTTGCATGACGTGCCCCTGCTGGCGCTGAACCTGGAGCGGGAGTCGATCCGGCGGCTGGGCCATGAAGGCTGGGACGCGTTGGACGAGGAGGCACGCGACGGCGTATCCGCCCCGGCCGCGCCCAGCGACGGGTACCGGGCGTATCTGGAATCCGTATTGGAACGCCACCCGGCCGGGATGGGGCCGGATGCGGAGCGCTTTGTCGCGACCCAGGTGGCCTGGGACCGCATGATGGCGGGCGCCATCTCCGCGCATCTCGAGGCGGGCGGCGAGCGTCCTCCGCTGGTGGCGGCGATCATCGGTTCGGGGCATCTGGAATACGGCTACGGGGTACCCCACCAGCTCGCCGATCTGGGCGTGACAGACACGGCGGTGCTTTTGCCGCGCGAGCCCGGGGAATGCGCGGAAACCGACCCGGACCTGGCGGATGCCGTATTCGGGGTCCCGCGCGACGATCGATTCGAACTTTCGGGGGCCCTGCTTGGGGTACACCTGGAGGCCGATGACCAGCAGGGTATTCGCATCCTGCGGGTCCAGCCGGACTCGGTGGGCGAGGCCGCCGGCTTGCAAGCGGGGGACCGCGTCCTGCGGGCCGGGGACCGATCCATCCGCGCGGCGAGCGACCTGCAGCGCGTGGTGCGGGCCGTCGCGCCCGGTACCTGGCTACCCCTGGAGATCGAGCGCGAGGGCGAGCAGCTCGAGCGGGTAGCGCGTTTCCCGCGCGGGGACTGAACCATGCGAACCGGCTTGCTTGCGGGCGTCATCATCGCCGTAGGACTGCTTCTGGCGCCGCTCCCCGGCGCGGCCTCGGTTGCCGGGGTGGTGGTGGTGCAGGTGGAACTGGATCCCGGCCAGTCGCGGCTGGAGGGCCGCTACGAGGCGGACCCGGCGCAGGTGGATCCGGCCACTCTGCGGCGCTTCCGGCTCGATCCGGGGATTGCCGTGGACGCCGTGTCGCTGGGCGGGCACCCCGTCGAGTTCGAGCGTAGCGGAGATGGCTGGCTGGAGCTGGCGCGCGCGCCGGAGGCCGATGCCGGCGCCCTGGTGATTCGCTACGGCGCACGTCTGCCCGCACTGGACGATGCGCGACCCGGAAGCGGATTCCTGGCCCCGGAGGGCGGATATCTGCCGGCGGGGGCGGACTGGTATCCGCGCCGACCGGAGCAGGAGCCGCATGCCGTGCGTATTGAAGTGACCAGTCTCGGCGGCCATCGGGCGGTCGCATCCGGCTCGCAGGTGGCGGAGGAGCGCGAAGGCGACCGGTACCGCACGACCTTCGAACTCCCGGCGGGACGCGCGCTGGCCGTGGCCACCGGACCCTGGGACGCGGTCGAGCAGGAGGTTGGAACGGTCACGGTGCGCACGCTGTTTCCGGCTCACCTGGAGGCCGAATTCGGCGCGACCTATCGCGAGCAGGCGGCAGGCTATATCGAGCGCTTCAGCGAGGCGATCGGGCCATATCCCTACGACACTTTCACCATCGCCGCGAGTCCGCGGCCGGTGGGGCTGGCCTTCCCGGGTTTTACGCTGATGGGCGAGCGCGTGATTCCGTTGCCGTTCATCCCCCATACCTCCCTCGGACACGAAGTGCTCCACGCCTGGTGGGGGACGGGGGTGTACGTGGACGCCTCGGGCGGCAACTGGTCGGAAGGGCTGACCACCTTCATGGCCGATTACCAGTTCAAGCGGGATCGTGGTGAGGGGCGTGAGGAGCGCGGGCAGTGGCTGCGTGACTACGCGGCCCTGCCCAGTGAGCAGGACCGGCCACATGCCAGCTTCCGAGGCGGGAATTCGGGCGCCGCGCGGATTGCCGGGTATCACCGCGGAGCGATGCTGTGGCGGATGCTGGAGGACCGGATCGGGGAGGAGGCCCTGCGCGCCGGCGTGCGCGACCTGTATGCCGAGTGGCTTTTTCGCGAGGCCGACTGGGCGGCCGTGAGCGAGGCCTTCGACCGGGAGACGGACGAGGACCTGCGCCCCTTCTTCGAGCAATGGATCGAACGTACGGGGGCGCCGACGCTGGAACTGGCCGCGCTGCGGCTGGAGCCGCGCGGGAACGGGTGGCAGGTGACGGGGCAACTGCGTCAAGCGGATGACGACGACCCGTGGCACCTGCGTGTGCCGCTGGTGCTGAAGACCGAGGAGGGGCGCGAAACGCACTGGATCGAGCTGGAGAGCGTGTCCCGGCCAGTTTCGATCAAGACCGACAGGCGGCCGCGGGCGGTCGCCGTCGATCCGGACTGGCGGCTGTTCCGGCATCTGGCCGATGGCGAGTCGCCGGACATCCTGCGCCAGGGCGCTCTGGATCCGGATGTGCGGGTGTTCGCGCTCGGGGAAGCCGGGGCCGCCGAGGTCGCGCCCTGGCTGGGGCGTGTGCCCGAGGTCGCGGAGGGCATGGGGGGCACGCGGATCCTGCTGGGCACGCATGCCGCCGTGGCGGAATGGCTGGACGCGCGCGGGCTCGAACCGGAGCCCGCGGCCGTGGAGCCGGGCCTGGAAACGGGAACCAGCGCCCGGGCCTGGACGGTCCCCGGCACGCAACTGGTGGTAATCAGCGGCCCGGATGCGGAGGCCCGGCGTAGTGCCGCGGCCGCCTTGCGGCATCGGTCGCACTACAGCTATCTGCTTGCGACCGCGGGTGGGGACTGGGAGACGGGCCTCTGGCCGCAACCCGGCATCTGGCAGGAGCTGGCCAATGACGACTGAGTTTCGACTCGATCCGCGGCTTGTCGCGGACACCTGGGCCGTGGCGGAGTGGCCGCTGTCCAGCGTCCGATTGATAGATCACTGGGACTACCCCTGGTTCATCCTGGTCCCGCGGCGCCCCGACCTGCGGGAACTGCATGCACTCGCGGTGGAGGATGCCACCCAGCTGGCCCGCGAATCGCGCGCCCTGGCCCGGGCGATGGATCAGGCCTTCGTCCCGCGAGCGCTGAACGTGGCCAAGCTGGGCAACATCGTGGAGCAGTTGCATCTGCACCATGTGGCGCGCTTCGAGGGAGACCCGGCCTGGCCCGGCCCGGTCTGGGGCGCGCCGAAATCGCGGGGCCTGGAAACACAAGAGGCCGAGGACCGCATCGCGCGGGTCCTCGGCCTCGTGGAAGACGTCGGCGGTTAGGCCGGCGTCTTGCTTCAGGGTATGCGTCAGAAGCGGTAGCCGACGTTCATCCCGAAGGTCCAGGGGTCGATGTTGACGGTACCGAGATGGGCGCCACCCAGCGACACGTCGGTGTCGATGTCGATCCAGCGCACTTCGGCATTCACGAACCAGTTGTCGTCCACCGCGAAGTCGATCCCGGCCTGCACCGCGGCGCCCCAGGAGTCGTCCAGGTCGACATCCTGCCCCAGCGTGACTGACGCCGTATCTTCGTCGAAGAAGTAGGTGTAGTTGATACCGGCACCCACGTAGGGGCGGACCGCGGTACCGGTGTTGAAGTGGTACTGCAGGCTCAGCGTCGGCGGCAGGTGGCGCGTGCTGCCGATGTCGACCCCGCCCACGTTCAGATCATGCTTGAACGGGATGGCGACCAGGAGTTCCAGACCCAGGTTGTCCGTCATCATGTAGGTGATGTTGCCGGACGGACGGGTGTTCGACCCGACGTCAGCCGGAGCTGTTGCGCTCAGCCCCAAGCCGCTGGCATTCAGGTTGCCGTTGTCGGACTTGGGGGCCACGTGGGTCAGGCCGCCGCGGATCAGCCAGTCGCCGGCGGAGACGTCGGCGTTGGCGGCGGTGGCGTGGGCCGGGATCAGGGCGGCAGGGGCCAGAAGGCCGGCCAGCGCCAGGGAGCGGAAGGTCAGGGTGTGTCGCATGTTCGATTCCTCCGAAGGCGTGTTGGTCGGAGGTACTATCGCGCCGCGCGTATCAGTATTCGTTGATGCAGATCATCTCCGCTGATGGTTTTCAGAACGGCAGTCGCTGGCCCTCGAAGTCGTGGAAACTCCCGGACTGCTCGGCGTCCAGCCGGTCCAGAACATCCAGCAGGCGGCCGGTTGCGTACTCGGGGCTCAGCACCTCCGGCGCGCGGGACCGATACGGCTCTGAAAGCCGGGTGGCGCAGGTGCCGGGCTGCAGGGCGACCACGACCGCCTGACGGTGGCTGAACCGCAGTTCCAGGGCGGTGGTCCGCACGATCTGGTTGAGTGCCGCCTTGGAGGCGCGATAGCTGACCCAGCCGCCGAGGTGATTGTCCTCGATGGAGCCGACCCGGGCCGACAGGGTGGCCAGAACCCCCTTGCGATTGCGCGGGAGCAGCGGTGCCAGGTGCTTGAACAACAGCGCCGGGCCGATGGCGTTGATGGCGAAGGCTCGGGCCATGACGGCCGGATCGAGGTCGCGCAGGCGCTTCTCCGGGCCCTGGCCGTCGATGGTCAGGATGCCGGTGGCATCGAGGATCAGGTCCCATTCCGGTGCCTGCTCGCGCAGCCAGGCGGCGGCATGTTCGATACTGGCCTCGTCGAGGAGATCCACGGGCGGGTCGCTGTGGCGACCGAGTGCGACGACCTGCGTGCAGTTCGGGTCCTGTTCCAGGTGTTGCACGAACGCGGCACCGAGGCCGCCCGTGGCGCCGACCACCACGGCGCGATAGGGTATCTGCAGGGATTCCATACACCCTGCGACCGCCAGGCGGGGAATTGATTCCGGGGTCATATCCCGGGAAGGGAGCGCATGAACTTTCTCCACACCCTGGGTCATGCGGCGCGCAATCTCGCGCCCATCGTGATCGTGGTGGCGGTGTTCCAGGCGCTGGTGCTGCGTACGGTGCCGGATGGCCTGCTGTCCATGGTGGTCGGGCTGGCCATCGTGGTCTTTGGCGTGGCGCTGTTCCTGCAGGGTCTGGAGATGGGCATCTTTCCCATCGGCAAGAACCTATCGAATGCGCTGGCCCGGCGGGGTTCGCTGCTGCTGCTGATGGCGTTCGGCTTTACCCTTGGCTTTGCCACGGTGATCGCGGAACCGGCCCTGATCGCGGTCGCGGAGCAGGCGGAGCTGATCAGCGAGGGGCGGATCGAGGGGTTCGTCCTGCGCCTGATCGTCGCGTTGTCGGTCGGGACCGTAGTTGCGCTGGGGATCCTGCGCACGGTGCTGGGCCACCCGCTGCACTGGTACATCCTGACCGGCTACGTGCTCGTGGTGCTGGTCACCTTCTTTGCCCCGGAAGAGATCGTCGGTCTGGCCTACGACTCTGGCGGGGTGACCACGAACATCGTGACCGTGCCGCTGGTGGCGGCCCTGGGCCTGGGGCTGGCCGCCTCGATCAGCGGACGGAATCCGCTGCGTGACGGTTTCGGGCTGGTGGCGCTGGCGGTGATGGTGCCGATGATTACCGTGCAGCTCTACGGCATCATCGTGTTCACCGGCGCCGATATCGGGGCGCCGACCAACGCCGAGACCGCCGCGATGGATCCGGACACGGATCTGCCGGGGGCCGAGGGTCACTGGCTGGCCACGATGGGCATGGACCTGCTGCTGATGCTGCGCGACGTGGCGCCGATCATCGCGGTCATCGTGGTGTTCCAGTATTTCGTGCTGCGCAAGCGC
This sequence comes from Thioalkalivibrio sp. ALE22, assembly GCF_000381445.1. Lineage (NCBI taxonomy): Bacteria > Pseudomonadati > Pseudomonadota > Gammaproteobacteria > Chromatiales > Ectothiorhodospiraceae > Thioalkalivibrio > Thioalkalivibrio sp. ALE22. Next base: position 42,587 of record NZ_KB906500.1, read on the forward strand.
ATCCCGTATCTGCCGCGGGTGATCTTCGGTTTCGTGCTGGTGGTGCTGGGCCTGTACGCCTTCGTGGTCGGGCTCAAGCTGGGACTGTTCCCGATCGGCGAGAGCATGGCCGAGCAGCTGATCACCAACGAGCTGTTCCTGTGGGTTTATCTGTTCGCGTTCTCCATCGGTTTTGCCACCACGATGGCGGAACCGGCCCTGATCGCGATCGGCCAGAAGGCGGAGGAGGCGGCGCGCGGCTCCCTGCGCGGCGATGTGATCCGCATCCTGGTGGCGCTGGGCGTGGCCATCGGTATCACTATCGGGGTGCACCGGATCCTGGCGGGCGATTCCATCCACCACTACATCATGGGCGGCTACCTGCTGGTGATCGTGCTGACCATCCTCGCGCCGAAGCAGATCGTGGCGCTGGCCTTCGACCTGGGCGGCGTGACCACCTCGGAGGTGACGGTGCCGCTGGTGACGGCACTGGGGATTGGTCTCGCGACGCACCTGGAGGACCGCAACGTCCTGATCGACGGCTTTGGCCTGATCGCGTTTGCGTCCATCTTTCCCATCGTCACGGTGATGCTCTACGCGATCGCCGTGGATCTGTACGAACGCTGGTTTACGCGTAACCAGGAGGAGTAGCGCAATGAGATTTTCCGCACTGGTGGCCGTCCTCTCGGATGACCTGGAGGAACAGGCAATCGCCACGGCCAAGGAGGCCGGCGCGGGTGGGGTAACCATCATGGACGCGCGCGGCATCGGGGCCGAGGCGCGCAAGACCTTCCTCGGCATGACCTACGAGGGGAGTCAGTCGGTCCTGTTGTGGGTACTGGAGAAGAAAGTGGCCCTGGGCGTGCTCAAGTCCATTTCCAGGGAGCTCGATCTGGCCAATGATCCGCGCGGGATTGCCTTTACGGTGGATCTCGCCCACCTGGCCGGTATCGGGCGCAACCAGATCGAGCAGTTCCAGGAACAGGTCAAGGAAGAACTTTGACGGAGACGATTATGCTGGTAAGCGAGATTCTCAGACCCAACGTGGTGACCGTGTCCCCCCTGGCGCCGTTGCGCGAGGCCATGCAGTTGATGCGCAAGCATGGCGTGAAGTCCCTGGTGGTGGAGAAGCAGCACGCCCACGATGCCTACGGCATCATCACCTACACCACGATCCTGAAGACGATCGTGGCGGAGGAGGGCGATATTGACCTCTCGAACGTCTATGATGTCTGCACCAAGCCGGTGATCACGGTGCCCGCCGAGATGGACGTGAAATATGTGGCGCGGTTGATGGTGAGCCAGGGGATCCGGCGGCTGGTCGTGCTCAAGGGCAACGAGCTCGAGGGCATTGTGACCACCAGCGACATTGTCGGCTCGATCCTCGAGATGGCCGATATGGACTGAACGCTGCCTTCGCGGACGAGTCCGAGTCCTCGGCCGTATACTTCGCGGGGCCCATCCCCGCGCCCATTCGTTTCCGGAAGGCCGTGCCATGCCGCCCATGTCGTTCATCGAGGGGTTCGAGAAACTCCGCCTTCTGGATGCGGCCATCGAGCAGTCGCACAACTCGGTGGTCATCACCGATGCCGATCTGGATGCGGGCCCGCGGATCGTCTACGTGAATGCCGGCTTCGAGCGCATGACCGGCTACGATCGCGACGAGGCCCTGGGCCAGACCCCGCGCATGCTGCAGGGACCGGCCACCTCGCGCGCGGTGCTGGACCGGATGCGGGGTGCCCTGGCCAGCGGGGAGTGTTTCGATGGCGAGGCCATCAACTACCGCAAGGACGGTTCCTGGTACCGGGTTCGCTGGCACATCTCGCCGGTGTATGCGGAGGATGACGACCGCCGGGTGACCCACTTCGTGTCGGTGCAGCAGGACATCACGGACGAACGGCGCCGCGATGACGAGATCCGGCTGCTGTCCACCGCGCTGGAGGTATCCGCGGACCCGGTCCTGATTACCGACCCCGAGGGCACCATCACCTACGTGAATGCGGCCTTCGAGGAACAGACCGGTTACAGCCGCAACGAGGCACTGGGGCAGACTCCGCGCATCCTGAAATCCGGCCAGCAGGATGCCGATTTCTATCGCGAGATGTGGGACACGCTGAAGCGGGGGGATGCCTTTCGCGGCGAGTTCGTGAATCGGCGCCGGGATGGCTCCCTGATGCACATGGAGCAGAGCATCAGCCCGGTCACCAATGCCGGCGGCGAAGTAACCCACTACGTGTCGATTGGCAAGGACGTGACCGATCGCGTGCGCATGGAAGACGAGATCCGGCGGCTGGCGCACACCGACTGGCTGACGGGTCTGGCCAATCGTCTGAGTCTCGGCGATACCCTCGAGGCGGAGATGGAGCGCAGCCGACGCTACGGGCGTCCGTTGTCCCTGATCATGTTCGATATCGACCGCTTCAAGGACTTCAACGACGACTACGGCCACGAGACCGGGGACGAGGTGCTCAAGCGCCTCGCGGAAACCGTCCGCGGCGCCCTGCGCGAGGCGGATTCCCTCGGTCGCTGGGGCGGGGAGGAGTTCATGGTGGTGGTGCCCGAGACGCCCGGCGCCGGGGCCGCGGCGATGGCGGAAAAACTGCGCAAGGCGGTGGCCGCAATGGAAACACCCTGCCCGATCTCGGTGACGGCCAGTTTCGGTGTCAGCGAGATGCGCCCGGGCGATACGCCGAAGACGCTGGCCCGTCGGGTGGACGAGGCGATGTACCAGGCCAAGGAGTCGGGTCGGAACCGCGTCGTGCTGCTCTGAGCCGAGCACTCAAACCCGACACACCCCGAGCCAGCAAAAAGGGCCGACCCGAATGGGCCGGCCCTTTCGATTTCAGGGGCAATTTCAGAGATGATTTGCGGGGCGCGGCGTCGCGCCCCGGCCGCGCCCGCGGGCTACGCGCGGCGGCGCAGGACCCAGATCTCCAGCAGCGCCCAGTCTTCGCCCGGGTAGTTCTCCTGTTCCAGCGGCGACAGCCGGCGGTGCCGGCTGGCGGTGCTGCCCACGAACTCCAGGTGTTCCAGCAGCAGGCGCTTGGTGGCGTCGGCCTTTTCCAGCGCGAAGGGGTTCAGGAAGTTGACGAGCATATAGCCCTCGCGCGGGGTCTCGGCGAAGGAGCGCACCAGCTTCTCGATGGCCGGCGGGTCGAGGTAGACCAGCGACGCGGTGGAGATAACGATATCGGCGTCGGCCATGGCCTTTTCGATCGCGGCCTGGGTCTCCGGCGCCGGCTGGTTCAGATCGGCCTCGAAGGTCTCGTCGAACAGCCCGGCGCTCTTGCCGTAGGCCAGGGCATTGCCGGAGATATCGATCCCGGTGGTCTTCATCGGCAGGCGGCGCGGCGCGGCGACGGTCTTGCAGGCCTGTTCGTCGGCCCAGTTGGCGCGGATCGCCTCGACATCCATGTTGTGGATGGCGGCCATGGTGGTGTTGCCGAAGCAGCAGCACAGGTCCACGTAGTTCAGGGTCTTGCCGGCGGCCGCCTGCTTCTCGGCCCAGGGGAGGATCAGCCGGTCGAAGGTTTGCCGGTTGAAGTCGTCGGAGATGTAGTCGAGCGCGTCGATGATGCGCTCCTTGAACGGTACCGGCGTCTCGGCGACGTAGATGTCGTCGAAATGCTGTTTCTTCTCCTCGGTCTTCACTTGCGGCTCACTCATCGGCTTTTCCTCGTTTGATAAACCCACCATGTTCGGGGGCATGCGCGCGGAACGTCAAGTAACGCTACTGACGCCGGTGATGCTGGCAGGGCCTCGCGCGGCGTTCCGGCTATGTATCATGAAGGAATACGCGGGAAGGGCTTGCGCGCCGTTGTCGCGAAGAATGCGGAAAAGGGACGTGAATGAAGATCGACTGTTTCAAGGCCTATGACGTACGCGGGCGGGTGCCGGATCAGCTCAACCCGGAGGTGGTAAGGGCCATCGGGCGTGCGTTTGCCGAGGAGATTCGGCCGGGGCGAACCGTGGTCGGCCACGATATTCGCCTGTCCAGCCCGGATCTGGCGCGGGCGCTGATCGAGGGCTTGACCGCGGGCGGTAGCGACGTGGCGGATATCGGTATGTGCGGCACGGAGGAGGTCTACTTCGCAACGGCGCACTACGGCGCCGGTGGCGGGATCATGGTTACGGCCAGCCACAACCCGCTGGACTACAACGGCCTGAAACTGGTGCGCAGCGAGGCGCGCCCGATCAGTGGCGACTCGGGCCTGCAGGCGATTCGTCACCGGGCCGAGCGGGGGGATTTCCGGCCCATGCCCAATGGGCAGATCCGGCATCTGGACCACCGGGGCGACTACGTGGCGCGGCTGCTGGCCTCGATCCAGCGCGAGGCCCTGCCGCCCCTGAAGATCGTGGTCAATCCAGGCAACGGCGGCGCGGGCCCGGTGCTGGAGGCGCTGGAGCCGCATCTGCCGTTCGAGCTGATCCGGGTCAATTTCGAGCCGGACGGTCGATTTCCCAATGGCATCCCGAACCCGCTACTGCCGGAGAACCGCGCCGCCACCGCCAATGCGGTGCGGACTCATGGCGCGGATCTGGGCGTGGCCTGGGACGGGGACTTCGACCGCTGTTTCCTGTTCGACGCCCAGGGGAACTTCATCGAGGGGTACTACATCGTCGGCCTGCTCGCGGAGGCCTGCCTGGACGGCCATGCCGGCGAGCGTATCGTCCATGATCCGCGCCTGACCTGGAACACCATCGAGATGGTGCGCGCCGCGGGCGGCGAGCCGATCCAGTCGAAGACCGGGCATGCCTTCATGAAAGAGCGGCTGCGCCTCGAGGACGCCATCTACGGTGGCGAGATGAGCGCGCACCACTATTTCCGCGATTTCTACTACTGCGATACCGGCATGCTGCCGTGGCTGCGAGTGGCCGAGCTGATGGGGCGGCGCGAACAGTCCCTGGGCGAGATGGTCGCCGAGCGCATGGCCCGCTACCCCTGCAGCGGCGAGCTGAACTTCGAGGTGGAGGACGCCGCCGCGGCCAGCGAGCGCGTGCTGCAGGCCTACGCCGGGCAGGGCGGGGAGGAGGATCACACCGACGGCGTCAGCCTGGAATTCGCCGACTGGCGGTTCAACCTGCGCAGCTCGAATACCGAACCGCTGCTGCGCCTGAACGTGGAGACCCGCGCGGACCCGGCCCTGCTGGAGCGCCGCGTGGACGAGATTTCCCGCCTGATACGGGGTTAAGGACGATGGAACAGACGCAAAGCCGGATCGAACTGCAACCGGTGATCCTGGCCGGCGGCTCGGGCACCCGCCTGTGGCCGGTATCCCGCAGCCATTATCCGAAACAGTTCCTGCCCCTGACCGGGGAACAGACCCTGCTGCAGCAGACCGCCCAGCGACTGGACGGTCTGGGCGCGGCCCCGCCGCTGGTGCTGGCCAATGTCGAGCACCGTTTCCTGGCGGCCGAACAACTGCGCGCGGCGGGCGTACAGCAGGCACGCATCCTGCTGGAGCCCGAGGGCCGCAATACCGCCCCGGCGATCGCGCTGGCGGCATTGCAGGCGCGGTCCGAGGGGCGCGATCCGCTGCTCCTGGTGTTGGCGGCGGATCACCACATCGGCGATCCCGAGGCCTTCCGGGACGCGGTGGTGCGGGCGATGGCGCTGGCCGAGGCGGGGCATCTCGTGACCTTCGGGATCGTGCCCACGGCGCCGGAGACCGGCTATGGCTATATCCAGCAGGGTGAGGCACTGGGCGCGGATGGCGCGCGCGTCGCCCGCTTCGTGGAAAAGCCGGACGCGGCCACCGCCCGCGAGTACATCGAGCGCGGCGATTACCTCTGGAACAGCGGGATGTTCGTGTTTCGGGCGTCGCAGTATCTGGAAGAACTGGAACGTTTCGAACCCGTCATCGTGTCTGCTTGCCGGAGCGCCCTGGAAAACGCGCGGGAAGACCTCGACTTCCTCCGGGTGGACCCCGACGCGTTTGCGGCGGCCCCCCATATCTCGGTCGACTATGCCGTGATGGAGCGGACCGAGCACGCCGCCGTCACGCCGCTGGCGGCTGGCTGGAGTGACATCGGCTCGTGGTCGGCCCTGGCGGGGGTGCGGGGCGTGGACGAGCAGGGCAACACCCTGCGCGGGGACTGCCTGCTGGAAGACAGCGAGGGCTGCGTGGTCGATGCCGATGGTCTGCTGGTCGCGGGCATCGGGCTGCGCAATCTGGCGGTAGTGGCCACCCGCGACGCCGTGCTGGTGGCCGACCGCGACCGGGTGCAGGACGTCAAGCGCATCGTCGAACGCCTGCAGGCGGCCGACCGTAGCGAGCACGTGGACCACACCGTGGTGTACCGGCCCTGGGGCTGCTATGAATCCATCGATACCGGGTCGCGCTATCAGGTCAAGCGCATCACCGTGAATCCCGGCGCGCGCCTGTCGCTGCAGATGCATCACCACCGGGCGGAACACTGGGTGGTCGTCAGCGGTACCGCGCGCGTCACCAACGGCGAACAGAACTACCTGGTCACCGAGAACGAGTCGACCTTCATCCCGATCGGGCAGGTGCACTGCCTGGAGAATCCCGGCGCGCTGCCGCTGGAGCTGATCGAGGTGCAGTCCGGCAGTTATCTGGGCGAGGACGACATCGTGCGCCTGGAGGACGTCTACGGGCGCGCCTGAAGCACGTGCCGCCGGGGGCGGGAATGGTATGATCCCGCGTTTTGGGCGGGGCGTGGGGCGCACGCCGCCCGGCAGCGGGAGTCGATATGGCCAAAGTGGCATTGATCACCGGGATCACCGGACAGGACGGGGCCTACCTGGCCGAGTTTCTGCTGGACAAGGGCTACGAGGTACACGGCATCAAGCGTCGTTCCTCGCTGTTCAATACCGATCGCATCGACCACCTGTATCAGGACCCGCACGAGAGCGATCGCCGCTTCATCCTCCACCACGGCGATCTGACCGACTCCACCTGCCTGATCCGCATCATCCAGCAGGTGCAGCCGGACGAGATCTACAACCTGGCCGCGCAGTCGCACGTGGCGGTCTCCTTCGAGGAGCCGGAATACACCGCCAACTCGGATGCCCTGGGCACCCTGCGCCTGCTGGAGGCGATCCGCATCCTCGGCATGGAGCAGACCACGCGCTTCTACCAGGCGAGCACCTCGGAGCTCTATGGCAAGGTGCAGGCCACGCCGCAGGACGAAACCACCCCGTTTTACCCGCGCAGCCCCTATGCGGTGGCCAAGCTGTATGCCTACTGGATTGTGGTCAACTACCGCGAGGCCTACGGCATGTACGCCTGCAACGGCATCCTGTTCAACCACGAATCCCCGGTGCGCGGCGAGACCTTCGTCACCCGCAAGATCACCCGCGCCCTCGCACGCATCAAACTCGGGCTGCAGGAGCGGCTGTACCTCGGCAACCTGGACGCAAAGCGCGACTGGGGCCATGCCCGCGACTACGTCGAGATGCAGTGGCTGATGCTGCAGCAGGACACCCCGGACGACTACGTGATCGCCACTGGCGAACAGCACAGCGTACGCGACTTCGTCGACGCCGCGGCCCATGAGCTGGGCATGCGCATCGAATGGCGCGGCGAGGGCGTGGACGAGCAGGGCTTTGACGACAAGGGCCGCTGCATTGTGTCGGTGGACCCGCGCTATTTCCGGCCCACCGAGGTCGAGACCCTGCTGGGGGATGCCAGCAAGGCCAGGCGCGGGCTGGGCTGGGAACCGCGCATCCGCTTCGAGGAACTGGTGGCCGAGATGGTGCGCGAAGACCTCAGAAGCGCCGAACGCGACGAGCTGGTGCGCGACCACGGCTACCGCACCCTGAGCCGCCATGAGTAAGCCGCAGCGCGTCTTCGTCGCCGGGCATCGGGGGATGGTGGGCAGCGCCATCTGCCGCCAGCTCGAGGACTGGCCGGGCGTGGAGCTGCTGACCCGCACCCACGCCGAGCTCGATCTGACCGATCAGGCCGCGGTGGAGGCGTTCATGCGCGTGGAACGCCCGGACCAGGTGTACCTGGCGGCGGCGAAGGTGGGCGGGATTCACGCCAACAACACCTATCCGGCCGAGTTCATCCGCGACAACCTGGCGATCCAGACCAACGTGATTCACGCCGCCCACGGCGCCGGCGTACGGCGGCTTCTGTTTCTTGGCTCCAGCTGCATCTACCCGCGCGAGGCTCCGCAGCCGATCGCCGAGGCGGCCCTGCTGACCGGGCCGCTGGAGCCGACCAACGAGCCCTACGCCATCGCCAAGATCGCCGGCATCAAGCTGTGCGAGAGCTACAACCGGCAGTACGGCACGGACTACCGCTCGGTCATGCCGACCAACCTCTACGGCCCGGGCGACAACTACCACCCGGAGAACAGCCACGTGATCCCCGGACTGATCCGGCGCTTTCACGAGGCGAAACAGGCCGGCGCCGATTACGTGACCGTCTGGGGCAGCGGGACCCCGCGCCGCGAGTTCCTGCATGTGGATGACATGGCGGGGGCCTGCGTGCACGTGATGAACCTCGACCAGACCACGTACGCGGAGCACACCGAGCCGATGCTGAGCCACATCAACGTGGGCACGGGCGAGGATCTGACCATTGCCGAACTGGCGCAGCGGGTGGCCGGCGTCGTCGGCTTCCGGGGCGAGCTGCGCTTTGACCGCTCGAAGCCGGATGGCACCCCGCGCAAGCAGCTGGATGTGTCGCGCCTCGGGGCGCTGGGCTGGAAGGCCCGCATCGGGCTCGACGAAGGGCTGGCCGGGGCCTATGCCGAGTTCCTGGAACACGGCGGAGCCAACCGGTGAGCGATTCGCCGACGGACCGGATCCGGGTCAAGTTCCTGTCGACGATGCGCGAGGCGATCTGGCGTCACCAGTTGCCGGACGGCGAGGCGCGCTGGGGGCGTTGCGAGTTCACCTTCGACCCGCAGGCCACCGAGTACGACTGGCTGGTGGTGTACGACGAATTCCCGTCCAACACCGGGCGCAACCGGCATTACAGCGAACGCCTCGCCTGTGGCGCCGAGCGCACCCTGCTGGTGACCATGGAGCCGCCCTCGATCAAGTCCTACGGCCGGCGCTTTACGCGCCAGTTCGGCCGGGTACTGACCTCGCACCCGGAATGGGCGCTCAAGCACCGGCGGCGCATCCATTCCCAGCAGGGGATGATCTGGTACTACGGCTTCGGCAGTCAGGGTGAACGGCCGTACAACGACATGCGGGCGAACCCGCCGCTGGAAAAGACCCGCGACATCGCCACCATGTGCTCGGCCAAGCGCCAGCGGCACACCCTGCATCGGCGGCGCTACGACTTCACCTGGGCGCTGAAGGCCCAACTGCCGGAGCTGGAGATCTTCGGCAAGGGCGTACAGCCGCTGGACGACAAGGCCGAATGCCTGGATGCCTACCGCTATCACGTCGCGGTGGAGAACTACGTGGGGCCGCATCACTGGACCGAGAAGCTGGCGGACGCCTTCCTCGGCGCCACGCTGCCGTTCTACTACGGCGCGCCGAATGCCGCGGACTACTTCCCGCCGGAGAGCTTCATTGCCATCGACATCGACGATGTCGAAGGGACGGCCGAGCGCATTCGCCGCGCGATCCGCGACAACGAATACGAACAGCGGCTGCCGCATATCCTCGAGGCCCGGCGTCGCGTGCTGGAGGAGTACAACCAGTTCGCCGTCGTCGCGGGCATCATCGAGGCCGCGCACGATACCGAACCGGCCGGGCCGACCGGCCAGTGGATACACTCGCGCCGGGCCCTGCGCCGCCGCGACCCGCTGGCCGCCCTGGAGGGCGCCTGGGAAAAACTCACCCAGCGCATCGGCCACATTTCCGGCCGCGCTGGCTGAGGTATTTCGCGAGCCGGGGATAACAGGCCGAGAGATCACGCCTGTCCAACCAGGGCCGTTTCGCGTGATCGATTCAGCGATGCATCCCGGGAATTCTCGGTGGACTCCGTGTGCTCTGTGGTTTTCCTTCGTGCCTTCGTGAGCTTCGTGGTGAATAAGGCCCTGGCCCTTTAGTCGCTGCGCCAATGACGAATGCCGGTTCAGCCGAAGTCGCGGGAGCGGGTGGTCAGCTCGCCCAGCCAGGCGCTGCGGTCGATCAGGCGCTGCACGATCAGGTGGCCGACGCCCTCGCTGTACTGCCATTCCCCGTGGGCCTCCAGCAGGCGGCCGTGCAGGACCTCGGCGCGAAAGCGCTCCACCCGGTCCGGCCAGACGATCAGGTTCAGTGTGCCGCTCTCATCCTCCAGGGTCAGGAACACCGTGCCGTTGGCCGAGCCCGGCCGCTGGCGGGTAATGACGATCCCGGCATAGCGGGCACCCGGGTGCCCGGGGCGTTCCAGTAGCCGGGCGGCGGTGGGTAAACGTCTTTGCTCCAGGAACGGGCGCATCAGCGCCAGCGGGTGCGGGCCCAGGCTCAGGCCCTGGGTGGCGTAGTCCTGCACCAGGTCGTCCACCGCATCCGGGCGCGGCAGCAGCGGGGTCACGTCGGCCTCGCGCACCGTCTCGGCCGGGGCGTCGGCGAACAGGGGCAGGGGTTCCTCCACCGCCTCGGTCGCCCAGCGCGCCTGGTGGCGGTTGCCGGCCAGGCCCTTCAGGGCGTCGGCGCGGGCCAGGCGGTTGGCCTGGGCGCGGGTCAGGGCGGCGCGGGCGACCAGATCCGGCACGTCCGCGAACGGCCGTTCGGCGCGCGCGGCGACGACCCGCTCGGCCACGGCCTGCGCGAGCCCGCCGACCCGGTTCAGGCCCAGGCGCAGGGCCAGCGCGTCGCTCCCGGCCACGGGCTCCACCGTGCAGTCCCAGTCACTGCAGCGCACATCCACCGGCCGCACCTCCACGCCGTGGCGGCGCGCGTCGGCGACGATCTGCGCCGGGGCGTAGAAGCCCATCGGCTGGCTGTTCAGCAGCGCGCAGGCAAAGATCGCCGGTTCGTGGCACTTGAGCCAGGACGAGACCCAGGTGATCAGCGCAAAGCTGGCCGAGTGCGACTCGGGGAAGCCGTATTCGCCAAAGCCAAGGATCTGCTTGTACAGCTGTTCGGCGAATTTCTCCGGATAGCCGCGTTCACGCATGCCCTTCATCAGGCGCTCGCGGTAGCGCGCGAGCTGGCCGGTGCGGCGCCAGGCCCCGATCGCACGGCGCAGCCCGTCCGCCTCGCCGGCGGAGAAGCCGGCCGCGACCATCGCCAGCTCGATCACCTGCTCCTGGAAGATCGGTACACCCAGCGTGCGCCCGAGTACACGCTTCACCTCTTCGTTCGGGTAGCGCACCCGCTCCGGGTGAGCGCGGCGCTTCAGGTACGGGTGCACCATCTCGCCCTGGATCGGGCCGGGGCGCACGATGGCGATCTCGATCACCAGGTCGTAGAAGTTCGCCGGTTTCAGGCGCGGCAGCATGCTCATCTGCGCGCGCGACTCGATCTGGAACACGCCCAGGGTGTCGGCCTTCTGCAGCATGCGGTAGACCGCCGGGTCCTCGGCCGGGATGTCGGCCAGGCCCCAGTCGCGGCCCCGGTGGCGCGCCATCAGCTCCAGCGCGCGGCGCACGCAGGAGAGCATGCCCAGCGCCAGCACGTCGATCTTCAACAGCCCCACCGCGTCGAGGTCGTCCTTGTCCCACTGGATCACCGAGCGCTCCGGCATCGCCGCGTTCTCGATGGGCACCAGCTCGTCCAGCCGGCCCTCTGCGATCACGAAACCGCCGGTGTGCTGCGACAGGTGGCGGGGGAAGCCCAGCAGTTCGGCGGTCAGCGTCTGCCACTGCCGGGCCAGGGCGCCATCCGGGTCCAGCCCGACCTCGCGCAGGCGCTCGGCGGGGATGCCGTCGTCCCACCAGGCGAGGTTGGCGGTCAGCGCATCCAGCCGCGCGCGCGAGATGCCCAGGGCGCGGCCGACGTCGCGCAGGGCGCTGCGCCGGCGGTAGCGGATTACCGTACAGGCCAGCGCCGCGCGCTCGCGGCCGTAGCGCTGGTAGATGTACTGGATCACCTCCTCGCGGCGCTCGTGCTCGAAGTCGACGTCGATATCCGGCGGCTCGCCACGCTCGGCGGAGATGAAGCGCTCGAACAGCATGCTGGAGCGCGAGGGATCCACCGCCGTGATGCCGAGGGCATAACAAACGGCGGAATTCGCCGCCGAGCCGCGCCCCTGGCACAGGATCCCGCGCCCGCGCGCAAAGCGCACGATGTCGTAGACCGTCAGGAAGTAGGGCTCGTAGCCGAGCTGCGCGATGATCCCGAGCTCGCGCTCGATCTGTTCGGACACCTTCGGCGGGATGCCGTCGGGCCAGCGCCCGCGCGCGCCCTTCAGGGTCGCCTCGCGCAGGTAGGTGGCCGGGCTCGTGTCCCGGGGCAGGGGATCGGTCGGGTAGCGGTAGGTGACCGCGTCCAGCGAGAAGTCGCAGTCCTGTGCGATCCGCACACTGGCTGCGAGCCAGGCGGCGGGATACAGCGTGGCCAGGTCGTCGCGCGGGCGCAGGCAGCGCTCGCCGTTGGGGAAGCGCGCCGGGGCCGCCTCGGCAACCGTGGTGCGCAGGCGCAGCGCGGTCAGCACGTCCTGCAGGGCACGCCGGCCGCGAGCGTGCATGTGCACATCGCCGCAGGCGACGATCGGGAGCCCCATCGCCTCGGCGAGCTGCCGTGCGCGGGTCGCGAGTGGGGCGTCCTCCGGCGTGCGCAACTGGCTGACCGCCAGATAGGCCTGGTCCGGCACGGCCCACCCGGCCAGCCAGCGGGCCGTTTCGGCGAGCGTCGGCTCCGCGATCTCGGGCTCGATGCGCAGCAGGACGTGCCAGCCGGTACGGGCCTCGGCGGGCAGGGCGTCGAGGTCCGCTTGCGTCAGGTGGTAGTGCCCCTTGTCCGCCGCCCCGCGCGCCCGGGTGATCAGACGGCACAGCGCGGCATAGCCCGCCGCATTACGCACCAGCAGGGTCAGGGCGGGGCCGTGTGTCAGCCGGAAGGTCGCCCCCAGGATCAGGTGCAACCCGCAGTCCTTCGCCGCCGCGTGGGCGCGGACCACGCCGGCCAGCGAGGCGGTATCGGTCAGCGCCAGCGCGCGATAGCCCAGCGCCTGGGCCCGCTCGACCAGCTCCTCCGGGTGCGAGGCCCCGCGCAGGAACGAGAAGTTGCTGACGCTCGTCAACTCGGCATACGCCGGGCTTGCGGGCTGAGGGGGCGGGGTGTCTTCCATATACTGTATATAAAAACAGTACAGCGGCGCACGCAAGAAACCGGGCCCGCGCGGAGGGTCCCGGAATGCACCTCACCGCCTGCAGTGGCGCTACACTGAGGGGACATTCCCGACGCGCTGGAGCGCCTTGTGAACCCGCCACGCACCGATTCGCCCGTTCTCGATATCGGCAGTATTCCGCTTCCCGAGGGCGGGGCCATTGGCATGACCCGCTGCCCTGGAAAACGCCCGAATGAACGGGTCTGCGGGCCGCGGGATGTTCAGGCGGATCTTGTGGCCCTGCGGGACTGGGGCGCGGGGACAGTCGTGACCCTGAACCAGAACCGCGAGCTGACGGGGCTCGGGGTGCCGGACCTGGGCGCAAGCGTCCAGGCAGCCGGCATGCGCTGGGTGCACCTGCCGATCGGGGACATGGCCGCCCCGGACCGTCCCTGGGAAACAGGCTGGGGAGACGTCGGGCCCCGCATCCATCAGTGGCTGCGGGCGGGGGAGCGCGTGGCCTTTCATTGTGGTGGCGGGCAGGGTCGCGCGGGGACCATCGCGGCCCTTACGCTCATTGAACGCGGATACACGCCGGACGAGGCCATTCAGACGGTGCGCAAGGCCCGCCCCGGTGCGATCGAGAGCCCCGACCAGGAGCGCTACCTGCGCAGCCTGGCGCGCGAGGATTGAGCCGGGACATACGGGGACCGTCGCGAGCAAGTCATCCCTCGTCATCCGCATCGAGTCAGTGATCATCGGCCCCTTATCGGATACGCCATGCGAAGCGCAATCTACGACTTCCTGATCCTCCGGATGACCGCCCGCTGGTATGCGGAGGCCCTGGAGCGCATCCCCGACGGGGCCCGGGTACTGGATGTCGGCATCGGTACGGGCGGGGCGCTTCTGGCCAACGCCGCGCGCGTTGCGCACAAGGGCTTGCACGTGACCGGGATCGATATCGACGGGGACTACGTCCGGCGCGCGCGCCGGCGTCTGTTGGCATCGCCACTGAGTGAGCGCGTCGAGGTGCGGCAGGAGTCGGTCTACGACCACCAGGGGGGTCCCTACGATGTGGTGTATTTCTCCGCGAGCTTCATGCTGTTGCCCCATCCGGAGCAGGCCCTGCGCCACGCCACCGGCCAGCTTCGACCGGGTGGCCGCTTCCTGTTCACGCAAACCATCCAGCGCCGGCCTGCGCGCTGGATGGAGCGCCTCAAGCCCCTGCTGCGACGGCTCACTACCATCGATTTCGGGCAGGTGACCTACGAGGCGGATCTCCGTGCCCAGCTGGCGGCGGCCGGGCTGGTGGTCGAGGAATGGACCGTGCTCGCCACCCACGGGGCTCGCGCCTCCTGTCTGGTGGTGGCGAGACCTGCCAGTACGACCGCCGGTCAGGATGCCAGCCAGCGCGCCAGCAGCATATAGCGGCCACTCATCGATCCAGACCACCAACCCCCGTAGGAGCCTGCTTGCAGGCGAAGTTCCGAACAGGCGGTCATTCCGGAAACGCACAGCGGTTATTCGGGAACTCGGGCTCCGGGGCCGGGGCGGACGCCAGAGATCCCGGCTCTGCGCTTTGCTCCGGCCGGGATGACGGTGTGGCGCGTGGAAGGAGAAGGGCGCCCACTTCCTCACGCTTCGCCGTCTCTCCGCTCGGGGCGATGTGGGGTCAATCCGAAGGCAGACATCCAGGCACCGAGGGGTTACGGGCGTTCGTGCTCTTCTCCGGAGCCCAGCCAGAAGTCCAGGCGTTTGGCGAGAAACTCCTGCCCGCTCATGTAGTGGGACCCATCACAGGAGAAGTTGAGGCCAACCATGCCGTTGAAGATATTGAGGGACCCGGAGCGCAGGTAGATCGTGTCGTCCATGAAGCGCAGCTCGCGGAAGGTACGGAACACCGCTGCGACCTGATCC
The DNA here is from genome assembly GCF_000381445.1 of Thioalkalivibrio sp. ALE22. NCBI lineage: Bacteria > Pseudomonadati > Pseudomonadota > Gammaproteobacteria > Chromatiales > Ectothiorhodospiraceae > Thioalkalivibrio > Thioalkalivibrio sp. ALE22. Next base: position 57,613 of record NZ_KB906500.1, read on the forward strand.
GTGGAGAGTAAGGCCTCCTCGGGGTAGGACCGCTGGGGATAGGCGAGACAGATCCCGGGATCCGTGAGGTCCTCGTAGTCCAGCAAGCGGTAGCGGAACGGGTCGTCGCGCAGCCACAAGGTGGCCCGGGAACTGGAGAAATGCAGCTTGCCGTGGAATACGCCGTGGGCGGCCACCAGCTCGGTCAGGAGATCCAGTACCTCGTCGATCCGGGTGTCGAGCGGGCTGTCCACCCGATGCTGGTTGAACAGGCCCCCGCGGATCGCTGGATCCCCCTTCAGCTGCATCCATTGGTCCGGCTGCTGATAGAGGTCGCGGGTCAGGGGCAGCTCCCGCAGGTCGAAGTCCGCCCCCAGAAACCCCAGCAGTGTGCCGTCGCTTTGGGTCAGCCGTTGCACGGCCGTCAGGGTAGGGCGGCGCCGATTGCGGCTGATGTAGGCCGACGACATGGAGAATTCGGCACCCGCCAGGGCATCGGCCATGTAGGGCCGGGTGCTGCGATCCCGTCCGGCCTGGTCCGGCAAGGGGCCTTCCGGGGATACGTTGGCGGTCACCTGGTGAGCGCGCGGATCGAGCACATAGAGGTACTTGCAGGACGGCAGCGCGCCCAGGGCCACGGCGAGTCGCTGCTCGAGGGCCTCACGATCGCCCCACCTCTCGGCGCAGGGGCCCACAAGCCGCGCCAGGGCGGTCGACAGTTGCCCCTGAAGCAGCAGTCGCTGCCGGGCCACCGCCGTCATTGTCGCTTCACTCATGGCCTTCGCTCGGAGGATACCGATGGAAACGCGCCCGCCAGGGGCGACCGTCTCGCGAGGGTGCCGCAGGACCGGCGGTGGCGCAACAACCGACTTGACGCATCCTGACGTCGGATAGGCCACGGCGTTGGGCGTGTCACCATTACGGGCTATAAGTGGCCCCTTGATGGGACTATTCGTAGAGACAGCTACCACAGCGCGGTGCGCGCTCAACAGCTCAGGTCGGTCCTCTGGCCGAGGCAGCGGCAAAAGACAAGCACCGGCCCGCGAAATCCAAAGGTAAGCCCCTGATCCCCGCAGGTTCCGTCAGCGAGCTGCGCGAGAAGCCAGCCATCACCGAAACGACGATGCCGCCCCAAAGCGCTTGCGCCTGTTCGTCACCGAGGCTGAAGCCTCCCTACTGTAGGAGGCGAGCCTTCTCGCCGATCGGGCATGTCCAGCGCCCCATCGCCCAGAGGGCTGGGCTCCTACCGGAGAAGGGGCCTGTGGCGGCATGTGAACAAGATGGGTCTCCTCTTCCGATATCTAGGAAGAAGATGGGTGTCCTCTTTCTCTGTTGTGGGAGGCCAGCCCTCTGGTCGATCCAGCGCCAGCCATGCCCCTCGGCCAGAGGCTGGCCTCCCACAGTAGGGTGGGATGGGGCGGTAATTCATCGGTGTGGTCGGGATGCTGGCTGTTAGACTGCCCCTTCAGGGCGCGCAGCGTGCTGCGTGCCTTAAAGCCGAGTCCGGGTCTGATTGGCATTCCGTGAGAACCATCGCTCATCTCGATATGGATGCGTTTTATGCATCCGTGGATCTGCTGCGCTATCCGGAGCTACGGGGGCGGCCCGCGGTGATCGGCGGGCGACGTCTCTCCGTGCCGGAGCGAGGGGCAGATGGGCGGTATCGGTTCGAACGGCTCGGCGATTATCGAGGGCGCGGCGTGGTGACGACGGCGACCTACGAGGCGCGGGCGTTCGGGGTGCATTCCGGGATGGGGCTGATGAAGGCGGGGCAGCTGGCGCCGGATGCGGTTTTGTTGCCGGCGGATTTCGATGCCTATCGGGCCTATTCGCACCAGTTCAAGCAGGCGGTCCGGGCGCGGGCCGATAAGGTCGAGGATCGCGGCATCGACGAGCTGTTCATCGATCTGACCGACGTGAAGGGCGATCCGGTGGTGACGGCGCGAGGGATTCGCGATGCGGTGCAGGCCGAGACGGGGCTGTCTTGTTCCATCGGCCTGGCCGCGAACAAGCTGCTGGCCAAGATCGCCTCGGATCTGGAGAAGCCGGCGGGGATGACGGTGCTGGGCGAAGGCGACCTCGAGGCGCGCATCTGGGCGCTGGGGGTGGGGAAGGTGAACGGTATAGGGCCAAACGCGACCGAGCGCCTTAAAGCGCTGGGGATCGTTTCGATTGGCGATTTGGCGAAGGCCGATCTGTATCGGTTGCGCCAGCATTTTGGCGAGACCTATGCCTGGTGGCTGCACGAGGCGGCCCATGGCCGGGACGACAGCCCCGTAGTCACCGAGCGGGAGCCTAAATCCATCAGCCGAGAGTCCACCTTCGAGCGGGACCTGCATCCACGGGCGGATCGGGACGAGCTGACTCGCATCCTGGTGGCCCTATGCGAACGGGTTGCCGGGGATCTCCGTAGCAAGGGCTACTTGGGCCGGACGATCGGGATCAAGTTGCGCTATAGCGATTTCCGCACGGTTACTCGCGACCTTACGCTGGACACGTGGACGGACGACCCTCAGGCGATTCTGGCCGCGTCCCGTGGCTGCTTGCGCCGGATCGACCTGGGTCAACCGCTGCGACTGCTGGGCGTGCGCGTCACCAAGCTGGCCTCGGCGTCACGGAACACCCAGCTGGAAGCCAGCCGACAAACGACGCTGCCCCTGTAGATGCTCGCGGAGCGCATTGCTGCTGCCACGCGGCGCGCGAGCACGTTGAGGGGATGATGACGATGAACGACGTGTCCGGTATGCGCGGTTCGTGGAGCAGGGCGTCCCGGAACAGAAGCTGTCGCTGATGCGCGAGGCGCTGCAGCGCGGCCAACTCACCGTCAACCGGCGTTTTGTGGATGGGGTGGAGCATCATGGGCTGTCGCATTGAGTGGCGGCGTCCAGGCCGTCCGCCGTCACGTCAGGCATGAGAGAATCAATCTGTCCCCGTTTCCCGGGTGTAACGCGCCCCATCCGGGGCCTGCGCATTGGCTTCTGAACATCCTGCAGATCACCGTTTTCAGGGGCTTGGTGACCTCGGAGATCATGCCAGGCCGCACAGGGTCAGATGTCGATGCCGACCGACCGAAAGCGCTGACGCAGTCGATCGTAGTGGCTGCCGCGCCAGTAGACCCGGCCGCAGCCGCTGCAGCGCACGAATGCGACGAAGCGCTCGAGCACCCCGGGCGGCACCTCGCTCGGCTCGACCGAGTCGGCGAGTGCAGCGCCATCGATCGACCGGAGCTCGCCGTTACACCGCATGCAACGCGAGAACGGCTCGAACAGCCCGGCGAGCTGAAAGCGGTCGACCACCTCGCGAAGCTGTTGCAATGGGTCCGTAGCGTGCACGTACCGCCCGTGAGTCACCCGGCCGTCCTTCAGCAGGCCAGTGTCACGCGTGAGGATAATGCGGTGCTCGTCCTGCGCGGTGCGGATGATGAACCCATCGGAGAAGTCGTTGGCATACAGGCAGTTGAAGCCCAGCGCACGCAGGTAACCGGCCAGCCGTCCCAGATGCACATCGAGGATGAAGCGTGGTTCGCGCAGCGGCTGGGGTCGCAGGCGGGAGACGTCGCCTACGTCGAAGGCCTCGAACACCGGGTAGACCGCCACCCGCTCACCGCCGCGCAGCCGGTGGCCGAAATCCACTGCCCGCCCGTCGACCAGTACCAGGTCAACCTCCGTGTGCGGCACGCCCAGCGACTCGATGCGGTCCTTGACCGAAGGGGTTCCGTCGAACGCGTGTTCAAAGCTCTGGTATCGCCGTTCGGGCGCGAGGAAGTCGTTCAGCTCGGCATACAACCGGAAGGTCGCGGTCGCGCGGCCGAGGGATGCGGATTCGCGGTCCTTGGGCGGGCACATGCCTTCGAGCATACCGAAACCACCCCACGGAAGAGGCGCGCTTCAGCCCCGTTCTTCCCCGGGCCCGACAGACTCCTGGCGGTTCAACATTGGGCGGCGACCAACCGCCGGCAGTAGACTTGCCGCAAGTCGCTGACCCGAAAAGGATGCAGACATGAACGATGTCTTTCTTCAGATCGCCAACGCACTGGTACTAGGGCTCGAAGCAGTCGGCATCGCCGTGATCATCGGTGGATTCGTGCTGGCAACAGTGGTTTGGCTGGTGAACATGCGCCGCATGAGCACACACGAGGCCTACGTCGATTATCGCCGTCGCAGCGTGCGCGGGCTGATTCTCGGACTGGAGTTCCTGGTCGCGGCCGACATCATCATGACCGTAGCGATCGAGTACTCCATGGAAAACGTACTCATGCTGGCCCTGATTATTCTCATACGCACACTGCTCGTGTTTGCCCTGCACCTGGAGATCGAGGGCCGTCTCCCGTGGAACCAGTCGGAGGACGATAGCAACACCTGACCCACTCGCAGCGGTGGACCAATGTCCGGTGTGATGATGCTGGAGCAGCACTGGGAGGCGATCGTGAGGTCGGCCACACGAGAATGCTGCTACCCCCACGACCCCAGGAGGGAGAGAAGCCATCTGCGGACGGATGACGCGCTATAGCGCGACCAGCGAACTCGCCATGCGGTACTTCCAGGTCCCCGTCGACGAGGGGTTCGACGTACCCAGGTACAACGTTGCCCCCGGTACCCATCTGGAAGCGTTCCGGGCCGGCGAGGATGCGCCAGCGGCCTTCCAGCCGATATTCTGGGGCTTTCGGCCGAGGCGCGTCGAGGACGGGCCGCGACCGATCAACGCTCGGGCCGAGACGGTCGCCACCAGTCGGTATTTTCGATCGGCGTTTGCGAACCGGCGCTGTATCGTGCTGGCCGACGGTTGGTACGAATGGCGCAAGACCGAACAGGGCAAGCAGCCGTACTACATCACCCTGGCCGAGGGCGCACCGCAGGAGATCCTGATGATGGCGGGTATCTGGGAACCCATGGTCGATGGGGGTGCCTGCTGCGCGATCATCACTGAACCCGCCAACGATCAACTTGCACATATCCATGACCGCCAACCGCTGATACTCGACGCACAGTGTCGGTGGGACTGGCTCGATCCAGGACTGTCCGAGCGTGACGACATTCGGGCCAAGACTCGCCGCTTTCCGCCGGACACGTTGCGCTATTACGCCGTTTCGAGCCGAGTGAATCGTCCGGTCGAGGACGACCCGGGCCTGGTCGAGCCGAAGCGCTGATCGGAGGGTGGTAGAGAGGTGGTAGAGGGTCAGACCTTGCTTCTTGCCTCCTTAGCTGACCAAGGGAAAAAAGCAAGGTCTGGCCCCGGAGACCACGCGGTCTGCCGCCAGGGAGAAGATGGGTGTCCTCTTTCTCGAGGCTGGGGCCCTATAACTGTAGGAGGCGAGCCCTCTCGCCGATCGGGCGTATCCAGCACCTCGTCGCCCGAAGGCCTGGGCTCCTGCGGGAGGAGGGGCTGCTGCGGCATGTAAACAAGATGGATGTCCTCTTCCGGTAACGATTGTCGCTGATGCGCGAGGCGCTGCAGCGCGGCCAACTCACCGGCAACCAGCGTTTTGTGGATGAGGTGGAGCAGGTCATCGGCTGTCGCATTGAGCGGCGGCGTCCAGGCCGTCCGCCGTCACGTCACGCATGAGAAAATCAATCTGTCCCCGTTTCCGGGGAATCGTGTAGCCGGCTTACTCGTAGTGGCTCCATAAACGAATCACCTTGACCACTCTGTCGTCTTCAAGCACCTGGTACACAAGCCGGCGCTGAATATTGATGCGCCGCGAGTACGCGCCGGAGAGATCACCCACCAGCTTCTCGAACGGTGGGGGCTTTCGATACGGATCTTCCGCGATCAGCGTCAGCAGTTCCTGTGCCTTCGGCTTCAGGCCGCTGGCCGCCAGCTTCTTCGCATCCTTTTGAGCCTGCCGGGTGTAGACCAACTTCCATGTCACCAATCCAGCTCCTCGTGACATTCATCCGCCGGAGTATCCATCCCCTCGCGGATCGACTCGCGCATACCCGGCACCGATAGCAGGTGCAGGGTCTCCTGAATGGCTGACCAATCCGACTCGGATAGCAGGACTGCGTTGTTCCGCTTGCCGGTGATCACAATCGGCTCATGGGATTCCGCCGTTTCGTCGATCAGCCGGTAGAGGTTGCTGCGCGCCTCTGTAGCCGTAATTCCCGTCATGGCGCACCTCGCAAGTGTGTGGGCTTAGATAAAGAGTACGCCTTGGCGTACGTTCCGTAAACCGTACGGGTACCCCGTCACTGCCAGACACCGCAGAAACTGCGCCAACCGTTCGGATCGTTCCAGGAATTGTCCTTTCGCTCAGCCTGCAACGTCATCCCGAAAACCGAAAAGCGGTTTTCCGGGATCTCGGGCTCCGTGGCCGGGGCGGACGTCAGAGATCCCGGCGCTGCGCTCCGCTCCGGCCGGGATGACGGCGTGGCACTTCGAAGAGGATGGGTGTTCTCTTCCTCCGCAGGGTGCTCTCCATAGCCCTTTTAACAGGTGCTATAGTCCACCCTAACGGCGGCTTATGATGGAGCGGATTGTGATGATCAAATTTTCCGAAGACCTAGTGCCCCTGACCGACCTGAAGACGAATCCCGGACGGGTTATGAAACACGTGGCCGAGGTTCACCGGCCCGTACTGCTGACGAGTCGGGGCAGGGGTGTTGCCGTGGTTCAGTCGGTGGCGGATTACGAAAAGGCCGAGGAAGAGCGGGAATTCATGCGCGCCGTCGTGGCGGGTCTGGCGGACCTGGAGGGCGGTCGGGAAGTCTCGCTGGACGAGGCCAGGGCGCAGCTCGGTCTCAACTAGCAATATGCCCGGCATTACGATCACGTTTGCCGAATCCGCCCTGCGCGATCTCAAGCAGATGCAGGAGTGGTACTCGGAGCAGGGCGTGCCGGAGGTCGGACAGAGACTGGTACAAGAGATTTTCCAACGAGTTCAGGCCCTGAACGACCACCCCGACATCGGCAGGGTAGTGCCTGAATTTGACCAGCCGTTTCTGCGAGAGCTCGTCCATCCACCGTTCCGCATCGTGTACCGGCGTGATCCCGACCGGGTAAGGGTTGTCCGGGTCTGGCGAAGCGAACGCCTGCTGCACCTCCCTGGTGGAGCGTCGAAGAAGAACTAGGCAGCCACCAGATCTCCGCTCACGGTTTGTGGCGTTTGAACGCCATCCCGGAAACCGCAAACCGGTTATCCGCAATCTCGGCCGGCGGTGCAGGCGTTAGCGTCAGCGATCTCGATTCTCCGCCTCGCTCCGGCCGGGATGACGTTTTGGCCGCGGAAAAATAAATCTGTCCCCGTTTTTCCAACTAGCAATATGCCCGGCATTACCATCACGTTTGCCGAATCCGCCCTGCGCGATCTCAAGGAGATGCAGGAGTGGTACTCGGAGCAAGGTGTGCCGGAGGTCGGACAGAGGCTGGTGCAAGAGATTTTCCAACGAGTCCAGGCCCTGAACGACCACCCCGACATCGGCAGGGTAGTGCCCGAATTTGACCAGCCGCTCCTGCGAGAGGTCGTCCATCCACCGTCCCGCATCGTGTACCGGCGTGATCCCGATCGGGTGAGGGTTGTCCGCGTCTGGCGAAGCGAACGCCTGCTGCACCTCCCTGGTGGAGCGTCGAAGAAGAACTAGGCAGCCACCAGATCTCCGCTCACGGTTCGTGGCGTTTGAGCGCACGCAAGCCCGGCCCACCGTCGTTGCGAGGCCTCGAAGAGGCCGCACCAATCGGCCGGACTGGCCCGAGACCTTGTTGGTAGCATTCGCGGTGCCGGATCGGATCGGAAAGGTGGTGTCCTCTTTCTCCGGCTACGTCCCGCGCCCCGCCTTGAGACCATACATCGCGCGGTCGGCTCGCCCCAGCAGTTCGTCTGGATCGCCGTCTCCCGGACCGTAGGCCCAACCCAGAGTCATCGCCACCGTGACCTCGCCCGCAGCAAGCTGGACCGGCCGGGACACCGCCGCCTGCAGTCGCTTCCCCTCGGCTTCGGTTGAATCGTCGCCAAACAGTAGCACCGCAAACTCGTCACCCCCGACCCGGGCCACACAGGCCGGCTCGCTGAGTGCCTCCTCCAGCCGGCGGGCGACCACCCCCAGCAGTTCGTCGCCCGCCGCGTGTCCGAACCGATCGTTCACCGGCTTGAACTGGTCGAGATCGATGAAGCCTACGGCGAACGCTTCGCCGGTCCGCTGGGACCAGGCGATTGCGTCCTGCAGGCGCTTATAGAAAGCACGCCGGTTGGGTAGACCGGTCAGCGGGTCGTGGCTAGCCTCGTGCTGCAGCTGGCGTCCGGCCTTGTCGAGCTGTGACGCCTGCTCGCGCAAATCATGGTGCATGGTCACCAGGGTCCGCCGGGTGAGCAGAATCAGAGCCAACGCGAACACCACTCCGCCCCCACCGAACACCAGCATGAAGCGCTGCGTGTGCTCCCCGACTTCGCCAGCGCGCTCGGCTGCCGCTTCCATCTGTGCGCGTTCATGTGCTCGCAACGCTTCGATGGAACTGTCGAACTTCCGATCAAGATCAAACAGACGCTCGCTCAGGATCGCCATTGCCGGCGCGATCTCCTCGCGGGCCGCCAGGTCCACCACCTGGTCTTGCAGCTTCACGATGTCCGGGATCAGGGCATCCTGTTCCTCAAGCCTTGCCCGCGCCTCATCCTCGGTCACGCGCTCATCGAGAGCCGCGCGCACCTCGCCGACCCGGTTCCCCCAGCGGTGGTACTCCATCATTAGGTCATCACGCTCAAAGGGGTCGTCGGTGATGACCTGATTCACCATGGTCTGGTGGCGATTGTAGGCGGCCTCCAGCAGATCGGACGCCAGCTGGATGCGCTGTCCTCGCTCCTCGGTGATGTGATGCAGCTCGGCCAGCAGGCGTTGGTTCTGCCACAGGCTGTTGCCCACAATCACGATCATGCCCGCCAGCAGGACCACGAAAGCGACCGTGATGGCGTTCAACAACCGCCCGCTGATCCGCTGCACCTTTTGCGAGAACTGCATCGACTACTCCTTCCAAGGGGCGAGCATGGGGAGCCCCCGTCCCATGGGCCAAGCGCCCCGCACTGTCGCGCGGATTCCGGATAGTATCGGATCGAACCGTGATTTCTTACTCGAATATGAGGCGGAGGGCCAAAGCAACGTCTGCCCCGTCATTCCCCGCCGTCATTGCGAGGCCTCGAAGAGGCCGCGGCAATCCGTCGGAGCGGCCCGAGCCTCTACCGATCCCCTTTGCGGTGCCCGAGTGGGATCTAATCCCAGAGCAAGAGCCCATTTATGGGCCGGAATGCGCCGTTTAAGTCCCTGGAACAGCCCTTCAGATTCCACAACCGGTTTAAAGTCATACTGTTACCGTGGTCTGACCCAATGATTGGCGAACCCTCGGGAAAATAAATCTGTCCCCATTTTTCCTTGGGCGGCGTACGAAACGCTCCGGGAGCGCGACCCAAAGCTGCATCGAGCCCTGCGCCGGATCCTCAAGGAAATGCTCCGGAACGATCCAGCTACGGGAACGGGTAAGCCGGAGCGCCTTCGGCATTCGCTGTCGGGCTTCTGGTCCCGACGTCTCTCCTCCCGGGATCGCCTGATCTACCGCTTCGACGATCAAGCCATCTACGTCTTCGCGATCGGCGGCCATTACGACAGGCTCTGAACCTCTGGCGTCCGGGGCTTAAACAGCAACATTAAACGGGGACAAGCATTAAACGGCGACAGATTTATTTTCGGTCGCAAGGATGCGGCGGTGATGCAGGAGGAGAGCTATGCCAAGGATGGCGCGAGTGGTGTTGCCGCATATGCCGCACCATGTGGTGCAGCGCGGGCACAATCGGCAGATCGTGTTTGCGGAGGACGAGGATTACGAGCGGTACCTGGAGGACCTGCGCGAGCTGAGTAGCGCGCTGGATATTCGGGTGTACGCGTACTGCCTGATGACCAACCACGTGCATCTGTTGCTGGGGCCAGGCGAAGAAGTGGCCTCAATGGGCCGCTTGATGAAGGCATTGGCGGCGCGCGCCACGCGGTATCGCAATCGGCTGGAGGGGCGCTCCGGTACGTTGTGGGAAGGGCGCTACAAGTCCAGCCCGGTGCAGACGGAGACGTATCTTCTTGCTTGTACGCGCTACATCGAGTTGAACCCGGTACGAGCGCAAATGGTGCCGGCCGCCGGAGAGTACCCCTGGTCCAGCTTCCGCCAGCGCATGGGTGAGGCGGAGTGCTGGATAGATCTCGACCCGGCGTATCGCGACCTCGCGGATGACAACGCCGAACGACGTGTCCGCTATGCGCGGTTCGTGGAGCAGGGCGTCCCGGAGCAGGAGCTGTCGCTGATGCGCGAGGCGTTGCAGCGCGGCCAACTCACCGGCAACCAGCGTTTTGTGGATGAGGTGGAGCAGATCATCGGCTGGCGCGTTGAGCGGCGGCGTCCTGGCCGCCCGCCGTCACGTGAGACATGAGAAAATAAATCTGTCCCCTTTTGTCGTCCAGGCCGTCCGCCGTTACGTCAGGCATGAGAAAATAAATCTGTCCCCGTTTTTGTTAACGTTTTTGTTAAAGTCCCTTTTCTACAGCAAGTTACCGTGGTCCGACCCCCGTTATTTTCCGCCCCGTTACGGAGTGGCCGGTGGGTTATCCCCGTCTAAAACAAAACGCTCTGGCTTCGGCCGGGACCTGGAAGGACCTCGTGAACATCTTCTACCTCATACCATACGTGCACTACTTCGTTGTTGTGGCCGTATGCGACGTCGTGCCTGAGTGTAACGCGAATAGAATCCCCTGGTTGCAATGCCACCTTTCCTATTTGAAATTCGGATAGCCAGTATTCGTCCGCTATTCTGACATCGATGGGGTGCCCGTCTTTTAAGACAGACCATTTTGAATGTCCGAGATAGTCGGGCTTCTTGACCTTGAGAATAGCGACTTCTCGGCTGGTGACCAATTCCCGCGTGAGAATGTCCATGATTGCGTCGGCCGAAATCCCCAGATTCCTGTTGAAGTAAGCACTTCCGAATCGGCTTCTGTATTCGAGTTTGTCGTGTTCTCCCAAGTATCTCAATATATTAGTGATGCTGTTGATATGATGGAGTAGCGATCTGCGATCGATTGGGCTATATGCAGGGAGCTGCTTTATGTCGGTTTCATGCGCAAGGTTCTCAATCTGCTCTTCAAGAGAGCGTACCTCATTTATGTCGTCGATCGATTCTTTATCCTCGCACCAGCGTATAACCGCGTACTTCGCTTTTATTAGGAAATGTCCGACTAATCGTCGTACGTCAACGTTCTTAAGCGCTTCGTCAGGTAGGTCCTCCAAGAAGTTACGTAGCTTGGTCCGCAAGGAGCTTACCTCGATGTCGGAAAGCTCGACATGCGGAATGCACGAAGCGGAGATTACAGAAGCGAGATCTTTGTCCAAGGCGGAAAGGGCATCGATCATTCCACCCGTAACATGAAATATACGAGCCGGATCACCAGCGCCTCTTTGGTAATCGAGATAGAGCTCGTATTGATCATCCATGTCAGTCATAGGAAATCCTTGTTCCTGTACAGTGATAGAGGGTCAGGGCTTGCTTTTTGCCTCTTTAGCTGACCAAGGGCAAAAAGCAAGGTCTGACTCCGGGGTCCCGCAAGAGTTAGCCAGGCACTGCTCCGATAATACCCTTAATTCCCGATATGAAGAGTCCCACCAAAAGTAGGACTAACCCAACCTGTGCAGCCCTTAGCCAGGGAGCAACAATGGTCACATGGGTAACTGGCTTGCCACTGACAAATGTGTTCGAGCTTGGGGAGATCTTTATTCCTCTGAATGAGAATAAAGCCAAAACCAACGTACCTATGATCTGAAGGATGGCGTATAAGCCAACCAAGTGGACCATATTGGATTCATCGAATGCATATAGATCGATCATATTGAAATTCCTATAAGCGAGTGTCTAGTGCGCAGTTGTATTGAATAAAGCTGCATGCGTGTGTGTTGACGCGGTTAGGGGCTTGGGACGAGCAATGAAGCCTTGATGCTGGTGGTCGATGGTCATGTCAGACGCCAATGGTTGTGATCGGTCTCGTGGTGTGCCTGGCCGAGGATTTGGAGGGCGGCGAGGACCTGGGTGATTGACTTCGTTGGTTTGCGCTTGAAGTGGCTGGCCAGGGCGTCCGGGGTTTGGGGGCCGATGGCGAGGAGGCGGCGGACGGCTTCGACCTGATCGGGCATGGATTTGGGCCAGGTGGGCTTTTTGGCCGGTTCGGTCGGGGTGTCGGCGGCGGCCTCGGGTTTGGCTTCGAGCGTGGCGGTGGTCTGGGTGGCTTCGGGGGCCTGGTAGTCGGGGCGCAGCCAGCGGATGTGGCCCTGGGCTTCTTCGGCGGCGCGTTCGGCGTTGAGCGCGACAAGGCGGCTGAGGAGTTCTTCTTCGGCTTCGGCCTGGTCGGCGGGCTTGTCCGGCAACGGGGTGGTGGCACCGGGGCGGCCGACGAGGCGGTCGGCGAGGTCGTTCCAGCCGTAGGCGTTGAAGACGGCGCGGTCGAGGTCGTCGTGCGGTTCGTTTAGGAGTGAGACAAGGCCGCTTTCGGTGGACGACGCCGATTGCAGGCCGTGCCTTTTGCTTGGGTGACGCGGGACGGAGGGCAGGAGCAGGCCGATGGATGTCTGCGCCGTCATCACCGAGGACCCTCCAGCAGGAGCTGGTTGGGCGCGGGTTCGCGGAAGTATTCGCCCCGGAACTCGCGGCGCGCGCGGATGCGGTGGTTGGTGCATTCGACCATTTGCGCTTCGGAGTCCCAGCTGTCGCAGCCTGCCGGGACCTCATACTGGGCGATGAACGCGCGTTCAAACGCTCGTTCCCTGCGGGCCTCGGCGGCTTCGCGCTGACGGATCTCCTCTTCGCGCTGACGGGCCGCCTCTTCACGCCGGTGTTGCTGTTGCAGGCGTTCCTGTTGACTGCGCAGGCCGTCGATCGCCGGTTTGACGAGCTGCTCTGCTGCCTCGTTCTGAAGGACTCCGAGGCGCTCAAGCATCTGGTTCACGGCCCGGATCTGCATGTGGTAGTGCAACAGGTAGGCTAGGGCGAGCACGAGCGCCAGGATCAGCACGACCATGAGGAGTTGCTTGGTGCTCCGGTCCATCGCCGGCTCTTCCGAGTGACGAGGTTGCCGTCCCCGTTTACGACGGGGCGGCCCGTCGCGGTCGTAATCTCGGTCTGATAGCCCCATCCGTGCAGCTCTCTCGTTGGTTGTCCAGGTTGTTCGTCGGTTCCTTCGGGGAGACCATATCAATCTTGAGCAAATGGCGCGTGTGCATGCAGGCGTAGCCGCGATTACTGGAGCAGGGCGGAGTTCGATACGATGCCAGGGAACAACGGCATTGATGCCAAGGGATGGGAATGACGAGGGAGCGCGCAGGGACTGGCGGGGGTGGCCGGGCGGTTGTCTCCGAACGGTTTACATATTCGGCAGACAAGGAGCGTGGTAGTGCGCGTTAGGAGGCACAGTTTTAGGCGGGGGCAGGGAGCGTCGCGATGCTGATCTACACGGCCGACAAGCGCCGGTTCATCGAGCATGTGCGCGGCAACGAGATCGAGGATCGCATTCTGGCAAGGATGCTGGGAAGCGGGAAGGGCAAGCCCTCTCCCAACGAGATCACGTCCTGGCGCAACTCGATGCAGTACATGGAAAACGTGCTCAGCGCATCCAGGATCCCGGACGATGCGGGCGTGGCGATCGAATACATGATCCCGCAGACCTCGAAGCGGGTGGACTTCATTCTGACGGGGCGCAACAGCGACGGGCATGACACTGCAGTGATCGTCGAGCTTAAGCAGTGGGAGCATGTGGAGGCGACCGAGAAGGATGCGATCGTGCGCACCTTCGTCGGCGGACGGGAACGGGAAGTCACGCATCCGTCCTACCAGGCGTGGTCCTATGCGGCGCTGCTGGAGGACTACAACGAAACTGTTCAGACCGACAACATCGGTTTGCATCCCTGCGCCTACCTGCACAACAGCATGTCGCCTGCGATCGGGGATGAGCGGTATCACGAGCATCTGGAACGCGCACCGGCCTTTTTGAAGGCGGATACCGAAAAGCTCGCCCGGTTCCTGAGCCAGCATGTGCGCGAGGGGGATGCCAACGACATCCTCTATCGGGTCGAGCACGGTCGGATCCGTCCGTCGAAGTCGTTGGCGGATCATCTGGCGTCACTTCTCGAGGGCAATGCCGAGTTCCTGATGATCGATGACCAGAAGCTGGTTTTCGAGAGCGCGTTGGATCTTTCCGCGATCGCCGAAGAGCACGGGAAACAGGTGTTCATCGTGCAGGGCGGACCGGGGACCGGGAAGTCGGTCGTGGCTGTGAACCTGCTCGGGGAGCTAACCCGGCAGGGCAAGGTGGCCCAGTACGTGACGCGTAATGCGGCGCCCAGGGCGGTATACGAGGCCCGACTGACCGGCACGATGAAGAAGAGCCGGATCAGCAACCTGTTCCGAGGTTCCGGTTCCTATCACGAGACGGAGGCGGAAACGTTCGACACCCTGATCGTGGACGAGGCTCACCGGCTGAACGAGAAGTCGGGCATGTATCAGAACCTGGGGGAGAACCAGGCCAAGGAGATCATCCGCGCCGCACGCACGGCGGTCTTCTTTCTGGACGAGGAGCAGCGGATCCACTGGAAGGATATTGGCTCGCGCGAGGAGATCGAACGGTGGGCGAAGGCCGCCGGGGCAACCATCCACTACGCCGAGTTGCGCTCCCAGTTTCGCTGTGCCGGTTCGGACGGCTACCTGGCTTGGCTGGATCAGGCGCTGCAGATCCGGGAGACCGCGAACGAGGACCTGGACGAACTGGATTACTCGGTAGAGGTCGTCGATTCGCCCACCGAGTTGCGTGATCGCATCTTCGCGCTGAACGTGGAGGCCAACCGGGCGCGGCTGCTGGCTGGCTACTGCTGGGACTGGGACAGCAAGAAGAACGCGGAGGCGATGGATATCCGGTTCGCGGAGCACAACTTCGCGATGCAGTGGAACCTGGACAAGGACGGTTCCACCTGGATGATTCAGCCGGATTCGGTCCACCAGATCGGCTGTATCCATACCAGCCAGGGGCTGGAGCTGGATTATGTGGGCGTGATCATCGGGCCGGACCTGATCGTACGCGATGGCGAAGTGATCACGGTCCCGGAGGCGCGTTCAAAGAACGATGCGTCCATCAAGGGCTACAAGAAGGCGCTGAAGGAAAACCCGGATCAGGCGCGCAAGAAGGCCGACCAGATCATCAAGAACACCTACCGCACTCTGATGAGCCGCGGGATGAAGGGTTGCTTGATCTGGTCGGCGGACCCGGAGACTAACGACTACTTCCGCGCGCTCGTCCATGGACACGTGGGAGAGCCGGACGTAGTGGATGGAGAAGGGGGCGATACGGATACCCTGCCGTTCCCGAAACTAGCACTGGAGGAGGTCGAGCCTTTCGAAAATGCGTTGCCGGTGGTTTCGTTCAAGGCGGCTGCTGGCGGTTTCAGCGAACTGCAAAACGTTGAACAGAACCCGGAGGCTTTCGATTGGGTGACACCGCCCGACTTCATCGCACCAAAGCCCGGCATGTTCATCGCCCAGGTAGTCGGGGAATCGATGAATCGCCGGATTCCGGATGGGGCGTGGTGCTTGTTCGCGCCGCCTGGGGGCGGTACGCGCGAGGGCAAGATCGTACTGGTGCAGCACCGCGACATCGACGACCCGGATACCGGCGCGAGTTTCACCATCAAGCGCTACCACAGCGAGAAAACCACCGACCCGGATACGGAGTGGCGCCACGCGCGGATCATCCTCAAGCCGGAATCCAGTCTGCCGGGCTATCAGCCGATCGTACTCGAGGACGATGCGCTGTCCGAGCTCGTGGTCGTGGGCGAATACGTCGGTCAGCTCGATAGTTGAGGGACTTCGCCCAGGCGCTGATTTTGCCGAGCGCTCGCCTCAGCCGTGTTGGGGTCTTGCGACGGCGGTGTTACAGCTCCGAGTACTTGCGGGCGTTGCCGTGCGCCTTTTCCACGGGATACTTCCGCGCGTTCATCTCCAACTTGTCGCTGGCAGCTTGCACGAGATCGATATCGAGCTTGCGGGCCAGGAGTAGCAGATAGATCTGCACATCGGCGATCTCTTGCCGAACCGACTCGTATGCCTCGCCGGACAACTCCCGCGACTGCTCCTGAGTCAACCACTGGAAGTGCTCAATCAGTTCACCAACCTCGCCAGCGAGCGCCATCGCTAGGTTCTTGGGCGAGTGGAACTGGGCCCAGTCGCGCTCCTCGACGAACGTCTCTACCCGGGAAGCCAGCTCTTCTAGGCTCTTTGTGCCGTTCGAATCTGCGTTCATCTTCGCTCCTCAGACTGTTGGCCTTGGTCTGGGCATCCTAACGGATTCACTCACCTGTTGATTGAGGGCCGCGCGATCCCGTTTATGCCCGGCCCTTCGCTTCGCTGCGGCCGGGATGACGAGGGGGGCTGCGGGCGGGATGACGGTGTGTGGTGGGGCACAAATTGTGGGAGTGTGCTGTGGGAGCGTGCTTGCACGCGAAGCCTTTGACTGTGTCCGGCTTTGGCAGGGGCTTCGCCTGCAAGCAGGCTCCTACAGGGGGAGACGGGCAACAGTGGGGTGATGTGTTCGGTTGGCGCTACTTGGTTGGGAGGCAGTCGGGTAGGGATTGTTCGAGCGAGTGGGGGGTGATGCCGAGGTCGGCGAAGGTGCCGAGGGTGGGGTTGGCGATGTTGTCCTGTTGCATCAGGTAGAGCTGGTCGCGGGTCAGGGGCGGGTTGGGGAGCAGTGAGCCGAGGGCGGCCGGGACGTGCCAGACGGTAAATGGCATGGGCAGCATGGGGCGTTTGCGGCCCAGGTGCGTGAGGACCAGGGCCACGATCTGGCGGTAGGTGAGGATGTCCGGGCCGCCGAGTTCGTAGATGGGGTGTGTGGGCGGCTCGTCTGCGCACAGGCTCGTGAGGGCGCGGGCGATGTCGCTGACGTGTACCGGTTGCAGGCGGGTGGTGCCGCGGCCGAACAGGGGAATCACCGGCAGGGGCGCGAGGCCGGCCAGGTTGCGCAGGAAGGCGTCGCCCGGGCCGAAGAGGACGCTGGGGCGCACGATGATGGCGTCGGGGAATTCGCGGAGGGCGGCGGCTTCGCCTTGCGCTCGGGCACGGATGTACGACGAGGGCGAGCGGCGGTCGGCGCCGATGCCGGAGATCTGCACGACGCGCTCCAGTCCCGCGTTTCGGGCGGCGCGGGCGAGGCGCGCGGCGCCTTCGACGTGGATGGTGGTGAAGCGCAGGTCGCGTTGCCCCACGTACAGGCTGACGGCGTTGATAACGCCCCGGGCGCCTTCCACGGCGCGGGCGACATCGGCATCGTCCCGGATGTCGGCGCGGCAGTGCTCCACTCGGGGGTGATTTTGCAGAGAATCGGGTAGTACCGGGCGGCGCGAGGCGATGCGCACGGTGTGCCCGGCGTCGAGCAGTTCTTGCACCGTGGCGCGGCCGAGAAAGCCGGTGCCGCCGAATACCGTGATGCGCTTCGGGTGCATGGTGAGCCCCCTTGGTTCAAGTTCGCCGGGCCGTATGACTGAGCGATGGCTTGTCGCGCAGACTGGCCGGGTCAGCGGCGTCGCGTTGCCCCTGGGAAAGCCGGACGGGGATGCGTTGCGATGGGCTTTGACAGGGGGCGGGGAGTCGGTACAATACGCGGCTCGAAGACGACAGGCGCGTAGCTCAGCTGGTTAGAGCACTACCTTGACATGGTAGGGGTCGTTGGTTCGAGTCCAATCGCGCCTACCAGTTTGTAGAAAAAAGCGAGTCAGGGTCCGCCCGGCTCGCTTTTTTTGTGTCCGGGGTTCGGGCGGGCGCGTCGACAGGGCCGTGTAGAGGCGGCAGGCTGAGCGCTCGCATGCGGTTAGAAGAGGGGGCTTCGCGTCCGGCGATTGCTTGGTGATGCGTTATCCGGTTTGGTTTTCCTGGCTTGTGGCGGTGCTGTTGCTGGCGCTGGTGGCTGGCTGTGCCCCGCTGCAGCCGGCGCCGGAGCGTGCCTGGCAGGGGCTGGAGCCGCCGGCGACCGAGGGGCCGCTGGCGACGTGGCTGCAGGGGCATCCGCCAGCCCGGGACGAGGGCAAGACGGGCTTCCGGCTGCTGGACGAGGGGGCGGAGGCGTTTCGCTGGCGCGTGATGAGCGTGCGCATGGCACGCGAGCGCATTCAGGTTCAGTCCTACATCTGGCGCGACGATGCGGCGGGCCGGGTGCTGATGGGCGAGCTGCTGGGGGCGGCGGATCGCGGGGTGCGGGTGTCGCTGCTGCTGGATGACATCGATGCGCGCGGGCGCGACGCCACCCTGGCCGCGATCGATCAGCACCCGAATATCGAGGTGCGGGTCTTCAACCCGTTTCGCAGCCGCGAGGGCTTGTTGCGCGCGAGTGCGGAGTTCTTCTTCCGCGGCAGCGACCTGAACCACCGGATGCACAACAAGGCCTGGATCGTGGATGGGCATCTGGCGATCACGGGTGGGCGCAATGTCGGGGACGAATATTTCGAGGCCAGCCCGGACTACAACTTTGCGGACCTGGACCTGGTGGTGGTGGGGCCGCTGGTCCGGGAGATCGATCTTTCGTTTGTGGAGTTCTGGAACAGTCCGGGGGCGATCGGGGTCGAGCGTCTGGCGCGGGAGAACGCCTCACCGGAGCGGCTGGCGATGCAGCAGGGGGCCTTGCGCGCCTGGCTGGCACAGAACCACACCCACCCCCTGATGCAGATGGAGCCCCTGAACGGATTGCCGGTGCCGCAGCCGGTGGCGGATGGGGCGGCCTATGTGTGGACTACGCAGGCCGAGTTCGTGGTGGATGACGAGGCCAAGGCGCGCGGGCGCGGCGAGGGTTCGCGGGTTGCGAATGCGCTGGGCGAGCGGCTGCTGGGCGTGGAAGAGGAACTGCTGATCGTGTCGCCGTATTTTGTGCCGGGGCGCGACGGGGCGGCCCAGTTGGCGCGCATGAGCGAGGCGGGGGTCCGGATTCAGGTGCTGACGAATTCGCTGGCCGCCAATGATGTGGCCTTTACCCATGCGGGGTATGCGAGCCGGCGCCACGCCTTGCTGGATGCCGGCGTGGAGCTGTTCGAGCTGCGCCCCACGGGGCCGCCGCGCTGGGCGCGCCTGGAGCGCGACCGCGGGATCGATGCCTCGCAGGCCAGCCTGCACACCAAGCTGCTGGTGTTCGACGGCCGCGAGGCCTTTGTGGGCTCGTTCAATCTGGATCCGCGCTCGGCGCATACCAACAGCGAGTCGGGCGTGTTCCTGCGCGAGCCGGTTCTGGTGGAGCGGCTCGCGGCGCTGCATCAACAAGGGATTCGGCCGCAGGTGGCCTACCGGGTGGGGCGGGATGCGACCGGCGGCCTGGTGTGGCGGGACGGGTCCGGCAATGCCCACCGTTACGAGCCCAAGGCCGGGCTGTGGCGCCGGTTCGTGTCCGGCGTGACCCGAATTCTTCCGGTCGAGCCGTTATTGTAGGGGCCGGCCAGACGGTAGAGGCCGGCCAGCGGCCCAGACACTCAAGGAAAGGAGAGCGAGCGATCATGGAATGTGGACAGTGTGGCAAGCAGAACCCGCCGGACGCGCGGTTCTGCATCCAGTGCGGGGCGCCGATGGCGGCCGGAGCCGGTGGGCACGACGGCCCGCCCGAGGACCGCGCGGCCTATGGCGGGTTCTGGGTCCGCGTCGGGGCCTATCTGGTGGATGGCGTGATCATCGGGGTGCCGCAGATCGTGGCGCAGGCCGTGATCAGCCCGGAGACGATGGCGGTGCGCGGGCCGGATGAGCCGGTGCCGCCGGCGGAGGTGGCCTGGTTTCTGGTGAATATGCTGGTGGCCTGGCTGTACTGGGCGGGCATGCACAGCTCCCGGTATCAGGCCACGCTGGGCAAGATGGTGTTCGGGCTGCGGGTGGTGGATTTCAACGGCGAGCGGATCTCGTTCCTGCGCGCGACCGGGCGGCACTTCGCGACCATTCTGTCCGGGATGATCCTGATGATCGGCTACATCATGGTGGCCTTCACCCGGCGCCGGCAGGCGCTGCACGACTTGATTGCGCAGACCCTGGTGGTGCGCAAGGAGTGGGTGCGCTGAGCGTGGGCGGGCGGCTGCGCCACATCCCGCTGTCCTCGGGGAACGCGTGGTGACGGAACTGGGGGCGGCAACAGTGGACTTCGACGTGGTCGTGATCGGCGGCGGCGCGGCCGGGCTGATGTGTGCGCTGACGGCAGGCGGGCGCGGGCGGCGGGTGCTGGTGCTGGACCACGCCAACCGGGTGGGCAAGAAGATCCTGATGTCCGGTGGCGGGCGCTGCAACTTCACCAACATGTACTGCGAGCCGGAGAATTTCATCTCCGCGAATCCGCATTTCGTGAAGTCCGCGCTCAGCCGCTACACCCAGTGGGACTTTATCGCCCTGGTGGAGAAGCACGGCATCCCGTACCACGAGAAGAAGCTGGGGCAGCTGTTCTGTGACCGGTCGTCGAAGGACATTGTGCAGATGCTGCTCGACGAGTGCGCGGCGGCCGGCGTGACCGTGCGCACGGATACACCGGTGACGGATGTGGCCAAGGGGGCGCCGCATCGGCTGCAGGCCGGCGGGGATGCGATGGCCTGCGAGTCGCTGGTGATCGCCACGGGGGGCTATTCGATCCCGCGCATGGGGGCCACGGGCTTCGGGCTGGACCTGGCGCGTTCGCTGGGCCTGGCGGTCCAGCCCACCCGGCCGGCCCTGGTGCCGTTCACCCTGGGCGGGCGGCCCCTGGAGGAGCTGGAGGGGCTGTCGGGTGTGTCGCTGGACACGGTGACGACCGCCGGGGGCATGAGGTTTCGGGAAAACCTGCTGTTCACGCATCGGGGGCTCAGCGGGCCGGCGGTGCTCCAGGCCTCGTCGTACTGGGTGGAGGGGGAGCCGGTGGCGATCGATCTGTTCCCGGGCATGGACCTGGCCGCCCATCTGCGCGAGCTGCGGGAGCAGCGCCCGAAACTGGAGCTGAAGAGCGTGCTGGGGGAGCAGTTGACCCGCCGGGTCGCGCAGCGCTGGTGCGAGCTGTGGGTGGAGAACCGGCCGCTGGAGCGCCTGAGCAATGCCGATATCGAGCAGGTAACGGGGGTTTGTCAGCCCTGGACGGTCTGGCCGTCCGGGACCGAGGGCTACCGCACCGCGGAGGTGACGCTGGGCGGGGTGGATACCGCCGCCCTGTCCTCGAAGACGATGGAGTGCCGCTCGATCCCGGGGCTCTATTTTATTGGCGAGGTCGTGGACGTGACCGGGCATCTGGGCGGACACAACTTCCAGTGGGCCTGGGCCTCCGGGTACGCGGCGGGCATGTACGTCTGAGCGGGTTTTTGTGCGTCGCGAACACGGCCTTTCGTGCTGTTCGGGAAACTGTGCTGGGGTTTCGCCTGTCGGGTTGGAAGGACCCGTGTTGGAAGAACCCGGGGTGGGTGACTACTCTTCAAATTCCCAAGCAGCAACGCAAGGAGCTGGCATGAAGATCGATCAGTTGGTAGAGACGGCCGAAGCGATGGTGGCCCCTGGAAAGGGCATCATCGCCATCGATGAATCCACCGGGACGATCGGCAAGCGGCTCGGCGCGGTCGGGGTCGAGAACACCGAGGAGAACCGGCGGACCTATCGCGAACTGCTGCTGACCACGCCGCAGCTCAACGAGTACATCTCGGGCGCGATCCTGTATGACGAGACCATCCGCCAGTCGACCCGCGACGGCAAGCCGTTCGTCGACGTGATGAACGAGTCCGGCATGCTGCCGGGCATCAAGGTGGATACCGGCGCGAAGGACCTGGCCGGTTTCCCCGGCGAGAAGGTGACCGAGGGCCTGGATGGCCTGCGCGAACGCCTGGAGGAATACGCCAAAATGGGCGCGCGGTTCGCCAAGTGGCGCGCGGTGATCACGATTGGCGACACCATGCCCACCGACACCTGCATCGAGTCGAATGCGCACGCGCTGGCGCGGTATGCCGCGCTGTGCCAGGAGCAGGGCATCGTCCCGATCGTGGAGCCGGAGGTCCTGATGGACGGCAGTCACGACATCGAGACCTGCTACGGCGTGACCGAGGCGACCCAGCGCGCGGTGTTCAAGGCGCTCTACGAGCATCATGTCCTGCTGGAGGGCACCATCCTGAAGGCCAGCATGGTGCTGCCGGGCAAGGACTGCCCCGAGCAGGCCAGCGTGGAGGATGTCGCGCATGCGACGCTGCGCTGCCTGGAGTCCGCTGTGCCGGCGATCCTGCCCGGGATCGTGTTCCTCTCCGGTGGGCAGAGCGATGCCGACGCCACCAATCACCTGGATGCGATGAACCGCATCGGCGGGGCTCCGTGGCCGCTGTCCTTCTCCTATGGTCGCGGCATGCAGCAGGCGGCGATGGAGCTGTGGGGCAAGGACATGGGCGCCAATTTCGAGAAGGCCCAGCAGACGGTGTACGAGCGCGCCCGCGACAACGGGCTGGCGGCCCAGGGCAAGTACGCGGCCTGAAGCTAATGCCGCATGGCCTGGATCCAGGGCCGGATCCACGGCCGGGTCCACGGATTGGGGGATCTATTGATCTGGATCAAGAAAGAGCGGCGGATGGCTGACTAGCCTGAAACCGTCGGATCCGAACAACGGCCGCCAAGGAGCGCACGATCCCCCAGCGTGCAGGCGGCCGGATGCTTCCGACGGTGTATGTCGCGTCTTGGCCTGCTATCTCCG
Source organism: Thioalkalivibrio sp. ALE22 (assembly GCF_000381445.1). Taxonomy (NCBI): domain Bacteria; kingdom Pseudomonadati; phylum Pseudomonadota; class Gammaproteobacteria; order Chromatiales; family Ectothiorhodospiraceae; genus Thioalkalivibrio; species Thioalkalivibrio sp. ALE22. Next base: position 80,286 of record NZ_KB906500.1, read on the forward strand.
GATAGCAGGCTTTTTTGTGTCGATTGCCTGCCGAACTGTGACGCATTCCTCAGGAATTCAAAGTTTCGCGATCTCGCGGGAAGGGGTGGCGAAGGTGGGCGCTTCTCCTGCCCATGTCCGGGAAAATGTGGTTAGCGCAGGCTCGCTTGGCCGGCTCTGGCGGAACATTAATGGTTTTTGCGCGTCGGGAACTGCGTGGGGCCGCCGTAATGCCCCGTCGTTTGACGAGAAATCCAGAAGATCACCAAGGAGAGCGACATGAGTCTGACACGCCGAGAGTTCCTGGAGGCCATGGTGGCCGCAAGCGCCGCCGGCTTTTCGATGAATGCCTGGGCTGGCGAGAAGGGATCCTGGCGACCGGCCGATGCGGATATGTATGACCTGCCGAAGTTCGGCAATGTCTCGCTGCTGCACTACACGGACTGCCACGCGCAGCTGAAGCCGGTGTATTTCCGCGAGCCGGACGTGAACATCGGGGTTGGCGACATGCAGGGCAAGCCGCCGGTGATGGCCGGGAAGGAACTGCTGGAATACTTCGACATCAAGCCCGGTACGCCGCTTGCGCATGCCGTGACGCACATGGATTTCAAATATGCGGCCGAGAAGTACGGGCGCCTGGGCGGGTTCTCCCACCTGTCCACGCTGATCCAGAAGCTCCGGGCGGAACGCCCGAACTCCCTGTTGCTGGACGGTGGCGACACCTGGCAGGGCTCGGCCACGTCGCTGTGGACCAACGGCCAGGACATGGTGGATGCGCAGAAGCTGCTGGGCGTGGACATCATGGTCGGCCACTGGGAGTTCACCTTTGGCGACGAACGGGTGATGGAGGTCATCGAGAACGACTTCAAGCCCAACAACATCGAGTTCCTGGCGCAGAACATCGAGGATCGCGACTGGGGCGACCCGGTCTTCGAGCCCTACACCATCCGCGAGATGAACGGGGTCCCGGTGGCGGTGATCGGCCAGGCCTTCCCGTATACCTCGGTGGCCAACCCCGACTACATGTTCCCGGACTGGAGCTTCGGCATCCGCGACGAAAACATGCAGCGGATGGTTGACGAATGCCGCGAGAAGGGGGCCAAGGTGGTCGCGATCCTGTCGCACAACGGCATGGTCACGGACATGGAGATGGCCCGCCGCCTGCGCGACGTGGACGTGATCCTGGGTGGCCACACCCACGATGCCGTGCCCGGGGCGATGGAGATCGAGAATGCCGGCGGCGAGCGGACCCTGGTGACCAATGCCGGCTCCAACGGCAAGTTCGTGGGCGTGATGGACCTGGATGTGACCGACAGCGGCATCCGCGACTACAAGTTCACGCTGCTGCCGGTGTTCTCCAACCTGATCGAGGCGGACGCGGAGATGGAAGAGCATATCCGCAAGGTTCGCGAGCCCTACGAGGACAAGCTGAGCGAAGAGTTGGCGGTTACCGACGGCGTGCTGTATCGACGCGGCAACTTCAACGGCACCTTCGACGAAGTGATCATGGACGCGATGATCAAGGAGATGGATGCCGAGGTGGCCCTCTCGCCGGGCTTCCGCTGGGGCGTGAGTGTGCTGCCGGGCTCGCCCATCACCTTCGAGGAGCTGATGACGCAGACCGCGACCACCTACTCGGAGACCCAGCGCAACGAGATGACCGGCGAGCAGTTGAAGAACGCGCTGGAGGACGTGGCCAACTCGATCTTCAACTCCAACCCCTATCACCACCGGGGGGGCGACATGGTCCGGACCTCGGGGATCGAGTACACCATCGATCCGCATGAATCCATGGGCAGCCGCATCAGTGATATGCACATCAACGGCGAGCCGCTGGATCCGGACAGGAAGTACGTGGTCGCCGGCTGGGCGAATGTCCACGAGCCGCTGGATACGGACCCGGTCTGGGACGTGGTCGCCAACTACCTGCGCGAGCACGACACCATCAGCCCCGGCAAGCCCTACCTGCCGCGACTGAAGAACGTCGAGGGCGATCCCGGTCTGGATCGCTGATCGACCACCCTGGCTTGGCCCGCGCGAGCGGGCCGGTTAGTCTCGCAGCCGCCGTGCACTGCCCGCACGGCGGCTTTTTTGTGGGAGCGATCCGGAGATGGAGACAAACGAACCGGGCTTCTCGGGCCTGTTGCTGTATTGCCGGCCGGGGTTCGAGGCGGATCTGACGGCGGAGCTGACCGACCGCGCGGCGCGGGCGGGATTGGGTGGCTTCGCGCGCGTGCGCGCCGGCAGCGGCTCGGTTCACTTCGAGCCGGCAGATGGCTCCGTCGAGGCGCTCGCGGGGGCGCTTCCGTTCTCCGCGCTGATCTTCGCGCGGCAGGTGTTCCCGGCGTTTCCGGTCCTCGAGGGGCTGGATCGCGCGGACCGGCTGACGCCGATCATCGAGCAGGCGGAGGCCTCCGGTCTGGCAGTGGATTCCGTCTGGCACGAGATGCCGGATACCAACGAAGGGAAAGGGCTGCGCCGCCTGGTCAAGGCGGTCGAGCGGCCGCTGGCCGCAGTACTGCGCAAGCGCGGGGTGCTGCGGGCACAGGCGGACGGGCAGCGGTTGCATGTCTTCTGGCATGCGGGCGATTGCGTGCAGCTCGGTGTGAGCCGGCCGGGGGAGCGCAGCGAGTGGCCGGGCGGCATCCTGCACCTGCGCTCGCCGCGCGAGGCCCCCAGCCGCTCGACCCTGAAGCTGGAAGAGGGGTGGCATACCTTCATCCCCCGGGAGGACTGGGACACGCGCCTGGCGCAAGGCATGCAGGCCGTGGATCTCGGGGCGGCACCCGGTGGCTGGACCTGGCAACTGGTACGCCGCGGGATGTACGTGCACGCGGTGGACAACGGGCCGATGGATGACCGGTTAATGGCCACCACCCAGGTGGAGCATCACCGCGAGGATGCGTTTTCGTGGGAACCCCCGAATCCGGTGACCTGGCTGGTCTGCGACATTGTCGACAAGCCGGGGCGCGTGGCGGCGCGTATGGCGGACTTGCTGGAGGCGGGCTGGTGCCGCGAGGCGATCTTCAACTTGAAGCTGCCGATGAAACGGCGCTGGCAGACGGTGGACCAGTGCCTGGACCATATCGAGGAGCGCCTGTTGGACGCCCGGATCGCCCACCGGATGCAGGCGCGACAGCTCTACCACGACCGCGAGGAGATCACGGTCCACGTGCAGCGCGACTGAGTCGGGCGTTATTCGCCCTGCACGGTAATGGTCAGCCGGCGCGTGTGGACGGCATAGCGGTGTTCCCACAGGAAGACGCCCTGCCAGGTGCCGAGGATCAGCCGCCCCTGGCCGACCGGGAGCGTCAGGTCGTTGTGTGTGAGCATGGCCCGGGCGTGGGCCGCCATGTCGTCGTCGCCTTCCATGTCGTGGCGGTAGGCGGGGTCGCCGTCCGGGGCCATGCGGGCGATCAGGGTTTCCAGGTCGTCGCGGACGTCGGGATCGGCGTTCTCGGTGACCAGCAGCGAGGCGCTGGTGTGGTGCTGGAAGACGTGGCAGGTGCCGGTGGTGATGCCGGAGGCACGGACGATGTGCTCCACGGCTTGGGTGATGTTCAGCGTGCCGCGGCCGCGGGTCTGCTGGGTCAGGCTGTCCTGGTACACGGCCATGCATCTACCTCGAATGCAAACAAAAAAGCGCCCGCAGGCGCTTGATTGGTCGGACTAATTTGGTGGAGGCGGCGGGAATCGAACCCGCGTCCGCAGGACCTCCGCCTTCGGCTCTACATGCTTATTCTGTCTTTGAGTTTAACCAGCCGCTACCCGACAGGCAGGGAATGCAACTGGCGATCCCGGTTGAGTTTTAATGGATCCACGCCGGGCACGCTTCACCACGAGCTTATGAGAGTCGACGCCCGATACTGGACGCATAAGCACGGCTCCAGTCGGACGGCATCTACCGGTTTTTAAGCGGCGAGTGCGTAGTTGTCGTCGTTGGCAACTATTTTTTTGCAGCGGTTTTTACGAGGTCCACTACAGCCTCGGCATGCACCTAAGGTTTCGCGACCCGCGTCGAAGCCAAGTCGCCCCCAAGTACTGTCATGGACATGGTAGCGCATCCGAAGTTCCCCGGCCATGTGATTCATCGGTGGGTAGAAGGTCAAGGGCGGGTTCACCACGAAGCTCACGAAGGCACGAAGGAGGGCCAGGTCAAGAGCGGTCCACAGGAAGACGGGGCGCTTGGGAAGGGTTTGGATAATTTGCTCTGGAATGGACCGGTCCGCGGGGTCGGGGCATCTATGAGATGGCCTGCGCTAGCTTCCTGGCTTCCCGCGGGTCGCCCTTGAACTTCTTCGTGCCTTCGTGTGCTTCGTGGTGAAAATGCCGTACTTCGGCTTCGAATGGGGCAGATGCGCCGGGTTGGCAGGTCCCGCGCGGGGGGCGGGTCCGGTACAATGCGCTGCTTTTGGCACGTCCGGTTCGAGGAAGCGCAATGCGGGTTGTGGAAGGGGGCGCGGCGGTCTCGCCGTTTCGGCTGCGGGCTCTGGAGGCAGGGCTGCGGGCAAGCGTACCGGGCGCGGGCCCGCTGGCCGCGCGGTTTGTCTATTTCGTGGAGACCCGGCGGCGGTTGACGCCGGACGAGGAGGCGGTGCTGACGCGCCTGCTGCGCGAGGGCGAGACCTGGGTAGCGCCCGAGTTCGCCGTGCAGCGGGAGCTGGTGGTGATCCCGCGCTTCGGCACGATCAGCCCGTGGTCGTCGAAGGCCACCGAGATTGCCCATCACGCCGGGCTGGAGGACGCGGTCGAACGGATCGAGCGCGGCATTCACTGGCAGATCGGGGGCGAGGCGGCGGCCGGCGCGGACCTGGAGGAGCTGGCCGCGTTGCTGCACGACCGCATGACCGAGGCGGTGATCGAGGATCCCGCGGCCGCGGCACAGCTCTTTCACAGCGAGACGCCGCGCTCGCTGGCGCGCGTGGAGCTGGGCGAGGACGCCCGCGCCGCCCTGGAGCACGCGAACGGGGAGCTGGGTCTGGCGCTTTCCCCGGACGAGATCGACTACCTGGCGGACGGATACTCCGCGCTGGGGCGTGCTCCGACCGACGCCGAGCTGATGATGTTCGCGCAGGCGAACTCGGAGCACTGCCGGCACAAGATCTTCAATGCCGCCTGGGTGCTGGATGGCGAGGCCGACGAACGCACGCTGTTCGGGATGATCCGCCAGACCCATGCGCGCCACCCCGAGGGGGTGCTCTCGGCCTACAGCGACAACGCCTCGGTGATCGCCGGTCACACGGGCGTGCGCCTGATGCCGGATGCGATCACCGGTGAATACCGACGTGAAACGCTGGATCTGCCGATCCTGATGAAGGTGGAGACCCACAACCACCCGACCGCGATCTCGCCGTTCCCCGGCGCCGCGACCGGTTCCGGGGGCGAGATCCGCGACGAGGGCGCCACCGGGCAAGGCTCCAAGCCGAAAGCGGGGCTTACTGGTTTCTCCGTATCGAACCTGCGGATCCCGGGCCGCGAGCAGCCCTGGGAGCGCGACTTCGGCCGGCCCGGGCGCATCGAGAGCGCGCGCCAGATCATGCTGGATGGCCCGATTGGCGCGGCGGCCTTCAATAACGAGTTCGGCCGTCCGGCGCTGGCCGGATACTTCCGTACGCTGGAGATGGCGCTGCCGAATCCGGCGGGTGGCGAGACGCTGTACGGTTACCACAAGCCGATCATGCTGGCCGGCGGGGTCGGGTCGATTCGTGGCGAGCACGTGCACAAGCAGGATGTGCCGGCGGGGACCCCGATCGTGGTGCTGGGCGGTCCGGCCATGCTGATCGGCCTGGGCGGCGGGGCGGCCTCGTCCATGGCCAGTGGCGCGAGCTCCGAGCAACTGGATTTCGCGTCGGTACAGCGCGGCAATCCGGAGATGGAGCGCCGCTGCCAGGAGGTGATCGATCGCTGCACGGCCCTGGGGGCGGGCAACCCGATCCTGTCGATCCACGACGTGGGCGCCGGCGGGCTGTCCAACGCGATCCCGGAGATCCTCGACGACGCCGGGCGCGGGGGCGTGATCCAGCTCCGGGACCTGCCGACCGCGGAGCCCGGCCTGTCGCCGATGGAGCTGTGGTGCAACGAGGCGCAGGAACGCTACGTCCTGGCGATCGCCGCCGAGCATCTCGAGACCTTCCGCACCCTGGCCGCGCGCGAACGCGCGCCGTTCGCGGTGGTGGGCCGGGCGACCGACGAGGGCCACCTGAAGGTCGAGGACAGCCTGTTCCACGAACCGCCGGTGGACATGCCCATGGGCATGCTGCTGGGCAAGACGCCGCGGATGACGCGCGAGGACCGGCGCCTGCCACCGCCGAATACGGCGTTCGACGCCGAGGCCTGTCCGCTGGGGGAGGCGCTGGAGCGGGTGCTGCACATGCCGTCGGTGGCCGCGAAGCACTTCCTGATCACCATCGGGGACCGCAGCGTGGGCGGCCTCGTCGCGCGCGACCAGATGGTGGGGCCGTGGCAGGTACCCGTGGCGGATTGCGCGGTGACGCTGACCGACTTCGACGGCTATACCGGCGAGGCGATGGCCATGGGCGAGCGCACGCCGCTGGCGATCCTGTCGGCCCCGGCCTCCGGGCGCATGGCGATCGGGGAGGTGGTGACCAATCTGGCGGCGGCGGATATTGACGGCACGCACGCGATCCGTATGTCCGCCAACTGGATGGCCGCGGCCGGCGTGCCCGGGGAGGACGCCAACCTGTTCGACACCGTCCGCACGATCGCGGAGGACCTGTGCCCGGCACTGGGCATCTCGATCCCGGTGGGCAAGGATTCTCTGTCCATGCGGACGGTCTGGGAGACCGCGGACGGGCAGGCGCGGCACATGCACGCGCCGGTATCGCTGATCGTATCCGGGTTTGCCCCGGTGGCCGATGCGCGCCGGACGCTGACGCCGCAGCCCGACCCGGAGGCCGATGACCGGCTCTGGCTGATCGATCTGGGGGAGGGGCATGGTCGCTTGGGCGGCTCCGCCCTGGCCCAGGCCTACGGGCAGGTCGGCGCGACCCCGCCGGACGTGGTCGATGCCGCACGCCTGCGCGCCTTCTTCGAGGCCATCACGACTCTGCGTCGCAACGGCCTGCTGCGCGCCTACCACGACCGTTCCGACGGCGGCCTGATCACGACCCTGCTGGAGATGGCCTTTGCCGGGCGTTGCGGGCTGGAGATCGCGGTCCCGGAGGGTCAAGCGCCGGGGGCGTGGTTGTTCAACGAGGAGCTGGGCGCCGTGGTGCAGGTCGCGCCCGGTGCCGAATCGGCCCTGCGCGACGCGATGGCGGAGGCTGGCCTGGAGGCGCATCTGCATCCGGTGGCCCGACGGACCGACGACGAGCGCGTGGTGATCCGCCATGGCGACCAGGAGGCCTTCTCCGCCACGCGCGCGGCGTTGCAGCGCCACTGGCAGGAGACCTCGGCCTGGATGCAGCGGCTGCGGGACGATCCGGAGTGCGCCGACGAGGAGCTCGCCCGGGTGGACGCCGACGGCGGCCTGCAGCCGCGGGTCACCTTCGATCCCGCCGAGGACGTGGCCGCGCCGATGATCGCGCGCGGGGAACGCCCCCGAATCGCGATCCTGCGCGAGCAGGGGGTTAACGGCCAGCTGGAGATGGCGGCGGCCTTCGAGCGCGCGGGGTTTGCCCCGGTGGACGTGCACATGACCGACCTGCTGGACGGTCGCCAGGATCTGGGTTCGATGCAGGGCGTGGCCGCCTGTGGTGGATTCTCCTACGGCGATGTGCTGGGTGCCGGTGGGGGCTGGGCGCAGACCATCCTCAACCACCCGGCGCTGCGGGATGCCTTCCAGGCGTTCTTCGAACGCCCCGAGACCTTCACCCTGGGGGTTTGTAATGGCTGCCAGATGCTGTCCCACCTGGCCCCGCTGATTCCGGGCGCGGGCCACTGGCCGCGCTTCGTGCGCAACCGTTCCGAGCAGTTCGAGGCGCGCCTGTCCCAGGTGCGGATCGAACCGGGCCCGGCGATCCTGCTGGAGGGGATGGCCGGCTCGGTGCTGCCGGTGGCGGTGTCGCACGGGGAGGGGCGTACATACTATGCCGATGGAGCGCCGATCCACGACCAGGCCGCGCTGCGCTATGTCGAGGCCGATGACACGCCGGCGTCGCAGTACCCGGCGAACCCCAATGGCTCCGTGGGCGGCGCCACGGGCTTTGCCAGCGAGGACGGTCGCGCGCTGATCATGATGCCGCACCCGGAGCGCGTGTTCCGGACCGTGCAGCACAGCTGGCACCCGGCGGACTGGGGCGAGGACGGACCGTGGCTGCGGCTGTTCCGCAATGCGCGCGCATTCGTCGGCTGAAGCGCGCCGGGTCGATGGTCTATAACGAAGGCATTTGGTCGGCGGACAGACGAGGCGGGTACGGACATGGATGACGCCAGCAAGGACGAATTCCTCGGGGAGGACCTGCGGGTTACGACGACTCTGATGATCGGCCCGTCGCAACGCCCGGTTACGGATCCCGTGCTGGCGCAGCGCCTGATCGAGAGCCTCGACCTGTTCGACGACGCACACCCGCGCGGAGCGATGCCCCACGAGGACGAGGGTGCCCCCGAGGTGCAGCGCCTGGAACACAAGCTGGACCTGCTGCTGCACCTGGTGGCGGAGTCGCTGCACCCGGAACGCCCGGACCCGGTCGAGTTGGTACTCAGCGGGCGTGGCATGGTGCTGCCCACGGGTACGCTGCCCGAGGATTGCGAGCGGGTGGAGGTCTATCTGAGCCGCTTGCTGCCGCAGCCCTGCGTCCTGGGTGTCGAGACTCCGACAACCCGCGGAGGCCAGCAAATGACTCGCTGGACGGGGGTCGAGGGGCCTCTGGAAGAGGCGCTCGGGCGGTGGATCTTCCGCCTGCACCGCCGCGAGGTGGCGGAGAAACGCCAGAAAGTTGACGGCAATCGCAATTAGACAGGATACTGCGAACTCGATCACATCATCGGATGCGGGCCGGGCGTCACCCGTTGCCACATCCGGTCGCGAACATCGGGGCACAGCGGTATGCGGGATCCGGGCGAACAGCAACAGGCGATGCGTATTGCACTCAGCGGTGACTCGGGCACGACGGATGCCACCCGGGCGATCCTGAACTGCCTGGGCTGCGAGGCCGAGCATCAGCCGGCCACTGGCACCTTCGAGAACGTCGCCCCCGCCGCGATCTGGCTTTGTGGACCCGCCGCGGAGCTGTCCGCCCGACTGCAGGATGCGCGAACGGAAGACGCCGCGGTGGTCGTGCAGCCCACCGACGGGGGCGAGGTCCAGGGCGAAGGGGTGGACTGCGTGGTGGAACACCCGCTTTCCATAGCGCGGGTTTCGCAGGTCCTGCAGTGGCTTCGGTTCGGCCGCGAGCCGGGATACGACGACATGCCCGGGCTGGTCGGGTCGCATCCGACCATGCAGGCGGTCAAGCGCCTGGTGGGCCAGGTGGCCCGCACCGACGCCACCGCGCTGATCCTGGGCGAGACCGGCTCCGGCAAGGAGGTGGTGGCCCGCGCCATCCACAACGCCTCGGACCGGGCGGACAAGCCGTTCGTGGCGGTGAACTGCGGCGCGATCCCCGGAGACTTGCTGGAGAGCGAGCTGTTCGGGCACGAGAAGGGCGCCTTCACCGGCGCCTTCACCGCGCGCGCGGGGCGTTTCGAACTGGCCGAGGACGGCACGCTGTTCCTGGACGAGATCGGCGACATGCCGCTGCCGATGCAGGTGAAGCTGCTGCGCGTGCTGCAGGAACGGGTCTTCGAGCGCGTGGGTTCCAACAAGTCGCTCCCGGCGCGGGCCCGGATCATTGCCGCCACCCATCGCAACCTGGATGACGCGGTGGCGGATGGCAGCTTCCGCCAGGACCTGTTCTTCCGCCTCAGCGTGTTCCCCATCGAATTGCCGCCCCTGCGCGAACGCACCAGCGATATGCCGCAACTGATCGGCGCGCTGGAAGAACGGCTGCGCGAGCAGGGCATGACCCCGGCCCACCTGACGCCGGCCGTGGTCGCGCACCTGGGGCAGCTCAACTGGCCCGGCAATATCCGCGAGCTGGCCAATCTGCTGGAACAGCTGGCGATCATGTATCCCGACCTGCCGGTGGATCTGGCACAGCTGCCTCCCCGGGTCCGTCCGGAAGGGATCGAGGATCTGGCCGTGACCTCCCCCACACCCGGCGGCACCGAGTCGGGGTCGGCGGGCGCCAGCCTGCTGGCCGGTGGACTGCCGCCGGAGGGGGTCGATCTGCGCAGCTTCCTCAATGATCTCGAACGCGACATGATCACCCGCGCGCTGGACGAGACCGGGCATGTGGTGGCGCGCGCGGCGCGTCGCCTGGGGATGCGCCGCACCACACTCGTGGAGCGCATGCGCAAGTTCGGGCTCGGCAAGGCCTGACCCGGCCTCCGGCCAGACGGGCCCCGACCGTAGTGGAGGTCGGGATCCCGTCACCACAAGCCCTGAATTCCCGCGCGACGGTCGACGGATGCTTGACGGGTTGCCCTCCCGTTTTGGATAAACCCCCAATTAATCAGTTACCTGTAACGCTGGCGCGTTTTTTGCTGAACCTTCCCCGAATCTCTATGGGAAGACGTTCATGTCGCGAGCCACAATCCTGTTGGTGGATGCCGAACCGGCACTGCGCGAGGCCGTGGTCCGGGTCCTGGCCACGATTCCTCGAGTCCGACTGCAGGCCTGCAAAGCGGCCGACCTGCCGCAAACCGTGGAAGGGGCCCGTCCCGCAGCGGTGCTGCTGGGCGGTGAACCCGCCCTGAGCGGAGAAGTCCTTCCCGAACCGCGATCTTGCGTCGCCGCGATCAGTCTGGAAGCCAGTCGCGAACGCGAGCTGTCGGCCATGCGAGCCGGGGTGGACGCGCACTTTGCCCTGCCGGAGATGGCGGACGCTCTGGCCGAGTGGCTGCGGCCGCTGCTGGTCTCGGCGCAGGAATTCGAAGCGCCGGCGCTGGTGGCCCGCAGTGCTGCGATGCAGGGGATCGATCGTTTTGTATCGCGGATCGCGCGCAGCGCCGCCACGGTCTTCGTGACCGGCGAGTCAGGGGTGGGCAAGGAGGTCCTGGCGCGGCAGCTGCACGCGCGCTCCCCCCGCAGCCGCGGGCCGTTCGAGGCGATCAACTGCGCCGCGCTCCCGGAGGCCATGCTGGAGGCGATGCTCTTCGGGCATGCCAAGGGCGCCTTTACCGGTGCGCTGGAGGCCCGGCCCGGCAAGTTCCAGCGGGCCCACGGCGGGACCCTGCTGCTGGACGAGGTGACCGAAATCCCCGTGCACCTGCAGGCCAAGCTGTTGCGGGCGCTGCAGGAGCGGGAGGTAGAGCCGCTGGGCGGGCGCCAGGCACAGCGTGTGGATGTGCGGGTGATCGCCACCTCCAATCGCGATCTGCGCGAGGCGGTGGCCGAAGGCCACTTGCGCGAGGATCTGTATTACCGCCTGAACGTCTTCCCGCTTTGCATCCCGCCGCTGCGGGAGCGCCCGGAGGATATCGTGCCACTGGCACAGGCCCTGCTGCGGCGGCTGAGCCGCGGGCGCCTGGGGGAACTGGACGCCGCGGCGCAGCGGCGACTGCGGGAGCACGACTGGCCGGGCAATGTCCGCGAGCTGGCCAATGTGATGGAGCGCGCGATCACGTTGCACGAAGGCGATGACGACCGGGTGACGCTGGAGGCGGTCTGGCTGGATGCGGACATGCTGGCGCCCTGGAGCTCGGGCGACTCCGGCAATCAGGCGATCCGGATGAACACGCCCGAGTGGTCGGCCAGCGACGAAAACCCGACGCCGATGCTGGAGCAGACCCTGCAGACCCAGGAGAGCCGGGTGATCCTGAATGTCCTGCGCGAGTCCGGCGGGCGGCGCAAGGAGGCCGCGGACCGACTGGGAATCAGCCCCAGAACATTGCGTTACAAGATTGCGCGCCTGCGCGAGAACGGCTTTGCGGTTCCGGCGTCGGGATGACGCCCAGCGAGGCTGGCATATGGATTGCTTGGAGTTTTGAAGAAAACGGTAAGCCGCGCACATGGGAGCACAAGGGTTCCGTGCAGAGCGCCGGGTCGCCATAGCGAGAACCCCCGAGGGTAGGAAAGATGAGCGAGATGCAGATTCAGAACGTCCTGCAGCAGATGCGTCAGCTGACGCAGACCAGCGGGATCGAGGGGACCAACCCGGCCCACCCCAATCGCGAACCGCAGCGGGTGGGCGGGGCGGATTTCCAGAACGTGCTGACCGAGTCGCTGCGCGGCGTGAACCAGACCCAGCAGGCCGCTTCGGATCTACAGACGCGCTTCGAGCTGGGCGACGACAGCGTCAGCCTGCCGCAGGTGATGACCGCAATGAGCAAATCCAGTATCGCCTTCGAGGCGACCAACCAGGTGCGCAACCGGCTGCTGACGGCGTACCAGGAAATCATGCGGATGCAGGTCTGATCGGCCGGACGGGCTGAGGGAGAGAACGGACGATGGCCGACAATGCACAGTCCCTGCCCGCGGTGGTGACCGGGGGATTCAAGGAGTTCAACGGGATGCCCGCGGGCCGCCAGCTTGCCCTGATCGGGATGCTGGCCGGCGCGATCGTGGTGATCGTGGCGCTGCTCTACTGGGCCATGCGCCCCACCTACGTGCCGCTGTTCCCGCGCATGGACGCCGAGGACGCGGCCGAGGTCGTGCAGGTGCTGTCGCAGGCCGGCATCCAGTACCAGGTGGATTCCACGACCGGGCAGGTGAAGGTCCCGCAGGGCGATGTCGCCGACGCGCGGCTGCAGCTGGCCGGCGAAGGGCTGCCGCGCTCCGGCGACCTCGGCTTCGAACTGTTGCAGGAGGACACCGGGCTTGGCACCAGTCGGATGATCGAGGGGGCGCGTCATCACCGGGCGATGGAAGGCGAGCTGGCGCGCACGGTCGCCTCCCTGGATGCGGTGGATCGCGCGCGGGTGCACATTGCCGAGGGGGAACAGTCGGTGTTCGTGCGCGACCGCCGGCCGGCCAGCGCCTCCGTGGTGGTGCACCTGCGCGGCGGACGCTCCCTGAGCGAGACGCAGGTGGGAGCCATCGTGCATCTGGTGGCCTCCAGCACCTCCGATCTGGATCCCGAGCGGGTCACCGTGGTCGACCAGCGCGGCACGCTGCTGACCCAGGACGGCGGCGAGGCGGGCATGGGCGGCAGTGGCGATCGCCTGAACTTCACACGGGATGTGGAGAACCGCTATACCGACCGCGTTCGGGATCTCCTGATCCCGATCGTCGGGCGCGACAAGGTGCGCGTTCAGGTCAATGCCGATATTGATTTCTCGCGCGTGGAGCGAACCGAGGAGCTGTACGATCCCGAGACCATCGCGCTGCGGTCCGAACAAAGCCGGGAGGAAGAGCGCACGGGTCCCGAAGGCGGTGCCGGGGGCGTCCCGGGCGCGCTGACCAATCAGCCCCCCGAGGGCGGCGTGGTCGGGGAAGAGGGCGAGGAAGGTGCCGCTGCTCCGGCGCCGCTCCCGGGCAGTCGCAGCACCAACGTGACCAGAAACTACGAGGTCGATCGCCGCATCAACCACATCCGCGAGATGCCGGGCGGCGTGCGCCGGGTCTCCACCGCGGTGGTCGTGGACTTCCGTCAGGAGGTCAACGAGGACGGCGAGACGGTGCAGGTGGCGCGGGACGCCGAGGAACTGGAGCGCATCGAGGCATTGGTGCGCGAGGCGGTTGGATTCAACGCCGAACGAGGCGATACGATCAATGTGGTGACCGCGCCGTTCGAGGCGCCCGCGGACGAGATCCCGGCGGAGGAGATCGCCTTCTGGGAGCAGCCCTGGTTTATCGAGGTGCTGAAGATCGTGGCGGCGCTGTTGCTGGCCCTGATCATCCTGCTGACGGTGGTGCGCCCGGCAATGAAGCAACTGATGAAGCGTCCGGCACCGCCCCCGCGGCGCGAGGATGACCGCGAGGCCCTGACCGACGAGTCCGGCGGCGAGGCCGGCATGGGGCCGAGCGAGGGTTCGGCCGTGGCCGCGCTGACGGGTCCCAAGGGTCCGGATCAGCAGGAGATGGATCTGGAGGCCGTGCGCGAGATGGTCCGCGAGGATCCCAAGCGCGTGGCGCAGGTAATGAAGACCTGGTTGGGTGACGATGGCCGCTGACAAGAACTCCAAGCTGGAAGGCGCCGAGCGCGCCGCCGTGTTCATGATGAGCCTGGGCGAGGATGCCGCCGCCGAGGTCATGCGCCACATGGGGCCCAAGGAGGTGCAGAAGATCGGCACCGCCATGGCCTCGATGGACCGCATCTCGCGCAGCGATGTGAACGCCGCGCTGCACGAGTTCTCCACCCATGTGCAGGAACAGACCGCGCTGGGCGTGGGCGCCGACGAATACGTGCGCAGCGTCATGGAGAGCGCGCTGGGCGACAAGGCCTCGGGCCTGATCGACCGCATCCTGCTGGGACGCAATTCCAAGGGCATCGAGGCCCTCAAGTGGCTGGACCCGCGCGCCATCGCGGACATGCTGCGCAATGAGCATCCGCAGATCGTGGCCATCGTGCTGTCCCATCTCGATTCCGACCAGGCCTCCGACACCCTGCAGTACCTGCCCGCGCGGGTGCAGTCCGACATCGTGATGCGCATCGCCACCATGGATGGCGTGCAGCCCCAGGCCCTGCAGGAACTCGACGAGATCCTCGACCGGCAACTCTCCGGTAATGCGGCGAGCAAGACCTCGATGCTGGGGGGCGTGCGCTCGGCGGCCAACATCATGAACCTGATGGAGGGTTCGCGGGAGGCCGAGATCATGGAGACGATCAAGGAGTCGGATTCCGATCTGGGCACGCGTATCGAGGAAGAGATGTTTGTCTTCGATAACCTGGTGGATATCGACGACCGTGGCATCCAGACGCTGATGCGCGAGATCCAGACCGAATCCCTGGTGCTTGCGCTGAAGGGCGCCGACGACGACCTGAAGGACAAGATCTTTCGCAATATGTCCAAACGTGCCGGCGAGATGCTGCGCGAGGATCTCGAGGCCAAGGGCCCGGTGCGTGTCAGCGAGGTCGAGGCCGCGCAGAAGGAGATCCTGTCGGTGGCTCGGCGCCTGGCCGAGAACGGCGACATTGTGCTTGGCGGTGGCGGTAGCGAGGCCATGTTGTGAGCGACAGCTCGGCGGCCAGGCTGTATACCGACGCCTCGGCGTCGCTGTGGGAGCCGCCGGAGATCGGTGACGACGGTGTCCATCCGCCGCGCCGTCTGCCCACCGCCGCCGAGATCGAGGCGATCGAGGAAGAGGCGCGCAAGAACGGTTTCGAGTCTGGCTATGCCGAAGGTCACGAACTGGGCCAGAAGGAGGCGGAAAAGGCGGCCCGGGCGCGCGAGGACAAGAAACTGCGCGAAACGGTGGCCGCACTGGAGGCGGTGGCCGGCAGTCTCGCCGATCCGCTGGCCGATGCAGCCGACGCCCTGGAGCCGGAGCTTTTGGCCCTGGTGACGGTCCTGGCGCGCAAGGTCGTGCAAAGCGAGCTGGAGTCCCGGCCGGAGCAGATCCGGGCGGTTCTCGAGGGCGCGCTGGCTCAGTTGCCGGGACGCAACCAGGAGGTGCGGGTGCATCTGAACCCGGAGGACCAGGGGCTGGTCGAGACCTACGCCGAGCGCGCGGACGCGCGCATCACCTGGGTCTCGGATCCGGGCCTGGCACGCGGCGGGTGCCGGGTGGAGGCGGGCGCGGCGAGCGTGGACGCGAGCCTGGAGCGGCGCTTGCAGCATGCGGTCGAGGCCCTGTGGAACGGCGAGTATGCCCCGGCCGCTGACACCGAGCCCCGGGATGACAGCGCCCATCAGGCGTCCGACCGCCCGGATGCGGAGGAGTCATGAGCACTCCGATCGACGAACTGCGCCGCAAGGGCCGCGAACGTCTGAGCACGGGGCTTCTGGACCGGTTGCAGCAGTCCCGGGGGCGCGTGGAGCGGGTCAACCCACCCCAGGCGGAGGGGCATCTGTCGCGCCTGACCGGCCTGACGCTGGAGGCCGAGGGTCTGCGCCTGCCGATTGGCGGGCGCGCCCTGATCCACGGCGAAACCGGGGAGCCGGTGCCGGCGGAGGTGGTCGGTTTCCAGAACGAGCGCACCTTCCTGATGCCGGAGGAGCTGGCCACCGGGTTGACCCCCGGGGCGCGCATCGAACCGCTGGACAACCAGCGCCAGATCCCGGTGGGCGAGGGGCTTCTGGGACGGGTGATCGATGCCAACGGGGCACCCCTGGATGGCCAGGGGCCGATCCGCACCCATGATTTTGGGCCGCTGGCCGGGCGTCCGATCAACCCGCTGCAGCGTGCGCCCGTGCGCGAGCCGCTGGATGTCGGGATCCGGGCGATCAACGGCCTGCTGTCGGTGGGGCGCGGCCAGCGGCTGGGCCTGTTCGCGGGTTCGGGGGTCGGCAAGAGCGTTCTGCTGGGCATGATGACGCGCAACACCACAGCGGACGTAATCGTGGTCGGCCTGATCGGCGAGCGTGGTCGCGAGGTGAATGAGTTCATCCACGAGATCCTGGACGAGGAGTCGCGTACCCGTACCGTGGTGGTCGCGGTTCCCGCGGATCAGTCGCCGCTGCTGCGCCAGCATGGTGCCTGGGTGGCCACGGCGGTGGCCGAGCATTTCCGGGACCAGGGGCTGCACGTGCTCCTGCTGATGGACTCCCTGACCCGGTTTGCCCAGGGGGCGCGCGAGATCGCGATGGCCATTGGCGAGCCACCGGCTTCCAAAGGCTATGCGGCGTCGGTGTTCGCGCGCCTGCCACAGTTGGTGGAGCGAGCGGGCAATGGCGATGTCGGCGGGGGCTCGATCACGGCCTTCTACACCGTGCTGGCCGAGGGTGATGACCAGAACGACCCGATCGTGGACGCAGCGCGGGCCATCCTCGACGGTCATGTGGTGCTCTCGCGGGAGATCGCGGAGACGGGCCGCTACCCGGCCATTGATGTCGGGGCGTCGGTCTCGCGTGTGATGTCGTCACTGATCACTCCGGAACACGAACGCGCGGCCCGCCGCTTTCGTGATCTGGCCGCCACCTACATGCGCAATCGCGACCTCATCGCGGTGGGGGCCTACCGCAAGGGCGCCGATCCGCATCTGGATGAGGCGGTGGCGATGCATGAACGCCTGGAGGCCTATCTGGGGCAGGGCCGCGACGAGGCCGTCAGCTTCGACCGCGCCCGGGATGATCTGCTGGCCCTGGTCGGGGGTGGCGCGGCATGAACCCGAAGCGCCTGGAGCGCCTGCTGCGGCTGCGCAAGATCGAGGAAAGCGAGGCGACGCGCCAGCTGGGCGAGCGGCTGCAGCAACTGGATGCCATCGCCGGCCAGCGCGAGCGCCTGGAGACCTATCAGCGGGAATACCTGCAGGCAACCCTGCCGGACGATGCCAATGCGCTGAAGTGGCTGGCCGGCATGCGCGACCAGTTGCGCTCCGCGCTGGAGCAGCAGGATCTGCGCATCCAGGCGGCCGAGTCCCAGGTGGAGACGGCGCGCCAGGAGTGGCTGGAACGCCATCGAAACAGCCTCTCGCTGGAGAAGCTGCTCGAGCGCCGGCGGGCCGAGACCGCGCGGCATGACGCGCGGCGCCAGCAGACAGAACAGGATATGTGGGCCACCCGCCAGGCCCATGCGCGCGAGGCAGACGCGCGTTGGCAGGGTTCTTGAATGGACCCTGAGTATCGATTGAGGCATGGGCCCGGGGATGACCCCGGCAGACCGAGGATCCGGCAATGATCGCAACACAGAATACGGGCCAGGGCATGCTGCCGCTGCTGCAACTGCTGGGCGGCAGCTCGATGCAGGGCCTGGACGACCTGAAAGGCCTGCAAGGCCGCCTCAAGGGCCAGGACGGCGAGGACTTCCTGGCCATCCTGGAGCCCCAGATGGAGTCGCTGCTGGCCAGCCTGGGCGTTCCCGGCGAGGAACTGGAAGGCCTGGACCTGGAGGCGATGCTGGCGCGACTCCAGGACTTGCTGGACGGGCAGCCCCTGGCCGCGGATCCCGAAGGGGGTGGCAATGCCTTGCCGGTCGCCGCGCTGATGGCTGCGACCCAGGAACCGGGACGAGCCGAGGTGCCCCGCGCCGAAGGTACCCCGGCCCGGGGAGGAGGCGAGGAGCGGGCCCTGCCAGTGAAGCCGCTGCCGGCCGCGGTCATGCGGCTGTTCGTCGAAGCGGCCCAGGCCAATGCCGGACGGGATGGCGCGGTTGCCCTGAAGCCCGACGTGGTGGGTGCGCAGGGAGGCATGGCCCGCGACAACGTCCTGGAGATCCTCGCCCAGTGGATGGGGCAGGGGGGTGACGAGGCGCGCCGCGGCCGTTCCGACCCCCTGAGCGGGGTGCTGCCGGCCCAGGGGCTCGGGCAAGCCGAAGGGACGGACGGGGCGCGGGCGCTGCCGCGCCTCGATCTGACACGACTCCTGCAGCAGCCCAACGGGGCCCGGGAGCTGGCCGACCAGGTGCGCATGCTGGCCCAGGCGCAGGGCGGGCGTACCGAACTCAAGCTGCACCCGCCGCAACTGGGCAGCCTGGATGTGCGTGTGCTGGTCGAGGGTGATCGCACCAGTATCCAGTTCATCAGTGCCAACCCGGTGACCCGCGAGGTGCTGGAGGCGGCCATGCCGCGCCTGCGTGACAGCCTGGCCGAGAGCGGCCTGATGCTGGACGATGCGACCGTGTCCGACCACGCGGCCGAGGAGCAGGCGGAGCAGGAGGCCGGCGAGACGGCGCTCGCGGCGGATGACGAGGCCGCCGAGGCCGAGGACCGCGAGGCCGCCGATGGCAGCACGCTCTCCATGCTGAACCGGCGCCTGGACCTGTTTGCCTGACCGGCCGTGCTTGGGTGCAGCCGCGGCCTGCGGCCGTGGCTGCAGGCCCGTTCCTGCGCTTATGCCGGCTTCCCCCATGTTCCCGTGTGCCGCCAAGATTCCGTCTTTCACGGCGGCCGGGCGGCCGATTCTTGACGTTCTTCATGTTTTCCGCGCCCGCGTTTGCCCCGGAAAACCGCCAGTGACCACCCGTAACTGACGGATTAAAAAGACTAAAACGACTTCTGGCATCAGCCTTGCTATGGTCTGTACCGAGAACGAATCCTCGGTTTACCGGACAGCGGGTGCGATATGGCAGAGAAGGAAGTCAATCTGGACGACGACGAAGGCGGCGCCCCGAAGAAGGGCGGGAAGGGCAAGCTGATCGTCCTGATCCTGGTCGTCCTGTTTCTCGTAGCCGGCGGTGCGGCGGCCGCCTGGTTCTTCCTGATGGCGGACGGTGACGATACCGAGCAGGTCGAAGCCGGCCCGCCCGAGCGGCTGTACACCAGCCTCGAGCCGATGACGGTGAACATCGAGGCCCCGGGGCGCATCCGTTACCTGCGCGCGGAACTGTCGCTGGTGACCCATGACCCGGCGGTCGCCGAGGCCTTCGAACGGCACCTGCCGGCAATCCGAAACGACCTCCTGGGCATCCTGGCGGAACAGCGCTACGAGGATCTCAATACCCGCGCGGGCAAGGAGGCCCTGGCGGAAGAACTGAAAGAGACGATCGCCGGGATCCTGCGTTCCCGCGATGCCCCGGACGCGGTCGAGGCCGTGCTGTTCAACGAACTGGTGATGCAGTAGGAGCCCCGTCATGGCACAGACGGATATCCTCAGCCAGGACGAGATCGATGCCCTCCTGCACGGCGTGGACGAGGGCGACGTCGAGACCGAAGACCCGTATCCGAGTGATGGCCAGGCACGCGAATTCAACTTCGCCACCCAGGACCGGATCGTGCGTGGGCGCATGCCCACGCTGGAGATGATCAACGAGCGCTTCGCGCGTCACCTGCGGGTCCGTCTGTTCAACGTGCTGCGTCGCTCCGCCGAGATCTCGGTGGTCGGCACCCGCATCACCAAGTTCTCCGAGTACATGCATTCGCTGTTCGTGCCCACCAGCCTGAACCTGGTGCGCGCGCATCCGTTGCACGGTACCGGGCTGTTTGTGTTCGACCCGAAGCTGGTGTTCATCCTGGTGGACAACTTCTTCGGCGGCGACGGGCGCTACTACACCCGCATCGAGGGACGTGACTTCACCCCGATGGAGATGAAGGTGGTGCACGGCGTGCTGGAAGGCGCGTTCGAGGACATGCAGAAGGCCTGGCAGCCGGTCATGGACCTGGAGTTCGAGTTCCTGAACTCCGAGGTCAACCCGCAGTTCGCGAATATCGTCTCGCCGACCGAGATCGTGGTGATCAGCGAGTTCCACATCGAGCTCGACGGGGGCGGTGGCAACCTGCACGTGACCCTGCCGTACTCGATGATCGAGCCGATCCGCGAGCAGCTGGATACCGGTATTCAGTCGGACCGCTCCGACGTGGACCAGCGCTGGATGCACGCACTCGAGGAGGAGATCCAGACCGCCGAGGTCGAGATCAGCTCCATCCTGGCCGAGACCGAGGTGACCGTGCGCGAGCTGCTGGATATCCAGCCGGGCGACATCATCCCGGTTGATCTCCCCGAAAAGATTTCCCTGCAGGTCGAAGACATCCCGATGTTCCGCGGGAAGTTCGGCGTATCCAATGGGCTGAATGCGATCCAGATTTCGGAACGCATCATCAAACGATAGAGGGCCGCAGCATGGCAGACACCGACGATCCCAAACAGGACACCCCCGGCCCCGACGCGGAGGCCGCCGCCGAGAATCCGGAGACGGAGGGCGGTTCCGATGACCAGGCCCTGGCCGACGAATGGGCGGCCGCCCTTGCGGAGCAGAAGGACGAGGATGGCGAGGCGGCCGGCGACCCCGACGCGCTGCTGAACGAGGCGCAGGGCGGGGCGTCCGACGAACCGGCGCAGGAAGCGCCGAAGGCCGAGAAGCGGGACCGCAAGCACAAGCCGGACCCGGGCGCGGAAACCCTGCAACCGGAGCAGCTATCGGGCGCGGTGCAGGGCGACGGGGAGGAGATGAACCTGGAGATGGTCCTGGATGTACCGGTGACCATCTCCATGGAGATCGGCCGCACGCGCATCCCGATCCGCAACCTCCTCCAGCTGAACCAGGGCTCGGTGGTGGAACTGGACCGCCTGGCCGGCGAGCCCCTGGATGTGCTGGTGAACGGGACGCTGATTGCGCATGGCGAGGTGGTGGTGGTCAACGAGAAGTTCGGTATTCGACTGACCGACGTGATCAGCCCCAGCGAACGGATCCGCAAGCTCAAATAGCCATGAATCAACGCTATACGCACATCGCGGCCCTCGTCCTGACGGCCGCCTCGGGGAGCCTCTGGCCACTGACCGCCCTCGCCGAGGGGGATAGCGGCGGTGCCGCCGGGTATCTGGCCCAGCTGATCGGCGGCCTGGTCCTGGTGATCGGCGCCATCGTGGTGCTGGGCTGGATCCTGCGGCGCACACAGGGCGGACTCAATCGCGGCTCGCAGGTGATCGAGATCGTCGCGGCGCGCTCGGTGGGCGCGCGCGAGCGCCTGGTGCTGGTCCAGGTCGGGGACGAACAGGTCCTGGTCGGGGTTGGACCCGCCGGCATGCGCACGCTGCACACCATGAGCGAACCGGTGCTGGCGCCGGCCGGCGAGACTCCGGACTTCTCCAGCGCGTTGAAGCGCGCGGTGACGCGGCGTGCGCCGGCCACCGGCGAGCGGGGGCAATCGTGATGTCGGTGCTGCTGCGGATTGGTCTGGGGCTGGCTCTGCTGGCCCTGCCGGGCCTGGCCGGAGCGCAGGTCGCGCAGGGCATCGAGGCCCTGACGGTGACCACCAACGGCGATGGTGGCGAGACCTATTCGGTGACGCTGCAGATCATCCTGCTGATGACGCTGCTGACCCTGCTGCCGTCGATCCTGATCATGATGACCGCGTTTACGCGCATCCTGGTGGTGCTGGCCATCCTGCGCCAGGGCCTGGGTACGACCCAGACGCCGTCCAACCAGATCCTCATTGGTCTGGCGTTTTTCCTGACCCTGTTCGTGATGGCCCCGGTGTTCGAGGAGATCTACGACACCGCGTTCGTGCCCTACGTGAACGAGGAGATGGGGACCGAGGAGGTGCTGCAGGCCGGGGTGCAGCCCCTGCGCGAGTTCATGCTGGCGCATACCCGCGAGAGTGACCTGGCGATGTTCGCCGAGATCAACGGGATCGACGGCTTCGAGGATGCCGACGATATCCCGCTAAGCCTGCTGGTGCCGGCGTTTATCACCAGCGAACTCAAGACCGCGTTCCAGATCGGCTTCCTGATCCTGATCCCGTTCCTGATCATCGACCTGGTGGTGGCCTCGGTCCTGATGTCGATGGGGATGGTGATGCTCTCGCCGCTGATCATCTCGTTGCCGTTCAAGGTGATGCTGTTCGTTCTGGTCGATGGCTGGGCGCTGATGATGAACACCCTTGCCACCAGCTTTTTTGTTTAGGAGGTTCCGATGACACCCGAACTGGTGGTCGATATCGGGCGCGAGACGCTCACGGTGGTGGTCCTGCTGGCCGCGCCGCCGCTGCTGACGGCGCTGGCGGTGGGCCTGGCGATCGGCATGCTTCAGGCCGCCACCCAGGTGCAGGAAATGACCCTGTCGTTCATCCCCAAGCTGCTGGCCATGTTCGCGGCCCTGCTGATCAGTGGGCACTGGATGCTGGCGCTGCTGATCGACTACACCGAGCGCCTCTACGAGGGCGCGCCGGGGATGGTGGGGTAGACCGATGACCCTGGCGGCGGAACAGCTGGTGCTGTGGGTGGGGGCGGTCCTGTGGCCGTTCGCGCGCATTGGCGCCATGCTCGTCGCCATGCCGATCTTCGGCGCCGACACGGTCAACGCACGGGTGCGCATGGGGCTGGCGCTGCTGCTGGCCATCTTTGTCGCCATGCAGGGGCCGGTGCTCCCCGATATCGACCCCCTGAGCCTCGAAGGCGTGGTGGTGACGTTGCACCAGATCGCGATCGGGGTGTTCATGGGCTTCATCCTGCAGATGGTCTTCTCCGCCGTGACCCAGGCGGGCGAGGTGATCGCACTGGGCATGGGGCTGGGTTTCGCGTCCATCGTGGACCCGGCCCAGGGCGTGCAGGTGCCGGTGGTGTCGACCATCTTCGTGATCTTCTCGACGCTGCTGTTCCTGGCGATGAACGGCCATCTGATCGCGCTGGAACTGATGCTGACCAGCTTCGAGACCATGCCCATCGCGCCGACCGGCCTGAATGCGGAGGCCTTCTACGCGCTGGTCGCGTTCGGATCGACGATGTTCGTTGGCGCGGTGCTGGTGGCGCTTCCGGCGGTCGCCTCGCTGCTGCTGGTGAATATCTCCATGGGCGTGATCACCCGCGCCTCGCCGCAGCTCAACATCTTCGCGGTGGGCTTCCCGATGATGATCCTGATCGGCTTTGTGCTGCTCATGTTCACTTTTCCGGGGCTGCCGGAACGCTTCGGGGAGCTGATGCTCGAGGCCTTCAACCTGATGCAGACCCGGATGGGGTTCTGACATGGCCGAGAACGAGAACGGGCAGGAAAAAACCGAAGAGCCCACTCCGAAACGCCTGCGCGAGGCGAAGGAGAAGGGTCAGGTCCCGCGGTCACGCGAGCTCAGCACCTTCCTGGTGCTGATGACCGCGGGGGCGTTCATGTTGATGTATGGCCCGAACATGGGCGCGCAACTCGCTGAACAGATGACCAGTCGTTTCGATTTCGATCCCGAAATGGCGTACGACTCGTCGCTGCTGCTGCCCTACCTGGTCCAGGAACTCTTCCGCACCCTGCGCACGTTGTTTCCGCTGTTCGGTGTGCTGATCGTTGCGGCGGTGATGGCGCCGATCGTGATCGGGGGCGCGAACTTCTCCTGGAAGGCGGCGGCCCCGAAGGCCTCCAAGCTGAATCCCGGAAAGGGGCTCAAGCGCATCTTCTCCTGGCAGGGGCTGATGGAGTTCGGCAAGACCTTCGCCAAGTTCGTGCTGATCTCCAGCGTCGCGGTCGCGGTGCTCGCCACCTTTTCCGATCGCCTGCTGATGCTGGGCTACGAGCCGATCCATCAGGGTATCGCGCATACCGCCCAGCTGGTGCTGGGGACCTTTATCGCGGTATCGGCCGCGCTGATCGTGGTGGCGGCCATCGATGCGCCGTTCCAGATGTGGAACCACCAGAAGCAGCTCCGCATGACGCGCCAGGAGGTCAAGGACGAATACAAGGAGACCGACGGCAAGCCGGAGGTCAAGCAGAAGGTCCGCCAGCTGCAGCAGGAGATGGCGCAGCGGCGGATGATGGAGGAGGTCCCGAAGGCCGACGTGATCATCACCAACCCGACCCATTACGCCGTGGCCATCGTCTACGAGGCCTCGCGCATGGCGGCGCCCAAGGTAGTGGCCAAGGGCGCCGACGAGGTCGCGGCCTCGATCCGTGCGGTCGCCGACGAACACGCGATCGTCCGCGTCGAGGCGCCGCGCGTCGCCCGCGCGATCTATTTCACCACGGACCTGAACCAGGAGATCCCCAACGGCCTGTTCGTCGCCGTCGCACGCATCCTGGCCTATGTCTACCAGCTCAAGCGGGCCGACGCCGACGCGCAGATGCCGGATGACCTGCCAGTGCCGGAGGATTACCTCGATCCGGACAAACAGCGCGGCAAGCGGAGGGATCGCTGATGGCCTTCTTCGACCGCCTCGGGAACGTCGGCAAGTGGGGGCTCGGCGCGCCGATCCTGCTGATCGCCATGCTGTCGATGATGGTGCTGCCGCTCCCGCCGCTGGCGCTGGACGTGCTGTTCACCTTCAATATCGCGCTGTCGCTGGTGGTCATCATGGTTGCGGTGTATACGCCGCGGCCGCTGGAATTCGCCGTGTTCCCGACCGTGTTGCTGGTCGCCACGCTGCTGCGCCTGGCGCTGAACATCGCGTCTACGCGGGTGATCCTGCTGGAAGGCCATACCGGGACCGACGCGGCGGGCAAGGTGATCCAGGCCTTCGGCGACTTCGTGGTGGGCGGCAACTACACCGTCGGCCTGGTGGTGTTCGCCATCCTGATCATCATCAACTTCGTGGTGGTGACCAAGGGCGCGGGGCGAGTCTCCGAGGTCAGCGCCCGCTTCACCCTGGATTCCATGCCCGGCAAGCAGATGGCGATCGACGCCGACCTGAACGCGGGCATCCTGACCCAGGAAGAGGCGCGCAAGCGCCGCGAGGAGATCGCCAGCGAGGCGGACTTCTATGGCTCCATGGACGGGGCCTCAAAGTTTGTTCGCGGTGACGCGATCGCCGGCATCCTGATCCTGTTCGTGAACATCATCGGCGGCCTGACCATCGGGGCCGTCCAGCACGGCATGACGATCGGCGATGCCGCGACCAATTACGTGCTACTGACCATCGGCGATGGTCTGGTCGCGCAGATCCCGTCGCTGGTGCTGTCCTCCGCGACCGCGATCATCGTGACCCGCGTGACCAGCAGCCAGGACATGGGGCAGCAGGTCTTCGGCCAGATGTTCTCCAACCCGCGCGTGCTGTACGTGGCCGGGGGTGTGATCGCCGCACTGGGGATCGTGCCGGGCATGCCCAATGCCGTGTTCCTGGGCCTGGCCGCGCTGATCTTCGGCGGAGCGTACCTGCTCAAGCGCCAGGCCCGCGAGGCCGAGGTGGAGGTGGAGCGCATCCCGCAGGAAGACGAGGGCGGGGCCCGGTCCGAGGATCGCGACCTGACCTGGGAAGACGTGCCGCCGGTGGATCTGGTGTCGCTGGAGGTGGGCTATCGCCTGATCCCGCTGGTGGATCGCACCCAGGACGGCCAGCTGATGGGCCGGATCAAGGGCGTGCGGCGCAAGCTCTCGCAGGAGCTGGGATTCCTGCTGCAGCCGGTGCATATCCGCGACAACCTCGAACTGAGCCCGAATGCCTACCGCATCAGCCTGCTGGGCGTGACCGTGGCCGAGGCCGAGGTCTTCCCCGAGCGCGAACTGGCGATCAATCCGGGCGAGGTGTTCGGGACGGTGCCGGGCACGCCGACCAAGGACCCGACGTTCAATCTGGATGCGCTGTGGATCGACCCGGCGGACCGCGACCAGGCCCAGGGTGCCGGCTATACCGTGGTCGACTGCGCCACGGTGATCGCGACCCATCTGTCACAGGTGTTCCGCGAGAACGCGCATCGCCTGATCGGCCACGAGGAGGCGCAGCACCTGCTGGACCAGCTGGCGCGCCATTCGCCGAAGCTGGTGGAAAACCTGGTGCCCAAGACGCTGTCCCTGTCCATCGTGCTGAAGGTGCTGCAGAACCTGCTGGCCGAGCAGGTCTCGATCCGCGACCTGCGCACGATCGCCGAAACCCTGGCAGACGAGGGGGTCAAGAGTCAGGATCCCGGCACTTTGACCGCGGCGGTGCGGGTGGCCCTGGCGCGCTCGATCGTGCAGGACCTGGTGGGGCCGGAGGACGAGCTGCCCCTGATCGCGCTGGATCCGTCGTTGGAACAGCTCTTGCATAAGTCCCTGCAGGGGAGCTCGGGCGGCACGGTTGGACTGGAGCCCGGGCTGGCGGAGCGGCTGCAGCGCTCGGTGGCCGATGCGGCCCGCCGCCAGGAGACGGCCGGACAGCCGGCGGTCCTGGTGGTGGCACCGGAGATCCGCTCCTGGATCGCCGGGTGGCTGCGCGGCGCGGTCCGCAGTCTGACCGTGCTGGCCTTTACCGAGATTCCGGACAACCGCCGGATTCGGGTGGTCGCCACGGTCGGCCAGGAAGAGTCGCAGAAGCAGTCCGCCTGAACGACACGATGAAGGGTTCCGCCGCGCGAGCGGCGCAGGAGAAAAAGCATGAACGTCAGACGATATCGGGCCCGGGACATGCGTGACGCGATGCGCCAGGTGCGCGAGCAGCAGGGCGAGGACGCGGTCATCCTGTCCAGTCGCCGGGTCGACGGCTGGCTGGAGGTGGTCGCGGCGCTGGAGGACGGCGCAGCGTCGGAGCCGGTAGCCGCGCAGGACGCGCCCGCGACGAGCCGCGAAGCGAGCACAACCGCCCGGCCGGCCCGCGAGCGCGGCGCCGGTCAGGCCGCGGCGTCGTGGCCGGCCGACCCGGAGCTGACCGCCATGCGGCAGGAGCTGCGCGACCTGCGCAGCCTGATGACGCGCCAGTATGCGGAGAGCGAAGAGGCGCGCTGGGCGGCCCGCCACCCGCTGGCGGCGGAATGCAAGGCGCGCCTGATCGACCGCGGGTTCAGCGAATCCCTGGCGCGCAGCCTGGCCGGAAGCATTCTCGATGACAGCTCGCCGGAACAGGCCTGGGAACGCCTGCGGGCACGGTTGTCGGGCGCGATTGCCACCCACCGGCCGGACATCCTGGACGAGGGCGGCCTGCTGGCACTGGTCGGGCCTACCGGCGTTGGCAAGACCACCACGCTGGCCCGCATCGCGCTGCGCCAGATCCGCCGCATGGGCCCGGATTCGGTTACGCTGGTGACCCTGGACAGCCAGCGCATCGGGGCCACGCGCCAGTTGCAGGCCTTCGCCCAGATGGCGGGGATCTCGGTGCGTGTGCTGCAGAACGCGAGAGAGTTGCGCGAACTGGCGCGCCGCGTGGAGGATGGGCACCTGATCCTGGTGGATACGGCGGGACAGGCCCCGCGGGCAGTGGAGGACGAATCCCTGTTCGCGCACCTTCCGCCGGACATCCGGGCCGAGAGCTGGCTGGTGGTGTCGGCGACGACCCAGGGCAGCGCATTGCGGCGGGTGCTGGAGGCATTTCGCAAGGCGGAGCCCTCGGCGCTGGTGCTGACCAAGCTGGACGAGGCCGAGGAGCTGGGCGAGGTCCTGTCCGTACTGCTCGATCAGCACCTGGGGCTGGGGTTCGTCAGCGATGGCCAGCGTTTTGCCGAGGACTTTCACCGGGTCGATACCGGTTATCTGACCCGACTGGCCCTGGACGATGCCGCCGATGGGGCCGGGGCAGCGGCCAATGCCCGCGAGACCTGGGCGGCCGAGCGCCTGGCGGAGATGGAACCGCCGCGACGCGCGCGCGCCCAGGCACGTCCGGCACGGGCGGCGGAGCCCGCCACGCTGGAACTGATTCAACCGGTCGGGAAGGGGCGCTATGCCACGCACTAACAAGCCGTTGAAGGTCATCGCGGTTGCCTCGGGCAAGGGCGGGGTGGGCAAGACCAACGTATCGGTGAACCTGTCGGTGGGCTTGGCCCGGCTCGGGCGCGAGGTCATGCTGTTCGACGCCGATCTGGGCCTGGCCAACGTGGACCTGCTGTTGGGGATGCGTCCCGAGCGCACGCTGCACGACCTGGTGACCGGGGACGTGGACAGCCTGGAGGACGTGCTCGTCCAGGGGCCGGACGGGGTGAAGGTGGTGCCATCGGCTTCGGGGATCGCGGCGATGGCCAACCTGACGCCGGCCGAGCATGCCGGTCTGATCCATGCCTTCAGCGCCTATCGCAAACCCCTGGATGTGCTGATCGTGGACACCGCGGCCGGCCTGCAGGAATCCGTGACGTCGTTCTGCCGCGCGGTCCAGGAGACCCTGGTGGTGGTCTGCGACGAGCCCGCCTCGATTACCGACGCCTATGCCCTGATCAAGGTCCTGCACCGCGATCATGGCCTGCGTCGCTTCCGCATGGTGACGAACATGGTCGACGGCCGCGAAGGCGCCGAGCGACTGATGCAGAAGCTCAATACCGTCTGCGGCAACTACCTGCCGGAGGTGGTGCTCGACCTGGCCGGCTATATTCCGATGGACGATCACCTGCGAAAGGCGGTGCAGAAACGCGCGCCAGTGGTACAGCAGTACCCCGGGAGCCCGGCGGGGAAGGCCTTTGCCGAACTGGCACGGACCGTGGACCGCTGGCCGGTGGGGGGCGGTGACCACGGTGGCGTCGGGTTTTTCGTGGAACGGATGCTGCAGAGCGCATGATGACGACGCGTAATCGACTTTCCGGCTATCAGGCGACCTCCGCGGCCAGCGGCGGACACGAACAGCTGATTGCCGATCACGTCGAGCTGGTCCACCGCATCGCCCATCACCTGATGGCGCGGCTCCCCGCCTCGGTGCAGGTGGATGATCTGATTCAGGCGGGCATGATCGGGCTGCTCGAGGCGGCGCGCCAGTTCGAGGGCGGCCAGGGCGCGACCTTTGCCACCTACGCCGGCATCCGCATCCGTGGCGCGATGATCGACGAGCTGCGCCGCAGTGACTGGACACCGCGTTCGGTGCACCGCAACAGTCGGCGTATTGCCGCGGCGATCCAGACCGTCGAGGCGCGCGAGGGGCGGGCGGCGCGTGGCAGCGAGGTCGCCGCCGAGCTGGACGTGCCGATCGACCAGTACTACGAGATGCTGCAGGATCACGCCGGGGCCCACCTGTTCGCTTTGGACGACCTCGGCGGGGGTGACGACGGGGCTGATCGCGTGATCGAAGGGCAGGAGGTGTCGCCGGCCCGCACCCTCGAGGCCGGTGAGTTCCGTCAGGAACTGGCCGAAGCCCTCGGCGACCTCCCCGAACGCGAGCGGCTGGTGCTGTCGCTCTACTACATCGAAGAGCTCAACCTGCGCGAGATCGGTGCCGTGCTGGGCGTGACCGAGTCGCGCGTCAGCCAGATCCGAAGTCAGGCCACCATTCGACTGCGTGCCCGCCTGGGTTCGTGGCTCGAAGACGGTACGGCTTTGCAGTTATTCTAAAACCCACCCTACGAATCCCGGAGTGACGTGTGGACAAGGGAATGAAGATTCTCATCGTGGACGACTTTTCCACGATGCGGCGCATTATCAAGAACCTGTTGCGTGATCTTGGCTTCAACAATACCCAGGAAGCCGACGACGGCAGCACTGCGCTGCCGATGCTGCAGAACGGCGATTTCGACTTTCTGATCACCGACTGGAACATGCCCAACATGCCGGGGATCGACTTGCTGAAGGCCGTGCGCGCCGACCCGAACCTCAAGTCCATGCCGGTGCTGATGGTGACGGCGGAGGCCAAGCGCGACCAGATCGTCGAGGCGGCCGAGGCGGGCGTGAACGGCTACGTGGTCAAGCCGTTCACCGCCGAGACGCTGAAGGAAAAGATCGACAAGATCTTCGAACGCATTGAAGCACAGGGATAATCATGGGCCTGTGACCGATATGCCCGACGCCCGTGGCACCGACCGCCGCGGGCGTCGTCCGAAACCTTCCGCGCCGTACCCGCAAGAGGCTTCTCATGACTGAACAGGAACACCCACCACGCGACGATCAGCTGGAGCTTGCGCGGCAGTTGGTCAAGACGCTGGAGGCGGGCGACGACACGGGCGCCCGGGCGCTGGTGCAGGATCTGGCGCGCCCCTATGACCGCGAACTCTTCGACGAGCTGGGCAAGCTGACCCGTGATCTTCACGAGGCCCTGCAAAGCTTCCGCGGCGATTCGCGTCTGGTCGAACTGACCCAGGCGGAGATCCCGGACGCAAAGGAACGCCTGAATTACGTGGTCACGATGACCGAACAGGCGGCCCACGACACCATGAATGCCATCGAGTCGAGCCTGCCGATCGCGGAGTCGTTCAGCCAGCAGGCGGCCGACCTGACGGCGAAGTGGACGCGCTTTCGCAACCGCCAGCTCTCGGTGGAGGAGTTCCGGGACTTTGCCCGCGAGCTCGACACGTTCTTCGCGCAGGCGGGGGAAGACACCGAGGAGCTGCGCCGGCTGCTCTCCGAGGTGCTGATGGCACAGAGCTATCAGGACATTACCGGCCAGGTGATTCGCCGCGTGATCCAGCTGGTGACCGACCTGGAAGAGAACCTGGTGTCCCTGATCCGGCTCTCCAGCGGGCGCATGGAGCAGGTCGAGGCGGCCGAGGCGTCGCTTGAACAACGCGAGGAGGAGCGCGAGGCGGACCGCAAGGGTCACGGTCCCAGCGTGCCCAAGACTCAAGATTCCGCCGCGGATGTCGTTCAAGGACAGGACGAGGTGGACGATCTGCTATCGAGCCTGGGCTTCTAGGCAGTTCCCCTCATGCGAATGGCGCCACGCGACCGGAGAGACTGAATGGCCATCGACCCCAATGACGAAATCCTTCAGGACTTCCTGATCGAGGCCGGGGAACTGCTGGAGGGGCTCAACGAGCAACTCATCGACCTGGAACAGAATCCCGATGACCGGGATCTGCTGAATGCGGTCTTTCGTAGCTTCCATACCATCAAGGGTGGAGCCGGCTTCCTGAGCCTGGATCCCCTGGTGACCGTGTGCCATCACGCGGAGGACGTCTTCAACCTGCTGCGTAACGGTGAGCGGCGGGCGGACAGTCACCTGATGGACACCATGCTGCGGGTGCTGGACACCCTGAACGTAATGTTCGGGGACCTGCGCTCCGGCGTGGATCCCACACCCGCCGAGGCCGATCTGGTGGAAAACCTCCGGCGCATGGCGAACAACGAGGACGTGGCGGCGGAGCCCGCCGCGCCGCCACCCCCGGAACCCGAGCCGGAGCCAGAACCCGAACCGCAAGCGGATACGGATGCGGAACCGGCGGCGGATGGCGACGCGATGGTCGGTGCCGGTGACGAGATCACCGACGACGAATTCGAGGCCCTGCTCGACAGCCTGCACGGCGATCAGCCGCCGAAGCCGGTGGAGACGGACTCCACCGCGGGCGATGCGGCCGGAGAAGAACCGGCTGCGGAGGGTGAGGGTGGCTCCGGCGACCTGATCACAGACGACGAATTCGAGAACCTGCTGGACGAGTTGCAGGCCAAGGGCGCCGGGCCGGCCGCTACCGGGGCGGTCCCCAGCCCCGCGGGCGACGAACCTGCGGAAGCCCCGTCGGCGAAGCCCGAACCGGCCGAACCGGAGAAGGCCGCCGCGCCTGCCGATACCCCTGCGGGAGGCCAGGGCGGAGGTGGCGCGCGTGCCGGTGGCGGGGGTGCCGAGGGGGGCGGCCGGGCGGCCCCGCAGGGCGAGACTTCCGTGCGCGTCGACACCGAGCGCCTGGACGAGATCATGAATCTGGTGGGCGAGCTGGTACTGGTGCGCAACCGGCTGAGCATGCTGCGCTCGCAGCATGTCGATGACGAGCTGGGCAAGGCGATCAGCTCCCTGGCCCTGGTGACCTCGGATCTGCAGACCTCGGTGATGAAGACCCGCATGCAGCCGGTGAAGAAGGTCTTCAACCGCTTCCCGCGCGTGATCCGCGATCTCTCCCGCAATCTGGGCAAGGAGATCGAGCTGGAGATCTTCGGCGAGGACACCGACCTCGACAAGAACCTGGTCGAGGCCCTGTCGGATCCGCTGGTGCACCTGGTCCGGAATGCCGTGGACCACGGCATCGAGACCCCCGAGGTACGCGAGGCGGCGGGCAAGCCGCGCAAGGGGACCGTAGTGCTGGGGGCCGCCCAGGAAGGCGATCACATCGCGCTGCTGATCAAGGACGACGGCGGCGGCATGGACCCGCAGGCCCTGCGGCGCAAGGCCATGGAGAAAGGCCTGATGGAACCGGCCATGGCCGAGCGCATGACCGATCGCGAGGCCTTCAACGTGATCTTCATGGCCGGCTTCTCGACCAAGACCGAGATCTCCGACGTCTCCGGCCGCGGGGTCGGGATGGACGTGGTCAAGACCAAGATCTCGCAGCTCAACGGCACCATCGAAATCGACTCCGAGGTGGGCGTGGGCACCACGCTGCGGGTCAAGCTGCCCCTGACGCTGGCGATCCTGCCCGCGCTGATGGTGATCCTGGACGGCCGGCGCTTCGCCATCCCGCTGGCGTCGGTGTCCGAGATCCTGGATCTGGACCTCACGAAGACGCATTACGTGGATGACCAGGAGGTCATCATCGTGCGCAAGCAGGCACTGCCGATTCACTACCTCAAGCGCTGGCTGAAGCCGGGCCACGAGCCCGAGCCGCGCAAGGACGCCCATGTGGTCGTGGTGCATACCGCCGATCGCAAGGTAGGTCTGGTGGTGGATGATCTGGTCGGTCAGGAAGAGGTGGTCATCAAGCCCCTTGGGCAGAATCTGCAGGGCGTGAAGGGCCTGGCGGGTGCCACGATTACCGGGGATGGCGGGATCGCGTTGATCCTGGATGTCTCGGATCTGGTGACCATCCTGATGCGGCAACTGCAGATGTCCGGCCGTCCCCGCCGCGCATCGCGCACGAGCGAGGGCTGAGGATGCCGATCAGGGTTCTGGTCGTCGACGACTCCGGGTTCTTTCGTCGACGCATTGCGGAGATTCTGGATTCCGACTCGGGCATCGAGGTGGTCGGCTCGGCCGAGAACGGCGAGCAGGCGATCGCAAAGGTGCGCGAGCTCGACCCCGATGTCGTGACCATGGATATCGAGATGCCAGTCATGGACGGCATCACCGCGGTACGCAAGATCATGGCCGAGAGTCCGCGGCCGATCCTGATGTTCTCCAGCCTGACTACCGAAGGCGCCCAGGCCACCCTGGATGCGCTGGAGGCCGGGGCGGTGGACTTCCTCCCCAAGCGGTTCAGCGACATGGCGGGCGACGAGGACAGCGCCCGCATGCTGCTGCGCCGCCGGGTGCGTTCGCTGTCGCGCAGCCGCGCGCGCTCGGCCAGCGCGCCGGGCACCAGCACACCGGCCCGCGAGTCGCGGCCGACCGCGCGGCGGGAAGAGGCCGACCGTCAGGCCGCAGACGCTGCCAAGCAACAGCCGCCGGTCGCGCGCACCCGGCCGCCAACACCCCTGCGGCAACTGCGGGCGGTCCTGATCGGGACTTCCACGGGGGGGCCGGTCGCCCTGCAGGAGGTGCTGAAACCGCTACCAGCCAGTTTCCCGTTGCCGATTGTGCTGGTCCAGCACATGCCGGCCAGCTTCACGCCGGCCTTTGCCGACCGGCTGAACGCGATGTGCAACATCGAGGTGCGCCAGGCGAAGGACGGCGATGCCCTGAAGCCGGGCGTGGCCCTGCTGGCCCCCGGGGGCATGCAGCTGACTCTGGAACGGGGCAGCCAGACCCATGTGCGCATCGCGGAGAGCCCGCTGGGCACGATCTACAAGCCAAGCGTGGACGCCGCATTCAGCTCCGCCGTGGATGCGCTGCGCGGACAGGTCCTCGCGGTCGTGCTGACCGGGATGGGTGCGGACGGGCGCGAGGGTGCGCGGGCGCTGAAAGGGGCCGGGGCGCAGGTCTGGTCGCAGGACGCGGCGACGTGCGTGGTCTACGGGATGCCGGCGGCGGTGGCAGAGGCCGGTTTGTCCGATCACGTCTATCCGCTGCCCGAGATCGGTCCCGCGCTGGTCAAGGGGTTCTGCTGACATGGATATCCTGAGCCTCATCGGGGTGACGCTGGGGCTGGTGGCCGTGCTCGGAGGCAGCATTGCCAAGGGCAGCGGCCTGGGCGCACTGTGGAATGCTGCGGCGTTCGTGATCGTGGTGCTGGGGACGCTGGGGGCGACCCTGGTGCAGGCGCGCCTGACGGTGTTCATGCACGGGATGCGGATCCTGCCGTGGGCCTTCAAGCCGCCGAAGATCGACAACCGGGCCATGGTCGAGCAGATCGTGGAATGGTCGCATGTGGCGCGCAAGGAAGGCCTGCTCGGGCTGGAGACCCTCGCCGACGAGGAGAGCGACGGCTTCGCTCGCAAGGGGCTGCAACTGCTGGTCGACGGCAGCGAGCCGCAGACCATCCGCCAGATCCTCGAGGCCGACCTCGACAACCGCGAGCACTTCGACATGCAGGGTGCGAAGGTGTTCGAGAGCATGGGCATCTATGCGCCGACCCTGGGTATCGTGGGGGCGGTCATGGGCCTGATGGCGGTGATGCAGAACCTGGCGGATCCAAGCAAGCTGGGGGCGGGGATCGCGGCGGCCTTCGTGGCGACCATCTACGGGATCGCCTCGGCCAACCTGCTGTTCCTTCCGCTGGCCAACAAGTTAAAGTCGATTATTCAGAACCGCTCGCAACACCAGCAAATGCTGATGGAAGGTCTGATCGCGATCGCCGAGGGCGAGAACCCGCGAAATATCGAAAGCAAGCTGAGTGGCTTCATCCACGAGTGAGGTCACCATGGCGCGACGCAAGCGGGCGGAGGAACATCAGAATCACGAAGCATGGGCCATTCCTTACGGGGACCTGGTCACTCTGTTACTTGCGTTCTTCGTCGTGATGTACGCGATCTCGTCGGTGGATGATGGCAAGTATCGCGTGCTGTCGGAGTCCCTGGTGGATGCCTTCCGGGCGCCGATGCAGGCGGAGCCCATACAGGTGGGGGATCCCACCGTGGCACGCGAGCGCTCCCCGCAGGATCTGCGCGCACTGGTGCCGATCGAGGTCCAGCCGGGGCTGGTGGAGGACGGTCCGCAGCCCATCGACATGGCCTTGAGCGGGATGCTGGACGACAGCCCCGACGACGCCGGCATGCAGGCCTTTCTCGACGAACTGGCGGAGACCGCCCGGGAGATCGAGCAGGCCATGGCGCAGTGGATCGACCAGGGCGACCTGCGCGTGACCCGGGAGGCCTACTGGCTGGAGATCGAGATCACCAGCCGCCTGCTGTTCCCTTCCGGGTCGGCGACGCTGAACCCGGAGGCCGATGCGTTGTTGCAGGAAGTGGGGGGTATCCTGGCCCCGCGGGTGTCGCGCGTCCACGTGGAGGGGCACACCGACAACGTCCCCATCCAGACGGCGGTCTATCCTTCCAACTGGGAGCTCTCGTCGGGACGCGCCGCGGCCGTCGTCAGCGTGTTCGAGGAGACGGGTGTGGACCCCGAGAATCTGGTGGCCCTGGGGTATGGCGAACACCGACCGGTGGCCAGCAACGAAACGGCGGAGGGCCGTGCCGAGAATCGGCGCGTGTCCATCGTGGTCTTGCCCGGGGCGCGGCCACGCGCCGAGGGGGCGCAGGAACCGGAGCGCCTGCGCGAGGATCTTCCGCCCGCGCCGCTCCCGACGGATGGAGACACACCATGAAGGTCTGGGCGGTGGCAAACCAGAAGGGCGGGGTGGGCAAGACTACGACCACCGTAACGCTGGGCGGCCTGCTCTCCGGTCCGGAGCAGCGTGTGCTGCTGGTGGATGTGGATCCGCATGGTTCGCTGACGGCCTATTTCGGCCACGATCCGGAAACCGCCACGCGCGGGGTGTACGAGCTGTTCAGCCAGTGCGCCGAAGGGACCGACCCGGATCCTAACGGGTTGATCCGCGAGACCCGCTTCCCGGGGCTGGATTTGCTGACCGCGAGCACCGCCCTGGCCACCCTGGACCGCCAGCTGGGGACGCGCAGCGGCATGGGCCTGGTGCTGAGGCATGCGCTGGAGAAGGTCTCCGACCAGTATGACTACGTGCTGCTGGATTGCCCGCCGATGCTGGGTGTGCTGATGGTGAATGCGCTGGCGGCCTGCGACGAGCTGCTGGTGCCCGTACAGACGGAATTCCTCGCCCTTAAGGGGCTTGAACGGATGATCAATACCCTGAAAATGGTACAGAAGTCGCGCAAGGCCGAGCTGCAGTACCGGATCATCCCCACGCTTTTCGATCGCCGGACACGCGCCGCGCACGAGGCCCTGGCCGAGCTGCGCCGGCTGTACGGGGACGACGTGTGGCCCGGGGTGATCCCGGTGGACACGAAGTTTCGCGATGCCTCCAGCGCGGGTCAGCCGCTTTGCTTCATGATCCCCGATGCGCGCGGCGTGCTCGCATACTCGGACCTGCTGGAGGCGATCGGCGGGCAGCTGTCCGAACCCCATGAACGGAGGCGGCGCGGATGAAGCGATCCACAGTCGACAACCTGGCTCTGAAGGCGGAACCAGAGGCGCTGGACGACTATTTCGGCAGCCTGCTCGACGAACCGGAACCGGTGCGGACGCTGTTGCGCCCGGACCTGCTGGAGCCGCCCGCACCGGTGGCGGAAGCCGTTCCGGAGGTCGACACTTCGACGTCGGTTGGGGAGCTGGAGGTAGCGCCTGCCGCGACACCGCCCGCACCGCCCGACGATCCGGCGGAGCGGGACTACCCGCGCCCCGAGGAGTCGTTCTCCGCCCTGGTGATCGAGGCCGGCAACCTGACGCTACTGGCGCCGCTCCACGCGCTGGGCGGTGTGGCCCCGCTGGACAGCCTGGAGGTGCGACCGACCCCGAATCACTCCGTCTGGTACCTTGGGCTGGCCGATACCAAACAGGGCCGGGTGCAGCTGATCGACCTGGCCGCGGTGGTGACGCCGGAGGACCGCGAATACGAGCCGGATACCGCCCGCCAGGTCGTGTTCCTGGCCGGCTCCCGCTTCGCCCTGGCCTGCCGGGCGATCCACGGGACCCGCGTGATCCAGCCGGACTCGCTGCGCTGGCGCAGCCACCGGCGGCGCCTGCCGTGGCTGGCCGGGGTGGAGCGCGAGAAGATGGCGACGCTGCTGGATCTCGAGGCCCTGGACCGGACCCTCGACGAGGGCGGCTGGGACTGATGCACCCCGCGCGGCACTCAAGCCTCGCGGCGAGCGGCCGATAACCCGGTCAGGAAGACACCACAGGGCGAAACCCGCCTGCACGGAACATCGAGGACGACATGAGCAGCGCACAAGACGTAGAAGCCATGGCCAAGGCCGACACCGCTCCGTATGTGACCTTCAGCCTCGCGGAGGAAACCTACGCGATCGATGTCCTGCAGGTTCAGGAGGTCCTCAAGGTCACCGAGATTGCGCCGGTTCCCGGCGTTCCGGATTACATCCTCGGGATCATCAACCTGCGCGGCAATGTCGTGACCGTGATCGACGCGCGGCGGCGCATGGGGCTGGACGATCGCGAATCCGACGAGGCCTCGCGGATCGTGATCATCGACGTGGACAACCAGAACGTCGGGATCCTGGTGGACTCGGTATCCGAGGTCGTGCGGATCGCCCCGGATGCGGTCGAGCCGGCGCCGGAGGTCGGCAACGATGACAGCAGCCGTTTCATCCAGGGGGTCACCAGCACCGAGGAGGGGCTGACCATCCTGGTGGACCTGAACAAGCTGCTGTCCGACGAGGAGTGGGCGCAACTGCGCGAACTGTAGCGCGGGCGTCGGGTCCAACTCCCTGAACAAGCGGGCCATTGGGCGCAAGCCGGGAGGTGAGCCATGGTCGACGAGTTTCAGCCGGATCGCACGGTCCGGCCCGTGCATACCACCGTTCCCGGTCGCCGTCTGAGCGACGATCACGACCGCGACCCGGTCTTTCGGCCCGCGGTGCGTCCGACCCAGCAGCGCCCGCCACGCAAGGAGGAACGCGGCAAGCGGCGGGGTCTGATCGACGATTACGCCTGAGACGTCCGTCCGCGCGCGCCGCTGCGAGAAATCCGCAAACCCGGGCTGATCGCGCTCCGGCAATCGCGCTGCGCTGGTCAGGCGCCCACGATTCACGCGACAATCACCGGGCCCGGTATTCAGGAGAGTGCGCGCAATGGGAGAGGGAATGGTGATCTGGCTGGTCGCGCTGATCGCGCTGCTGGCGACCATCGTGGCCGCATTTTCCGTGGGGCTGGTGATCCTGCTGCGGCGCCAGCTCGCCGCCCTGCGCCAGGACTATCAGCGCCAGGCCACCTCGGTGATGGCGTTGCAGGGGGCCATGAAGGCCCTGTCCGAGGGTGTAGCCACCCATGGCCAGGCCCAGGCCTCCGTGCAGCGGGCCCTGGAACGCCTGCATGACCAGCACAGCGAGTTGCGGGCCCGCGAAGGGGACAGCGGTGCCTACGAGCAGGCCATTCGTCTGATCCAGCAGGGCCTGGGGCGCGAAGAGGTGCGCCGGCGCTGCGGGCTCACATCCACCGAACTCGACCTGCTCTTCAGCCTGCATGGGACCGGCACGGCGGAACCCTCGGGGTCTTCCGGGCGTTCATGATCCCGGCTCGGGCCCGTCGCCGGAGCGTCCCCGGCTGCGCGATGCATCCCGATAGCCACCGGCGCGGTCATCGGGGGTAATGCCCGCCAGGAGAAAGACGAAGGCGAGAATCTCCGCCACCGCCACGTACAGTTCCTCCGGGATCTCGCTCCCGACGGGGATCTGCGCCAGCGCCTCGCTCAGCGCGGGGTCCTGATGCAGCGGGATGCCGTGCTCCTCGGCGATCCGCAGGATGGCCTCGGCGGTGGCTCCCGATCCACTGGCCGTGATCTTCGGCGCCCGGCGCCGATCCCATTCCAGCGCAACCGCCCGCTCGGGCGCCCCGTCGCGCCCGGCCTTTCGCTCTCCGGTGTCCCCGCGTGCCATTGTTCAGGCCTGCTCGTCGAGCATACGGTGGGTGCCCGGCGGCCGCGGCTCGGGGTCCACCTCGCCCTGGCGGACCGACAGCCCGGTGACCGTCAATTCGCGCTCGTCCAGACGTTCGCGCAGCCGGGGCAGTTCCTGCCGCAGGCGCGCGACCGTCTCGGGCTCGCTTGCGGTGAAGTGCACGTTAACGCCTGCTGTGCGGGCGGCCGCTGCCACGCGCATCGGTCCCAGGTCCCCGATATCCAGGGTCAGCACGATCGACCAGGGAGGATCCGGCTCCTCGTCGGTAGGCGACTCGCGCTGGATCTCGCCGAAGACGCCGTGCACGGCCTGCTCGCTGCGTAGCGGCAGCTCGAAGAACCAGCGGCTGTTCCCGGGTTCGTCGCTGGCGAAGGATTGCAGCGACTGGAGCTGCAGGGAGGTGACGCGCTTCAGCAAGCCTTCCAGCAGCCCCGTCAGGGCTGGCAGGGCGGGTGCGTTCGCTGGCGTCGCGGGGGCCGGCGGGGCCGCCGCGGGGCGGGCTTCGCCTCCCTGGCGGAGCTGGTCGGCCGCGCGCAGCAACTGGGCCTTGAGATCGGCGGCCAGGGGATGGGCCGGGCCCTGGCCCCGGGCCGCGAGCCCCAGCATGGCCTCCATCCAGAGCCCGGATTGCTGAACCTGCTGGCGCAGGCTTTCCGGCTGTGACAGCTGTGCCGGCGTCGGGAGGAGATCGACAAGACGCTGGAGCGCCGGCGGTAGCG
Source organism: Thioalkalivibrio sp. ALE22 (assembly GCF_000381445.1). Taxonomy (NCBI): domain Bacteria; kingdom Pseudomonadati; phylum Pseudomonadota; class Gammaproteobacteria; order Chromatiales; family Ectothiorhodospiraceae; genus Thioalkalivibrio; species Thioalkalivibrio sp. ALE22. The sequence continues at coordinate 120,100 of NZ_KB906500.1, forward strand.
GCGCCACCGCTCCGGTGGCCTGCGTTGGCGCTTCGCCGCGTGGAGCTCCGCCGGCGGGTGGTAGCAGCGCCTGCAGGGTAGGGCCCAATGGACGCGCCCCGGGGAGGTGCTGGCGGAGTTCCTGTCCCAGCCACTGCTGAGCGGGACTGGCCGACGGACCAAGTCCGGCAGGTCGCGGGCCGGCGCGGTCCAGCGGCAGGGGTAGCAGGCGCACCTCCAGGCGCGGCTGGGTCCGGGTGATCTCGGCGAGCATCACCGGCGGACCCGAGCCACCCGCGGGGCGATTCACCAGTGCATCGGGCAGGGCGCCGGCCAGTTGTGCCGTCACCAGCGCAGGGCTCGCCGTAGGTCGCGCTGCTGCTCCGGCTGTCCCCGCGGTGTTCGCACTGGGTCCCAGACGCAGGCGCACGCTGCGATCCGGGAGGACATCCAGAACACGAACCTCGATACGGGCCCCAACCTGGAGGCTCGTGGCTTCACGACTCCCGGCACCCCCGGTCAGGGTGCCGGGGGATGTCCAGCCGGGGATTCGCGGGCCGCCAAGGTCGACCATGACCACTTCCTGAGTTTAAAGGCTCAGCATCGCACACCGCGGGGCCGGGCATGAAACGAATCCGCCGGCGCATTCCGGTTTGGTATCCTGCGTGTTTTGATGATCGGGATGACGATGGAGATGGCGAAGATACGTGTACTGATGGTGTGCCTGGGCAACATCTGCCGTTCGCCCATGGCGCACGGGGTGTTCGCGGCGCGCATCCGCGAACACGGGCTGGAACCCGCGATCGAGGTGGACTCGGCCGGGACCGCGGGCTATCACGTGGGTGCCAAGCCCGATCGCCGCGCAAGCCAGGAGGCGCGTTCGCGCGGCTACGACCTGGATGATCTGCGCGCACGCCAGCTGGAGCCGGAGGACTTCCTCGAGTTCGACTACATCCTGACCATGGACGACGCGAACTACCGCAACGCCGAGGCGATTCGTCCGCCCGAGGCGCGGGCCGAGTTGCTGCGGTTTCTGGACTTTGCCCCGCAGTTCGATGAACACGAAGTCCCGGATCCGTACTACGGCGGAGACGAGGGCTTCGTGCACGTCATGGATCTGGTGGAGGCGGCCGCCGACGGGCTTCTGGCCCACATCCGCGAGCGTCACACGCTGAAGGCCTCCTGAGCCGACCCCGGGACCGTAACGCCTGATCGCGATGATGGGAAAGGGCCCGGGGATACCGGAGCCGGACCCACAAAGAAAGGGCCCGCCGAAAGGCGGGCCCTTTTCGATTGGAACCGGCTGGTTCCGTTCAGTCGTTGCCCTTGCGCTCCGTGTCGCCGGCCGTGGTGTCGGCCGGTTCCGGGGCAGGCTTGGGCGTCGAGACGCGTTCGGCCTTTGCCTCGTCGGGCTTCGACGGGGCAGGGGCAGAGGATGCGGCGGCTTCGTCGCCGGACCGTTCCGGGGTCGGTTTCGAGCGCGCGCTCTTCGCCGTGGCCGGTGCCTCGGTCGATTCCTTCGGCGTAGCTTCGCCCGGGTCCGGGGTCGCTTCGCCGGCTCCCGTCTTCGCGGCACCACGCGGCCGACGCTTGGCCGGGGCCGGGCTGTCGGCCTCCGGTTTCGGTGCCGCCTCGGCACTGGGGGCGGGCGCGTTTTCCGACTTTTCCGGTTTCGCTGCGCCCTGGCTCTCGCTGGAGGCCGGGCTCACATCCCCGGTCGGGTCGGCATCGGCGCCAGGCTTGCGGCCGCGTCCACCGCGGGTACGACCCTTGGCTGACGGCGCATCCGCCACACTTTCATCGCTGTCCGCTTTCGCCGGTGTTCGCTCCGGTGCAGCGTCCGGCGAGGCGGGGGTCGATTCGGTTTGCGGCTGCCGACCGCCCCCTGACGGGGCGTCCCGGGGCTTCCCGGAGGCCGGGGCGGAATCGGCCGGAGTCGGCGCGTCCCGACCGGACTCGGTGGCGTCTGCATCCCCCGACGTGCTCTGGGTGCCATCGCCCCCGGTGTCGCCGGCATTGTCACCGGAGCGGCTACGGCCACCGCGACGACGGCCTCCACGGCGGGAGCGGCGGGACCGCGTACGCCCCTTGCTGCCGTCGTCCTCGTCGGATTTCTCGGGGCCCTTGCCCGCGGGGGCACCGCCGGTGTCGCCGGTCGCGGGTTGATCCTGATCTCGCGCAGGCGGCTTCTCCGCCGGCTTGCCGTTGCCCTTCTTGTCACCGGCGGTCTTGTCAGCAGTCTGGCCCTCGGGGCCCCGGCTCTCGGCCGCGGGTTTGGTCGCATCGCGGCCCGGACCCTTGTCGGCCTCGCTGTCCTTCTTGCCGCCGCGCCGCGAGCGACCCTTGCCGCCATCACCCTTGTCGGACCTGGCGTTATCGGACTTGGCGCCATCGGCCTTGTCGGGGCCGCCCTTGCGCCCATTGCTGCTGTCGCCGCGTTTGTCGCCGGACTTGCGGCTGCCGCTGTCGGCCTTTTTCCGGGAACCGCCGCGCGCGCCGCCACCCTTGCCGCCACGGTCGCGGCCGCCTTCCTTGCGACGACCTTCCGATTGTTCCTGGTCGGATGCGGGCGCGGCATTGGGGAACAGCGAGGACCAGATACGGGCAAAGAATCCCGGCTGTGTGACCGGCTCCGACGGTTCGGGGGCCATGGGTGCGGCTTCGCTGACGGGGGCGGGCCCGGTCATCTTGACACCCTGGACCAGCGGCTTCTCGACCTTGCTGCGGCGCTCCTGATGCGGATCGCTGTCGTCCTCGACGATCTCCACGAGTTCGTGCGAGCCGCGATCGCTGATGGTCTCCTCGCGTTCGTCACCGCGCACGCGACGGACCTCGAAGCGCGGGGTGAGGTACTGTGGGTTCGGGATGATGCTGATGTCGACCTGGTGGCGACCCTCGATGTCGGTGATCGACTCGCGTTTCTCGTTCAGCAGGAAGGTGCCCACGTCGACCGGGACCTGGGCCATGACGAGCCCGGTCCGGTCCTTCATGGCCTCTTCCTCGATCAGCCGCAGGATCGACAGCGCCAGGGATTCCACGCTGCGGATCTGGCCGTGGCCCTCGCAGCGCGGGCAGGTGTTCTGGCTGGATTCCCCAAGGGAGGAGCGCAGCCGCTGGCGCGACATCTCCAGCAGTCCGAAGCGGCTGATGCGCCCGACCTGAACCCGGGCGCGATCCATCTCCAGCGCCTCGCGCAGGCGGTTCTCGACCTCGCGCTGGTGCTTGTTGGCGTTCATGTCGATGAAATCGATCACGATCAGACCGCCCAGATCGCGGATGCGCAGCTGGCGCGCGACCTCTTCGGCCGCCTCCAGATTGGTGTGGAAGGCGGTCTCCTCGATGTCGCCGCCCTTGGTGGAACGGGCCGAGTTGACGTCGATGGAGATCAGGGCCTCGGTGTGATCGATCACCAGGGCACCGCCGGAGGGCAGGGTGACCTCGCGGTCGAACGCGCTCTCGATCTGGCTCTCGATCTGATAGCGGTTGAACAGCGGGACCGGGTCATCGTAGCGCTTGAGCTTGCGCAGGCTGTTCGGCATCACCAGGCGGACAAAGTCTTCCGCCTGCTGGTAGACGCCGTTGTCATCGATGATGACCTCGCCCACGTCGTTGCGCATGTGGTCGCGCAGGGCGCGGATGATGACGTTGCTTTCCTGATGGATGAGTGCCGGGGCCTTGGCCTTGTCCGCGGCCTCGGTCACGGCGGCCCACAGGGCGGTCATGTAGTCGAGGTCCCATTGCAGCTCCTCGGTGCTGCGCCCGACGCCGGCGGTACGGGCGATTACGCCCATGCCTTCCGGCATGTTGAGCCCGGAGAGGGCATCGCGCAGGGAGGCGCGATCCTCGCCTTCGATGCGGCGGGAGACGCCCCCCGCCTTCGGGTTGTTGGGCATCAGGACGAGGTAGCGGCCCGCGAGGCTGATGTAGGTCGTCAAGGCGGCGCCCTTGTTGCCGCGCTCTTCCTTCTCGACCTGGACCAGCAGTTCCGTGCCTTCCTTCAGGAATTCGCGGATCGGCTTGTCACTGTCGGCGGGGGCGCCAACGGCGGTATGGGCAATCTCCTTGAACGGGAGGAAGCCGTGGCGATCAGCCCCAAAGTTGACGAACGCGGCCTCCAGGCTCGGTTCGACTCGGGTGATCTTGGCCTTGTAGATATTGGCCTTCTTGCGCTCTCGCGAGGGCAGTTCGATATCCAGGTCGTACAGCCGCTGGCCGTCGACCATGGCGACACGCAGCTCTTCCGGCTGCGTGGCATTGATCAGGATGCGTTTCATGCAATGGACTCGGTAGGGCGTCCTGGCGTCCGGCGGGGAACCGCGGGACCCCGGGTGCGGCGATCGAGCGGCGGCACGGCAACGCTTGCGCACGCGTGCTCGCAGCGGCGGCGCGTAGCGAAAGCCAGCGCGCCAGCCAGGTGTTCACCAGCAACCACGGGATCAGTCGCCTGCTGGAGGCGGAGCCGGGGAGACAGGACTGGGTTAGAAGAAATAGCGTCACAGTGTCGCTTTGCGGCGATGGCCCTTCGACCGGGAGCTGTCGAAAGCTCGTGGGTCGAAGTGGCGGGTGATTCGAGGCGCGTTGCCGGCAACTCGCAGCAACGTACCGTGCGCCAATGTAGGGCATAACCCCCCGTATGGGCAAGTTTTTTCGGCCGCGGGAACGCCGCGTGCAGTAGCCCGGGAAGCGCCGCTCCGGTAGCATCCCGCGTCATGAATGCAAGGCGTGAACCCTCCGGCCCGCGCAGCTTCCGGGTCACCGAGCGTGGTGACGGGCAGCGGCTCGACAACTTTCTGCTCCGCGAACTCAAGGGCGTGCCCAAGGGGCTGATCTATCGCCTGGTACGCCAGGGCGCCGTGCGCGTCGACGGACGCCGGGCCAAGGCCCACAAACGCCTGGCGGCGGGCAACGAGGTTCGCGTGCCCGATCTCGATCGGCCGGAAGCGGCCGCCTCGGAGATCCCGCCGAAGGTGCTGGATCGACTGCGGCGGGTCATCATCCACGAGGATGATGACCTGCTGGTACTGGACAAGCCCTCGGGCCTCGCCGTGCACGGCGGCAGCGGGCTGGCCTTCGGCATTATCGAGGCGATGCGCCAGTTGCGGCCGGATACGGAGCTCGAGCTGGGCCACCGCCTCGACCGCGAGACCAGCGGGTGCTTGTTGCTGGCGAAGAACCGCCCCGCGCTGCAGGACTTCCACGCCGCACTCCGCGAGGGCCGGGTGGAGAAGCGCTACCTGGCGTTGCTGGTGGGCCCGTTCCCGGGTGGCCAGCCCATCGAGTGTGATGCCCCGATCGCCAGCGGCCGCCAGGATGACGGCCGGCGCCGGATGCGCGCCGGCGGGGAGGCCGGGGATGACGGGCCACGGGCTCGTGCTGCCCAGAGTGTCTTTCAGCCGCTGGAGGTGCATGGCGCGTACCAGCTGGCGGAGGTGCGGATCGGGACGGGGCGCACGCACCAGATTCGCGTGCACGGCCAGGCGATTGGCCACCCGGTGGCGGGCGACCACGACTACGGCCTGCCGGATGCCAACCGCCACCTCCGCAAGCAGGGCCTGAAACGGCTGTTCCTGCATGCCCAGGCGCTGGCCTATCAGTCGGCGGACGGCGAGCGGCATGTGTTCTCCGCACCGCTACCGGACGAGCTGGGCGAGGTGCTGGCGCACCTGGATGCCGGCGCTGGGGACGACGCATGAGCATCCCGCTCCTGCCGCCCGGCGACGCGGACCTGCGTCTGATCGTATTCGACTGGGACGGGACCCTGATGGACTCGCCGCGCCGCATCGTCCACTGCCTGCAACGGGCAGCGGTCGCGACCGGCGCCCCGGAGCGCGACGAGGCCAGCCTGCGCAATATCATCGGGCTCGGGGTGCAGGCGGCGGTGCAGGAGCTGTACCCGGGCGCGGACGAGGCGTTCGTTCACCAGTTCACCGCCGCCTACCGCGCCTGTTACCTGGAGGCTGAAGATGCCCCGGAGACCCCGCTGTTCGCCGGCGTGCCCGAGCTCCTGAACTGGCTGGATGCGCGCGAGGTACTGCTGGGTGTGGCCACCAGCAAGTCACGCCGCGGCCTGGACCAGGCGCTGGAGGCAACCGGTCTGGCGGGCTACTTGGTGGCGACCGCCACCGGCGACGAACACCCGTCTAAGCCGAACCCGGCCATGCTCCGCTGCGTGATGGAGCGGGCGGGTGTGAAACCGGGGCGCACGCGCATGGTCGGTGATAGCGTTTATGATCTGGAAATGGCACGCCATGCCGGTGTGCCCGCGGTGGGGATAACCCACGGCGTACATCCGCCACAGAGACTGCAGGGCGCGAAGCCGCTGGCCCTGCTGCCGAACCTGGCAGCGCTGCTGGAGGCCTTCCGGCAGGCCGAGCGAACAACCTGAACAAGGAACCACGATGGGCTGGGCGAACGAGAACAAACCGGGCTGGGAACGCGAGACCCTGGAGAAGCTGGTCCAGGCACAGGTGATCGAGCAGCGTCGGGCTCGGCGCTGGGGCATCTTCTTCAAGCTGCTGTTCTTCTTTTACCTGGTCGCGCTGCTGATCCTGGTGCGCGGCGGCGACATGGGCCTTGCCGGCCTGTTCGAGACCGAGCGCGAGCCCTCCGAACACGTGGCGGTGGTGGAGGTCGAGGGTCTGATCGCCTCCAGCGCGGCGGCCAATGCCGAGGATATCGCCAAGGTCCTGAACGAGGCGTTCGAGGCCAAAGGTACCCAGGCGGTGATGCTGCGCATCAACAGCGGGGGCGGCAGCCCGGTGCAGGCCGCAAACGTGCACGACGAGATCCTGCGGCTGAAGGAGAAGCACCCGGATATCCCGGTGTATGCGGTCATCGGGGACGTGGGGGCCTCGGCCGCCTATTACATCGCCGTGGCCGCGGACGAGATCTATGCCAGCCAGGCCAGTATGGTCGGCTCCATCGGGGTCCGCATGGACAGCTTTGGACTGGTGGACCTGATCGACAACATCGGGGTGGAGCGCCGCCTGTTCACCGCGGGCGAGAACAAGGGGTTCCTGGACCCCTTCCTGCCGCTGGACGAGGGCCATGTGAACCACCTTGACGGCGTACTGCAGGGCGTGCACCAGCAGTTCGTGGACGTGGTGCGCACCGGGCGCGGCGATCGCCTCGTGGAGCGGGACGACCTGTTCAATGGCCTGATCTGGACCGGGGACCGGTCGGTGGAGCTGGGCCTGATCGACGGGCTGGGCACCGACCGGAGCGTGGCCCGGGACGTGATCGGCGTGGAGAAGCTTGTGGTGTTCAAGCCGCGCCGCAGCCCGCTGCAGTTGTTGTTCGAGGACCTCGGCATGGCCGCCTTCCAGCAGTGGATGACCTGGGAATCCACGCCCCAGTGGCGCTGACCGGCCTCGGGCGCGTCAGGTCTCGTCGATGCGGGTGACGCGGGCGATCATGCCGATCACCGGGTGATCCAGGTAGAACAGGTCATCGCCGGAGTTCATGCGCTGGCTGCCGCGCACCGTGATTGCGCGTGGGGGGCGGTCATCCAGCGGCTCCTCGACGTGGTAGATGAGGTCGGTCTCCAGGTGGAGGAAGCGTCCCACCCAGATGCGCAGGCGGCCCTCCAGCTCGAAGCGCTCCTCGACGGCTTCGGCCAGCGGGCGGGGTGACAGGCCGCTCGCATCCCCGAGGGCATCGTGCACCCCCAGGCGCCGCCCCTGCTGGACCCGCAGCCAGGGGGCCGACGCATGGTCGCGCCCGGTCTGGTCCCAGGCGAGGCGGGCGATGATACGCCCGGCGCCGGAATCCTCCACGCGCCGTACCACCCGCTGCAGTTCGAAGCCGCGGCGCGAATCCCGGTAGTTCCGCCCACCCAGCTCCGATTCGCCGAACAGCGGCTCGCGCGGAGCCGCGAGCTCCATCTGCAGTCGCCGGCTTTCCTCTGTGCGGTGCTCGAAGATCGCCAGTTCGATGCGGTACCGGCGCCCGGCCTGGGCCATTACCGGGCCACTCAGGCCGACCACGGGCAGTGCGGCCAGTCCGGTCAGGATCCGGCGACGCAGGGGATTCGGGGCGAGGAAGGTGTTCTTGGGCATTCAGGCGGCCTGCTGTTCGGGGCTGATGGTATCCAGTAGACGCAGAACGGCCTGCGCCCGGGCCTCCAGTGTCTCCATTGGTGCGAAGAAGCGGAAGGCCTTCTGGCCGTCCAGTTTGTACGCCTGCGGATCGGATTGCACCAGCTGGATCAGGGCCGCGATGTCCAGATTGGGACTCGGCCCAAAGACCAGACGGCCCCCGGCCGGTCCCAGTTCCAGCTTGCGGATGCCGAGCGGCGTGAGCTTCAGGCGCAGGCGGGCCGCCTCCATCAGGGCCTTGGCCGGGGCGGGGAGCAGGCCGAAGCGGTCCACCAGTTCGACCTCCAGCTCGCGCAGGGCGTCGGCAGAGGCGGCGCTGCTGATCCGCTTGTAGAGGATCAGCCGGGTATGCACGTCGGGTACGTAGTCGTCCGGGAGCAGGGCCGGCAGGCCCAGCTCGACCTCGGTGCCGGTGGCCTCGGGCCCCTCCAGCTCCGGAATCTTGCCGGAGCGCAGGGCGTTCACCGCACGGTTGAGCAGGTCGTTGTACATCGAGAAGCCGACCTCGTGGATCTGCCCGCTCTGTTCATCCCCCAGCAGTTCGCCGGCGCCGCGGATCTCGAGGTCGTGGCTGGCCAGGGTGAAGCCGACGCCCAGGTCTTCCAGCGAGGCGATGGCCTCCAGGCGCTTCTTCGCGTCGGCGGTCATGGCCTTTTCCGGTGGCGTGATCAGGTAGGCATAGGCGCGGTGGTGCGAACGGCCGACGCGCCCGCGCAGCTGGTGCATCTGCGCCAGGCCCAGCTTGTCGGCACGGTTCATCACGATGGTATTGGCGGTGGGGACGTCGATCCCGGTCTCGATGATCGTGGTGCAGACCAGAATGTTGTAGCGCCGGTGATAGAAGTCGAGCATCACCTGTTCCAGCTCGCGTTCGCGCATCTGGCCGTGCGCGATTCCTACCCGCGCACCGGGCAGCAGCTCCTGCACGCGCTGGGCGGTGCGCTCGATGGTGTTCACCTCGTTGTGCAGGAAGTACACCTGGCCGCCCCGACGGATCTCGCGCAGGCAGGCCTCCTGGATAATGGCGTCGTTCCATTCGTTGACGAAGGTCTTGATCGCCAGGCGCTCGCGCGGCGGGGTGGTGATCACCGACAGGTCGCGCAGGCCGGCCAGGGCCATGTTCAGCGTGCGCGGGATCGGGGTCGCGGTCAGGGTGAGCATGTCCACTTCGGCGCGCAGCTTCTTCAGCGCCTCCTTGTGGCGAACGCCGAAACGCTGTTCCTCGTCAACGATCACCAGGCCCAGGTTGGAGAAGTCGAGGTTGGCCTGCAGCAGTTTGTGGGTGCCGATGACGATGTCGACCTTGCCGTCCTTCAGGCCTTCCAGCACCCCGGCCTGCTGCTTGGCACTGCGAAAACGCGACAGGGACTCGATGCGGACCGGCCAGTCGGCGAAACGGTCGGTGAAGTTCTGATGATGCTGCTGGGCGAGCAGGGTGGTGGGGACCAGCACCACCACCTGCTTGTTGTTCTGCACCGCGACGAACGCGGCGCGCATCGCCACCTCGGTCTTGCCGAAGCCGACATCGCCACAGATCACGCGATCCATGGGCCGGGTATCGGCCATGTCCGCGAGGACTGCGTCGATCGCCTGTTGCTGGTCCAGGGTCTCCTCGAACGGGAATCCCGCGGCGAAGCCGTGATATTCGGGGGTGTCGGTGGCGAATACGGTGCCCTGTTTCGCCGCGCGCCGGGCGTGGATGTCCAGCAGTTCCGCGGCCACGTCGCGCGCCTTTTCCGCGGCCTTGCGGCGCGCCTTGTCCCATTGTTCGCTGCCGAGCCGATGCAGCGGGGCGTGCTCGGCGTCGGCGCCGGTGTAACGGCTGATCAGATGCAGCGAGGAGACCGGCACATAGAGCTTGGCGCCGTCGGCGTATTCCAGGGTCAGGAACTCGGAAGGCTGGCCGTTGAAGTCGAGGGTCTGCAGCCCGAGGTAGCGGCCCACGCCCTGTTCCTCGTGTACCACCGGGGCGCCGATGGTGAGGTCGCTGAGGTTCTGCACCACCGCGTCCGCGTCCCGAGTACTGCGGTTGCGGCCGCGGGTCTGCCGGGCCCGTTCGCCGAGCAGCGCGGCCTCGGGGGCGACCGCGACGCCCTCGGGCAGGACGAAACCCTCCCCGAGGGCGGCGACGGTGACATGCAGGCCCGCCCCGGCATCGAGGAAGGCGTCCCAGTTCTCCACTGGATGGTGCGGGACGGCCTGTTCCCGCAGCAGGGTCAGCAGGGCCTCGCGCCGCCCGGCCGATTCCGCGGCGAGCAGGACTCGCTGCTGACCTTCGATGAACGCCTTCAGCCGCTGGGCCGGGTCTTCACGGCCTTGCTGCATCCCCAGTTCCGGGAGCGGGTCGCAGGTGAACGCGATCTCGGCGCCACGGTCCGCGGGAAGTGGTGCGGCCGGGTGGCCCATGGCCACGCCGGAGTGCGCGCGCAGGGCGTTCCCGAGCTGGTCGATATCCAGATAGAGCCGCTCCGGCGGCAGCAGCGGGCGATCGTACTGGTGGCTCAACTGCTCGAAGCGATCGCGGATCTCCTGGGCAAACTCCTCCGCGGCGCCGGCGATATTGCCGAGCTGCACCACCTGGGCCTCGGGGCAGTAGTCGAATACCGTGTCCATGCCCTCGAAGAACAGTGGCAGGTAGGCCTCGATACCCGGCGGGACCAGCCCCTCGCTGATGTCGCGGTAGATCGGGTGCCGGGTGGGGTCGCCGGCGAACTGCGCCCGGTAGCGTGTCCGGAATTCGCGGATGGCCGTATCGTTCAGCGGGAACTCGTGGCTGGGGAGGATCTCCAGGCGCTCGACCTTTTCGGTGGAGCGCTGCGATTCGGGATCGAACTGGCGCAGGGAGTCGATCTCGTCGTCCAGGAACTCGATACGCACGGGCTCGTCGGCACCCATCGGGAACAGGTCCAGGATCTCCCCGCGGGCCGCGAACTCGCCATGGCTGATGACTTGCTGCACCGCGTTGTAACCGGCCTCGGCGAGATTCTCGCGCAGCGTCATGCGATCCAGCCGCTGGCCGGTCTGCAGGGAGAGCCCCTGACTGGTCAGCCAGTCGCGCGGCGGGAGACGCTGCATCAGGGTGGAGACCGGCATCAGCACAATGCCGCGCTCCAGACCGGGCAGGTGGTACAGCGTGCGCAGGCGTTCCGAAATGATGTCCTCGTGCGGGGAGAACACATCGAACGGCAGGGTTTCCCAGTCCGGCAGGCGCAGCAGCGGAAGGTCGCGGTCGCCGGCGAAGAACTCCCATTCCTCCTGCCAGCGGTCGGCGGCCTCGTTGGATTCCGTGATGACCAGCAGCGGGCGATCGAACGCCGCAGCATTGCGGGACAGGGCGAGGGTCGCCGCCGTGGCGTTGAGTCCCGACCAGATCTCGAAACCGGAGCCGGGTAGGCGGCCGGGCTGAAGCGGATTGCGCCGTTTTTCGGACATGGGCCTGCGGATCGGGGCTGCGGAAAGGGTGGCGATTATACGGATTCCGCCGCACGGGTGCGCGAGGTCCTTGTGTCGGTCAAGGGCGATTCACAGGAAGCCTGGAAGGCAAAAAGGGTTTCAGGGCGAAGAAATCATGAGGACGCCGTTGCCTGACACGGCGCCTGTCGTGCCCCTGCGGCCGCTCAAATCATCCCCCTTCCAATCTTCCCTTCTTCCTGTAAACGCTTTTGTTTGCGTTCAGGGAAATCAGTCGGGGTCGATGTAGCGCTTGAGGATGGGGGCGTAGGCGTCGATGCGGCGGTCGCGGAGGAAGGGCCATTGGCGGCGCACGGCCTCGGTGCGGGTACGATCCAGCTCGACAGCCAGGATCTCCGGCGCGTCCTCGCCGGCGCGGGCCAGGAATTCGCCTTGCGGACCGGCGGCGAAGCTCGTACCCCAGAAGGTTGCGCCGGGCGAATGCCCCGAGGGGTCGGGCTCGTGGCCGGTGCGATTGCAGGCGATCACCGGGAGGTTGTTGGCCACGGCGTGGCCGCGCTGGACAGTGATCCAGGCCTCCTGCTGGCGACGCTGTTCCTCCGGTGTGTCCTGCGGGTCCCAGCCGATCGCGGTCGGGTAGATCAGCAGCTCGGCACCGGACAGCGCCATGATACGCGCGGCCTCGGGATACCACTGGTCCCAGCAGACCAGGACGCCAAGCCGGCCGACGGAGGTATCGATGGGCACAAAGCCGGTATCGCCCGGCGTGAAGTAGTACTTCTCGTAGTAACCCGGGTCGTCGGGGATGTGCATCTTGCGGTAGGTGCCGACCTGGCGGCCGTCGGTTTCGAAGACCACGGCGGTGTTGTGATAGAGCCCCGGGGCGCGCCGCTCGAACAGGGAGCCGACGAGGACCACGCCGTGCTCGCGCGCGATCGCCGCCAGGCGTTCGCTGCTGGGACCGGGGATCGGTTCGGCCGCATCGAAGGTGGCGAGATCCTCGGTCTGGCAGAAATAGGGGCCGGTATGCAGTTCGGCCAGGACCACCAGGCGGGCGCCGTTCGCCGCGGCCGTAGCCACGGCCGCAGCGGTGGCGTCGAGGTTGGCCTCGACGCTGCCGGCGTCCTGGTGCTGGATCAGGGCAACGGACAGGGTGTCACGGGACATGATGGGGACTCGGGCTGGCGGTTATTCCTGCGGGATGCCGAGGGCGGCCGCGGGATACTGCATGGTCAGGCAGTGAAGGCTGCCACCCTGACGAATGATGGGGCGGCAGTCGATTTCCACGATCTCGCGTCCCGGAAAGGCCTCGGCGAGCCGGTCCCGGGCGACGGCATCCGCGGCATCGTCATACACCGGCAGCAGGACCGCTCCGTTCAGGATCAGGAAATTCGCATAGGTCGCGGCCAGTCGCCGGCCATCCTCGAAGATCGGGGCGGGCCAGGGCAGGGGGATCAGGCGGTAGGGTTCGCCAGACGGCTGGCGCAGGGCCCGTAGCTCCTGTTCCATTGCCTGCAGTTCCGGGTAGTGCGGATCCTGCGGGTCGTCGCACTGGACATAGGCGATGGTGTCCTGCGCACAGAAGCGCGCCAGCGTGTCGATATGGGCGTCGGTGTCGTCGCCCTCCAGCTGGCCGTGTTCCAGCCAGAGCACGCGCCGGGCCCCCAGCCATCGGGCCAGGCTTTGCTCGATGCCCGCGCGATCCAGCTGCGGGTTCCGGGTGGCGGAGAGCAGACAGCGCGCGGTGGTCAGCAGGGTGCCGGCGCCGTCCGATTCGATGGAGCCTCCTTCCAGGACCAGACCGGTCGGCTCCGGCACGCAGCTCCCGAAGACGCCCTGGCTCGCGAGGGCCCGGGTGATGCCGTCGTCGAGGTCCGCGGGATACTTGCCCCCCCAGCCATTGAAGGTGAAGTCCAGCAGGCGCGGCTGGTCGCCATCGAATACGGTGATCGCGCCATGATCGCGCGCCCAAGTGTCATTGCTGGGGGCCAGCGCGAACCACAGGCGATCCGGACGGATCGCGGTCTCGGTAAGAAAGCCGGAGATCTCCTCGATGTGTTCGGGGTCGCGCGCGACGATGATGACCGGCTCGAACTGGCTGATGCTCGCCGCGATCAGCGCGAACACCGGATGCACCTGTTCCAGGACCGGGGCCCAGTCGGTGTCATCATGCGGCCAGGTGAGCTGGATCGCGCCCTGGGGCTCCCATTCGGCCGGGAGCCGGCGTTGCGTCATTGTCGGGCCGGTTTCCCCGGTGCTCATGGACGATCGGCGCTGGATCCGTTGCGCACGGCACTGTGCAGGACGTATTCGCCCTCGAACACCACGGAGAAGTCGGCGTAGTCCCAGCGCGTAATCGGCGGGTCGCCCACCGTGGCATGGCGTCGCTCGGGCTCGCCGTGCTGGCGGATTACCGCGGCCTGGGTCTGGCCACGGGTGGGAACCCCTTCGCGTTCCTTCACGGTGAATCCACCATCGGGACCGCGCAGGATGTCGGCCGATGCAGTCGCCATGGCCCCGGCAAACAATGCCAGGACGAGGGCGCTGGCGACGGTGCGCACAGTGGTCTTCGGGGTGGGGTTAGAGGCGTTGCATTTCCCTGGCATGGCCGACTCTCCGTTTGCTGGACAGTCCCATGGTAGCGTCTAGCGTGACGCCATGCCTCCCCTCCCTCAACGCAGGTCCGCCGGGCTATAGGCGCGAACGGGTATCTCTGGCATGATTTCGCGATGTTTCGCCCCCTGACCCTCGCCATCGGCCTGCGCTACACGCGCGCGAAGCGGCGCAATCACTTCATCTCGTTCATCTCGGTGGTGTCCATCATCGGGCTGGCCCTGGGCGTGATGGCGTTGATCACGGTGCTGTCGGTGATGAACGGGTTCGAACGCGAGTTGCGCGACCGCATCCTGGGCATGGCCTCGCATGCCACAATCCGCGAGGCCAATGGCGGGCTGCGGGATTGGGAACGCCTGCAGCGCGAGGCGCCGGAGATCGACGAGCGCGTGGTCGCGGCCGCGCCGTATGTCCAGGGCGAGGCCATGCTGAGTGCGCGCGGGAATATCTCCGGGGCACTGATCCGGGGCGTGGAGCCCGAGGCAGAGGAGCGCGTCGCGCGCATTGCCGAGCACATGCTGCAGGGCGAGCTGGGCAGCCTGGAGGGCGGGCGCTACCGGGTGGTGCTCGGGCGGGAACTGGCGGCCGAACTGCGCGTCCGGGTCGGCGACTCGATCATCCTGATGGCGCCTCAGGCCTCGGTCTCGCCGGCCGGCGTGATGCCACGCATGCGCCGCTTCGAGGTCTCCGGCCTGTTCGAGGTGGGGATGTACGAGTACGACCGCGGGACAGCGTTCATCCACCTGGAAGACGCCCAGGCGGTGTTCCAGATGGGCGAACAGGTGACCGGGCTGCGGCTGCGCCTGACCGACATGATGGAAGCGGGTGTGGTGGCCCGCGATGTGGCGGCCCAGCTGGACGGGCTTTTCCGGGTGTCCGACTGGACACGCCAGCACGCCAACCTGTTCCGCGCGATCCAGATGGAAAAGATGGTGATGTTCATCATCCTGTCGCTGATCGTCGCGGTCGCGGCCTTCAACATCGTCTCGACCCTGATCATGCTGGTCACCGACAAGCAGGGAGACATTGCCATTCTGCGTACGCTCGGGCTGTCGCCGGCGGGGATCATGGTGATCTTCATGGTCCAGGGGGTGGTGATCGGGGCGATCGGGATCCTGCTGGGCACCATCGCCGGGGTGTCGCTGGCCGCGAACATCGACGTGGTGGTCCCCTTCATCGAGCGGGTCTCCGGCATCGAGTTCCTGTCCGCCGAGGTGTACTACATCAGCGACCTGCCCTCGGAGCTCAAGCTTGCGGATGTGCTCCGGGTCGGGGTGCTCGGCTTCCTGCTGACCGTGGTGGCCACACTGTTCCCGGCCTGGCGTGCCGCCCGCACCCAGCCGGCGGAGGCGCTGCGCTATGACTGATCACGACACCCCGGTCCTCGAGGCGGTCGGTCTGGAGCGCCGTTTCCGCGACGGCAAGCTGGACGTGGCCGTTCTCAGCGGGGTGGACTTTGCCCTGCAGCCCGGCGACCAGACGGCGATCATCGGGGCCTCGGGGAGCGGCAAGAGCACCTTGCTGCACCTGCTGGGCGGGCTGGACCGCCCGACGGCGGGGTCCGTGCGCCTGCTGGGAACGGACTGGACCCGCATGAGCGAGGCTAGACGTGGCCACCTGCGCAACCAGCACCTCGGCTTCGTCTACCAGTTTCACCATCTGCTGCCCGAGCTGACCGCGGCGGAGAACGTGGCCCTGCCGCTGCTCATCCGCGGGGTCTCCAACCGCAGGGCCCGGGCTGAGGCACGCCACTGGCTGGGACAGGTGGACCTGGAACCCCGCCTGGAACACAAACCCGCGGAGCTCTCCGGTGGCGAACGCCAGCGGGTCGCGATCGCCCGGGCGCTGGTGACGCGCCCCTCGGCCATCCTGGCGGACGAACCCACCGGCAACCTGGACCAGGAACGGGCGGCGCAGGTGTTCGAGTTGCTGCGCGCGATGAACCGTTCCACCGGGACCGCTCTGGCCCTGGTGACCCACGACATCACCCTGGCGCGCGAGCTTGATCGCTCGGTCCAACTGGTCAAGGGCCACCTGGAGCTGCAACCGTTCGACGGCCAGCTCGCCACACACGAATAGACCGCGCGCCTCTCTCGCTTCAGGCGCCCCGGTCATCCGGCGGGCGGCCATCCCGCCGCGCGGCCGCCTGGCGTTCCGCCATTTCCTTGCGCAGCCGTCGCAGGTAACGCCGGCTGCGCACGCGCTGGACGACGTTCAGCCGCCACAGGAAACGCACCAGCAAGTACCCCGAGAGGCCGGCTGCCGCGCCGAGCAGGACGCTGCCCAGGAGCAGGGGCTGCCAGATCGTCAGCAGCTCCGTGGAGAACCACTCCCAGCTCCAGTCCAGATGGATGTCGCGGCGCGGTTCGTCGAGTAGCTTGCGTCCGATCGTGTAGGCCAGATACAACATGGGCGGCATGGTGACCGGGTTGGAGATCCAGACCAGGATCACCGAGATCGGCAGATTGACACGGACCAGCACGGCCACGGCGGCCGCGATCAGCATCTGCATGGGCAGTGGCAGGAAGGCCACGAAGAGCCCGACGGCAAACGCACCAGCCACGGAGCGGCGGTTCAGATGCCACAAATCCGGCGAACCCAGGCGCGGCCCCAGCGGGGCGAGCGCCTTGTGCCCGCGCATGTGTTCCATGCCGGGAAACATCTTTTTGATGATGTGTCTTGCCATGTACCGGGCTGCCGATGGTCCGTCGTGCGTGGGCGCGCTGCCGCGCACCTGCCGTGCATTCTCGCCGCTATTGTACGTGCGGGACCATGGTCGGCGGGGCAAGCCACATCCGGTCCGGCCATGGCGCCTGGTCAACGGGGCCTTTTGTGACCGGCTTTGCCCTCGGGCTGATCGCGGCGGCGTGGGGCCTTCACCGGCTGCCCGAACCGGTTCCTTTGATGCCCGGCCCCATGCTGGCCCTGTTCCTGGCCACCGCGGGCGCCAGCGCCGGCCTGCGGCGCCTCGGCTATCCGGGCCTCTGGCCCTGGACGCTGGCGCTGGGTGCGCTGCTCGCCTGGGGGCTGGTCCAGCAGAACGCGGACACCTGGCTGGAACATGCGCTGCCTCCCGCCCTGGCCGGGGAGGAGGCCACCGTGTTCGCCACGATCATCAGTCTGCCGGAACATGGCGAACGTCGCAGCCGTTTCCGGATACGGGTGGCCGCGACCCGATCGGGACCGGAAGCGTTTCGGGCGCGCGAACTGCTGGTTTCGACGTACCCCGCGCGCCCCGAGCTCGAGGCGGGATCGTATGGCTACATGACCCTGCGCCTGCGGCCGGCCCGGGGGCCGGCGAATCCGGGTGGGTTCGATCGTGCCGGCTGGTACTACCGCGAGGGCCTGCATGGATCCGCGACACTGCTCGACTTCAAGGCGTTAAAGGACGCCCGGGCACCACGGATTCGGGACGCCCGCTGGCGGGCCGGGTTGCATCGCATGCGCGGTGCGCTGCGCGAGCGCCTGGAACAGGCGGCCCCGGGCCTGCGCCACCCCGGCCTGGTGCAGGCCCTCGTCATCGGCGACCGGCAGGGCATGACCGACGAGGAGTGGCAGGCCTTCCTGCGGACCGGGACCAACCACCTGATGGCGATCTCGGGCCTGCATGTCGGCCTCGTCGCCGGGTTTGTCGGATTGCTCGCGGGGCTTGCCTGGTCCGGTCTCGTCCCGGTGCAGGCGCGGATACGCAAGCCGGCCTTCATGGCGCTGACGGGCCTCGCCGGGGCTGCGCTCTATGCCGCGCTGGCCGGCTTCAGCATTCCGACCCAGCGCGCGCTGATTATGCTGGCGGCTTTTATGGCCGCGCTGTTGTGGCGGCGCGAGGCGTTTGCCTGGCGCGGACTGATGCTGGCGGCCATCGCGGTGGTGCTGTGGCGGCCGACCAGTGTGCTGGCCCCGGGCTTCTGGTTTTCCTTTGGCGCCGTGGCGGTGATTCTTCTGCTGTTGCAGGGCCGTTCGGGCCGTCCGGGCTGGCGCGCGGCCGGCAGCATTCAGGTGATGCTCGCGCTGGCCATGCTTCCCCTCAGCCTGGCCTGGTTCCAGCTGGGCTCCTGGGTGGCGCCCGTCGCCAATCTGGTGGCGGTGCCGGTGATCAGCCTTCTGGTGCTGCCCTTGTTGCTGGTCGGGGCCGGTCTGGCGGCATTGTGGGCACCGCTCGGCCAGCCGTTCCTGCATCTCGGCGACGGGATCCTGATGCTGCTGGTCGGGCTACTGGACGGCCTTTCGCACGTGCCCGTGCTGGTGGACGAGCGGCGGGTGCCGCTGGCGGCCAGCCTCCTGGGCGGGGTCGCGGTGCTGGTCGCCTTGCTGCCGCGCCTGCGCCTCGCCGCTCCGTGGGTGGTGCTGGCCGGCATCGCCCTGGCTCTGCCCATGCGTCCGCAGATCGATGCGGGCAGCGCACGGGCGCTGCTGCTGGATGTAGGGAACGGGCAATCGCTCTTGCTGCAGACCCGCCACCATGCGTTGTTATGGGATGCCGGTCCCGGGCGCGCCGGGGGCTACAGCGCGGGGGATCAGATCGTGATTCCGAGCCTGCGTGCGGAGGGGGTACGCCGCCTGGACCGCATGATCCTGAGCCACGAGCATGCCGCGCATTCCGGCGGGGCCGCCGCCGTACGCGCGACGCTACCTGTGGGCGAGGTCCTGCGGCGCCGCCCGCAAGGACCCGGGGAACGGCCCTGCGAGGCAGGCGAGGTCTGGGAATGGGATGGCGTCGATTTCGAGATTCTCCATCCACCCGCCGGCTGGGACGGGAGCGCCTCGGCCTCCTGCGTGCTGGCGGTGGAGACGGCTGGGGGTGTTCGGCTGGTACTAACCGGCGGGCTCGGCGGCCTGGGCGAGGCCGTGCTGATGCAGGAAGGGGCGGAACAGCGAAGCAGCGACCTGCTGGTCGTGCCCCGCGGGGCCGGCGCCGACAGCCTGAGCCGCGGCTGGCTGCAGGACGCCCGCCCCGCCATGGCCTGGGCCAGCACCGATGCGCAGGGCAGGGGGCTGGCCGGCGCGGCACGCCAGCGCCTGGACAGGGCCTGCGTCCCGCTGCAGGAGACCGGCCGCCAGGGGGCCCTGCGGCTTGAGGCGGATACGGAACTGAAGGTCGGGCCCGGCCACCGGGCGGGTTCCCGGCGGTTGTGGCGGCCCGCGCCAGACGCCGGAGCGCCCCTGCCGCCAGGCTGTCCGCGCGGGCCCGAAACCGCAGGCGGGCTGGTAGAATGACGGGATGAACCGTGAACACTCCGACACCATTCGCCCGATTCGCTTTCACCACAGCGAACTTCAGTTGCTCGACCAGCGTCGGCTGCCGGGCGAGAACCTCTGGCAGCGTTACCGGGATGCGCCGGCCGTGGCCGCCGCGATCCGCGACATGGTGGTGCGCGGGGCGCCGGCGATCGGGATTACCGCGGGCTTCGGGGTGGTACTGGCCTGCCAGCGGGCGACCGGGCGGGACGACTGGCGTGCGAGCATTGCGGCGGATATCGAAACCCTGCGCGCGGCGCGTCCCACGGCGGTGAACCTGTTCTGGGCGCTGGATCGCATGCAGGCGCTGGTGGACGCGAGCCCGTCCGCGGAGGCGGCGGTCGCGGCGACGCAGGCCGAGGCGGAGTGGATGCTCGAGTCGGACATCGCCGGCAACCGGCGGCTGGGCGCGCTCGGCGCGAGGCTGATCGAGCCGGGGCAGGGGGTGCTGACCCACTGCAACACGGGCTCGCTGGCCACCGGGGGCTACGGCACGGCCCTCGGCGTGATCCGCGCCGCCTGGGATGCCGGACGGATCGAGGAGGTCTTCGCCGACGAGACCCGGCCCTGGCTGCAAGGGAGCCGCCTGACCGCCTGGGAGCTGGTACATGACGGGATCCCCGTACAGGTGCTGTGCGAAGGCGCCGCGGCCAGCCTGTTGCGCTCGGGCCGCGTCGGCTGGGTGATTGTCGGGGCGGACCGGATCGCCGCCAATGGCGACACCGCAAACAAGATCGGGACCTACGGCCTGGCCCTCCTGGCGCGTGCCCACGGGGTCCGGTTCATGGTGGCCGCGCCGGTCGCGACCATCGACTTCGAGATGCCGGACGGGACCGGTATCCCCATCGAGCAGCGCGGCGAGGACGAGGTGCTGGCGCTGGCGGGTCAGCGCGTGGCGGCCGAAGGCGCCCGAGGCTACAACCCGGCCTTCGACGTGACCCCGGCGGAGCTGATCGATGCCATCGTCACCGAACGCGGGGTCGTGGAGGCGCCGACGGCGGAGCGGCTCGCGGCGCTGCGCGAGCCCACGGCCCCGGAGACGCTCGCATCCGCTCACTGACGAGCGCTCAAACGCGCCCCCGGTGGACGGTCTTCGGGCCTGAGAGGCCCGGAGAACCGTTTTGAGGCGCGAAAAGCCGAGCCCCAGTGGTTACCCCTGTGGTATGATCGCGAGCTTGTTCAGACGGACGGCGTAACCCTCGATGGCTGAATTTGCCAAGGAAATCTTCCCGGTCAATCTCGAAGACGAGATGCAGCAGTCCTACCTCGATTACGCAATGAGCGTAATCGTGGGCCGGGCCCTCCCCGATGTCCGTGACGGCCTCAAGCCGGTCCATCGCCGCGTGCTCTACGCGATGCGCGAGCTGGGCAACGACTACAACAAGCCCTACAAGAAGTCGGCGCGTGTGGTCGGTGACGTGATCGGTAAGTACCACCCGCATGGCGATTCCGCCGTTTACGACGCCATCGTGCGCATGGCGCAGCCGTTCTCGATGCGCTACATGCTGGCCGACGGGCAGGGCAACTTCGGCTCCATCGACGGCGACTCCCCGGCGGCCATGCGGTACACCGAGGTGCGCATGGCGCGCATCGCGGCGGAACTGCTGGCCGACATCGACAAGGAAACCGTCGACTTCATCGACAACTACGACGGCTCCGAGAGCGAGCCGGCGGTGCTGCCGAGCAAGTTCCCCAACCTGCTGGTCAACGGCTCCGCCGGGATCGCGGTGGGGATGGCGACCAACATCCCGCCGCATAATCTGCGCGAGGTGATCAACGCCTGTGTGGCCCTGATCGACGACCCCGAGATCTCCATCGATGGTCTGATGGAACACCTGCCGGGCCCGGACTTCCCGACGGCCGGCATCATCAACGGCATCGAGGGCGTTCGCGAGGCCTACCGTACCGGTCGCGGCCGGGTCCTGATCCGGGCACGCTCGCATGTCGAGCCGCTGGAGGGTGGCCAGCGCGAGGCGATTGTGGTTACCGAGCTGCCCTACCAGGTGAACAAGGCACGCCTGACCGAGAAGATCGCGGAGCTGGTGAAGGAGAAGCGCATCGAGGGCATCTCCGAGCTGCGCGACGAGTCGGACAAGGACGGCATGCGTCTGGTCATCGAGCTCAAGCGTGGCGAGATGGCCGAGGTGGTCCTGAACCACCTGTACATGCACACCCAGATGCAGAACGTCTTCGGCATCAACATCGTCGCCCTGGTCGACGGACAGCCGAAGGTGCTGGACCTGCGTCAGGTGCTGGAGGCGTTCCTGCGGCATCGTCGCGAGGTGGTCACCCGGCGCACGATCTTCGATCTGCGCAAGGCCCGGGAGCGCGCCCATATTCTGGAAGGCCTGGCGATCGCGCTGGCCAACATCGATCCCGTGATCGAGCTGATCCGTGCCGCCCCCAACCCGGCCGAGGCCAAGGCCGGCCTGCTGGCCCGCGGCTGGCCGCTGGGCGTGGTCAGTGACATGCTGGACCGCGCCGGGGCCAGCGCCTCGCGGCCGGAGGACCTGGCGCCGGAATACGGCGTGGGCGACGACGGCTATCGCCTGTCCGAGGCCCAGGCACAGGCGATCCTGGACCTGCGCCTGCACCGCCTGACCGGGCTGGAACAGGACAAGATCCTGGACGAGTACCGCGAGCTGCTGGAGCTGATCGACGACCTGCTGGATATCCTCGGCTCCGGCGATCGCCTGCAACTGGAGATCCGCAACGAGCTGCTGGCCGTGGCCGAACAGTTTGGCGACGAGCGCCGCAGCGAGATCCGCGAACGCCAGGCCAACCTGACCCTGGAAGACCTGATCGGCGAGGAGGACGTGGTCGTCACGCTCTCGCACGCCGGCTACGTGAAGTACCAGCCAGTGGCGGACTACCGCGCGCAGCGCCGGGGCGGGCGTGGCAAGGCCGCGACCAGCTTCAAGGAAGAGGACTTCATCGACCGTCTGGTGGTGGCCAACACCCACGACACGATCCTGTGCTTCTCCAGCCGGGGTCGGGTGTACTGGCTGAAGGTCTACGAGCTGCCGCAGGGCTCGCGCGCCTCGCGCGGCAAGCCGATCGTGAACCTGCTGCCGCTGGAGTCCGACGAGCGGATCAACGCGATCCTGCCGGTGCGCGAATACGACCCGGACCACTATGTGTTCATGGTCACCGCGCAGGGGACAGTCAAGAAGACACCGCTGACGGATTTCTCGCGCCGCCGGGCCTCCGGCATCATCGCGGTGGATCTGCGCGAGGGCGACCACCTGGTGGACGTGTCCCTGACCGACGGCACCCTCGACGTGATGCTGGTGACCACGGCCGGCAAGGCCGTGCGCTTCCACGAGAGCGACGTGCGCGCCATGGGGCGCACCGCCTGTGGCGTGCGCGGGGTGCGCATGGAAGGCGATCACCGGGTGATTGCCCTGCTGAATGTGGACGAGGGATCGGCGCTGCTGGCGACCGAGCATGGCTACGGCAAGCGCACCCGCTTCGACGAGTTCCCGGTCCACCGCCGTGGCGGTCAGGGCGTAATCGCGATCCAGACCGAGGGGCGCAACGGCCCGCTGGTCGGGGCTTCGCGGGTCCTGGACGATGACGAGGTGATGCTGATCACCAACGGCGGGACCCTGGTGCGCACGCCGGTGGATCAAATTCCGCTGATCGGGCGCAATACGCAGGGCGTGCGGCTGATTCGGCTTGACGAAGGCGAGAACCTGGTCGAGCTGGCCCGTGTGGCCCAGCTGCAGGGCGAGGCCGGCGACGAAGAATCCGACGAGATGGAAACCGGGGCGGACCCGGAGACGGGTCCCGAATCCAGCGACGATGGAGAACAGGCATGACGCGAGTGATGAACTTCAGCGCGGGGCCGGCGGCCCTGCCGCAGGCGGTACTCGAGCGGGCGCGTGACGAGCTGCTGGACTTCCGCGGGTCCGGGATGTCGGTGATGGAGATGAGTCACCGCGGCAAGCCGTTCATGGCCGTGGCCGAGAAGGCCGAGCAGGACCTGCGCAAGCTGATGAACATCCCCGAGAACTATTCGGTCCTGTTCCTGCAGGGCGGGGCGACCGGACAGTTCGCGGCCATCCCGCTGAACCTGGCCAATGGCCAGAGCACCGACTACATCGATACCGGGGCCTGGTCCGGCAAGGCGATCAAGGAGGCCCAGAAATACGGGCCGGTGAACATCGTGGCGAGTTCGCAGGCAAGCGGCTACGACTCGATCCCGGATCGTGCCTCCTGGAACCTGGACCCCAATGCCGCCTACGTGCACTACACGCCGAACGAGACCATCGGCGGCGTGGAGTTTCCCGATATCCCGGATGTGGGTGACGTGCCGCTGGTCGCGGACATGTCCTCGACCATCCTGTCGCGCCCGATCGATGTCTCGAAGTTTGGCGTGATCTATGCCGGGGCGCAGAAGAATATCGGCCCGGCCGGCCTGACCGTGGTGATCGTGCGCAACGACCTGCTGGAACGCGAGCGCCAGGCACCCGTGCCGGCGGTGCTGGACTGGGCCCTGCAGGCGAAGAATGACTCGATGTACAACACCCCGCCGACCTTTGGCTGGTACCTGGCCGGGCTGGTATTCGAGTGGCTGCTGGAGCAGGGCGGCCTGGAGGCGATGGCCGAGATCAACCAGCGCAAGGCGGCCAAGCTGTACCAGTACATCGACAATTCCGCCTTCTACCGGAACCCGGTGGAGCCCGCGGCCCGCTCCTGGATGAACGTGCCGTTCATCCTCGCGGACGACGCCCTGGACGGGTCCTTCCTGAACGAGGCCGATGCGGCCGGCCTGTCCTCGCTGAAGGGCCACCGGTCGGTGGGCGGCATGCGCGCCAGCATCTACAACGCCGTTCCGGAGAGCGCCGTGGATGCGCTGATCGAGTTCATGGCGGACTTCGAGAACCGCCACGCCTGATCCCGTCGAATCGCTGTTGCCGGGGACGCTACCGGACGAGGAGGTCGTGATGTACCGGATTCAGACCTACAACAACATCGCCGTGCGCGGGCTGGATCGTTTCCCGCGTGACCATTACGAGGTCGCCTCGGATATCAATCAGCCGGACGCGCTGATGCTGCGCTCCTTCGACCTGCATTCGGTGGAGATCCCGGATTCGGTCCTGGCGGTGGGGCGCGCCGGGAGCGGGGTCAACAATATCCCGGTGGCGGCCCTGTCCGAGCGCGGCGTGGCCGTGTTCAACGCCCCCGGCGCGAATGCCAATGCGGTGAAGGAACTGGTCATCGCCGGGCTGTTGCTGGGTGCCCGCAACCTGCTGCCGGCGGCTGGCTACGTGCAGGAGCTGGACCCCTCGAAGGAAGATTTCATGTCCGCGGTGGAACAGGGCAAGAAGAAGTTCACCGGCTTCGAACTGCCGGGCCGGCGTCTGGCCGTCCTGGGCCTTGGGGCGATCGGGGTCGGCGTCGCCAACGCCGCCCGTGCGCTGGGCATGGAAGTGGTCGGCTTCGACCCCAAGGTCACGGTGGAAAACGCCTGGCGCCTGGATTCCGGCATCGAGCGGGCGCGCTCGGTAGAGGCGGCCATGGAAGGGGCCGACGCCGTCACCGTACACGTGCCGCTGACCGAGAATACCGCCAATCTGGTGAACGCCAAGACGCTGGCCGGCATGAACCCCGGGGCGATGGTGCTCAACCTGGCCCGCGAGGGGATCGTCGATGACACGGCCGTGCGGGAAGGACTGGATGCGGATCAACTGCATGCCTACATCACGGACTTTCCGGTACAGGGCATGGTGGGCCACCCGCGGGTGATCACCCTGCCGCATCTGGGCGCCTCGACGACCGAATCCGAGGAGAACTGCGCGGTCATGATCGCCGACCAGCTCCGGGACTACCTGGAGAACGGCAACGTGGTGAACTCCGTGAACCTGCCGACCCTGGTACTGGACCGCAAGGGAGATACCCGCATCGCGATCATCAACCGGAACCTGCCGGACCGGGTCGGGCGCATCTCACACACGCTGGGCGAATCGAATATCAACATCCTGCACCTGATGAATGACTCCCGTGGCGATCTGGCCTACACCCTGATGGACGTGGACGGCCACCCCAACGCGGAGACCCTGGACGCCCTGCACCGGATCGACGGCGTGCTGCGGGCCCGGGTGCTGTAGGCGATGGCCGGGGATCCGTATTCGTCGCCATCCGCCGAGGACCGCGAAGACCTCGCGGCCCTGCGCGCGCGTATCGACGCGCTGGATGCCGAACTCCTGGAGCGGCTGAGCGAGCGCGCCCGCTGCGCCGAGGCGGTGGCGCGGGTCAAGCGCAGCCAGGAGAGCGACCCGGTGTTCTACCGTCCGGAGCGCGAGGCCGAGATCCTGCGGCGGGTGCGCGAACGGAATCCCGGCCCGCTGTCCGACGAGGCCATCACGCGGCTGTTCCGCGAGATCATGTCCGAGTGCCTGGCGCTCGAGCATCCGCTCCATGTCGCCTATCTCGGACCGGTGGGGACCTTCACTCACCTGGCGGCGCGCAAGCACTTCGGCCATGCCGTCGAGACCCAGCCGCTGGCCTCGATCGATGCGGTGTTCGGCGCGGTGGAGACCGGGCGCGCGCAGTTCGGCGTGGTGCCCATCGAGAACAGCTCCGAGGGGGTCGTCACCCACACCGTGGACTGCTTCATGGATTCCTCCCTCCAGATCTGTGGCGAGGTCGTGACCCCGATCCACCACCACCTGCTGTCCCGGGCCGAGGATCTCGGGCAGGTGCGGCGGGTCCTCGCGCATGCGCAGGCGCTGGCGCAATGCCGCCAGTGGCTGGATAGCGAGCTGCCCCATGCCGAGCGCGAGGCGGTCTCCAGCAACGCCCGGGCGGCCGAGATCGCGGCGCAGGATCCCACCGCGGCGGCGCTGGCCAGCCAGGCGGCGGCGGAACACTACAACGTGCCGGTGCGGGCCCCGCATGTGGAGGACCGCGCCGACAACACGACGCGCTTCCTGATCATCGGCTCGGGGACCACGGAACCCAGCGGGGCGGACCGCACATCGGTGATGCTGAGTACCGCCAACCGGCCGGGGTCGCTGTATTCGCTGCTCAAGCCGATCGCGGAGGCCGGCATCAGCCTGACCCGCATCGAGTCGCGCCCCTCACGCTGCACGCCGTGGAACTACGTGTTCTTCCTCGATCTGGTCGGGCACCAGCAGGACCCGCTGATCCGCGACTGCCTGGAGCAGCTGCGCGCCAGTGCCGATACCGTCAAGGTCCTGGGGAGCTATCCCCAGGCCGCCACCTGACTCGTCCACTCGACATCGCCGAGGTTTCCCGCATGGCATCCAACGCTTCCGTATCCGCTGCGGCCGGCCCGGGCTTTGATCCCGTGGCCCTGGCGGTCGCCGGGGTCCAGGGCCTCAGCCCGTATCAGCCTGGCAAGCCCGTGGCCGCACTGGAGCGCGAACTGGGGATTAGCCAGGCGATCAAGCTGGCCTCCAACGAGAACCCCCTGGGTCCGTCGCCGCGTGCGGTGGAGGCGGGCCGCGTGGCGCTGGCCGAGGCGCATGTCTATCCTGACGGGAACGGCTTCGAGCTGAAGGCCCGGCTGGCCGAGCGCCATGGCGTCGCCCCGGAACAGATCACGCTCGGCAACGGCTCCAACGAGGTGCTGGAGCTGGTCGCGCGCACCTGGCTGGCACCGGGCCGGGCGGCCGTGTTCTCCGCGCATGCGTTTGCCGTCTACCCGCTGGTTACCCAGGCGGTGGATGCCGAGGCACGGGTCGCGCCCGCGCTGGGGGCGGACCATCCGGAGCAGCCCTTCGGGCATGATCTCGAGGCCATGCGGGCACGGGTGGATGGCGACGTGCGCGTGGTGTTCGTGGCCAACCCGAACAACCCGACCGGGACCTGGCTGGATGGTTCGGCGCTGGAGGCCTTCGTGGCGGCGATGCCGGCGACCACCGTGGTGGTCGTGGACGAGGCCTATTTCGAATACGTCGAGGCGGCCGGGTATCCCGACACCACACAGTGGCTGGATCGCTATCCGAACCTGATCGTGACCCGGACCTTTTCCAAGATCCAGGGCCTGGCCGGCCTGCGCCTCGGCTACGCGGTCAGTTCCCCGGCGGTCGCGGACCTGCTCAACCGGGTCCGACAGCCGTTCAATGTCAACGCCATTGCCCAGGCCGCGGGCCTCGCGGCGCTGGACGATACCGCGCATGTGGAGAAATCGGTGGCCGTGAACCGCGACGGGTTGCGGCAGGTGAGTGCGGCCCTGCGGGATAAGGGGCTGCGTGTGATTCCGTCGGTGGGGAACTTCGTGACCTTTGACACCGGGCGTGATCCGGCCCCGGTATACGAAGGCCTGCTGCGCGAGGGCGTCATCACGCGGCCGGTGGAGAATTACGGCCTGCCCGGTCACCTGCGGGTCACCATCTCGACCCGGGAAGACAACGACCGCTTCCTCGCGGCACTCGACAAGGTCCTCGCGTGATCGAACGGCTGGTCATCTTCGGGGTCGGCCTGATCGGCGGCTCGCTGGCGCTGGCCCTGCGCGAGGCCGGCGCGGTACGCGAGGTGGTCGGCTGCTCGCGCAATGCCGACAACCTGCGCGAGGCTCAGCGGCTGGGCGTGATCGACCGCTGGACCACGGACGTCGCCGCGGCCGCGGAGGGCGCCGACCTGGGCGTGCTCGCCGTGCCATTGGGCGCGATGGAGCCGCTCGCCCGCGACCTGGCGGCCGCCTGGCCCGAGGACAGCCCGCTAACCGACGTGGGCAGCAGCAAGCAGGCAGTGATCGATGCGGTGGGCGCCGGCTTCGGTGCGGTCCCGCGCGCCTTCGTGCCCGGCCACCCGATCGCCGGGACCGAGAAAAGCGGGGTAGGGGCCGCCTTCCCCAGTCTGTTCCGCGATCGCCTGGTGATCCTGACGCCGGCCGATGCCACCAACCCGCTGGCCACCGACCGCGTGGCGGCCATGTGGCAGGCCGCCGGCGCGCGGGTCGAATACATGACCCCGGCGCATCATGACCGGGTCCTGGCCGCGACCAGCCACCTGCCGCATGTGCTGGCGTTCACGCTGGTCTCGTCGCTGGCGAACATGAGCGAACGCGACGAGATCTTTCACTACGCCGCCGGCGGGTTTCGCGACTTCACGCGCATCGCCTCCAGTGACCCGGTGGTCTGGCGCGATATCTGCCTGGCCAACCGCGACGCCATCCTCGAGGTCATCGGGCAATACCAGAACGACCTCGAGACGCTGCGCGGCGCGATCGAACGCGGCGATGCCGCCACCATCGAACAAAGCTTTGAACATGCCAAGGAAACCCGCGATCGCCTCTGCGACCCCGCGGATGCACAACTGGATACCTGAAACCCCATGAATACCTTTACCGTACAGCCCGGAGGCCAGCTTGCGGGCCACGCCCGCGTGCCGGGCGACAAATCGATTTCCCACCGCGCCATCATGCTCGGGGCGCTGGCCGAGGGCGAGACCCATGTGACCGGCTTTCTCGAAGGGGCGGATTGCATCGCCACGCTGGAGGCCTTCCGCGCGATGGGCGTGGCCATCGAACGCACCGGACCGGGCTGCGTGCGCATCCAGGGCGCCGGTCTTCGCGGGCTGCAGGCCCCGCCGACTGCGCTGGACATGGGCAACTCGGGGACCGCGATGCGGCTGCTGTGCGGGGTCCTCGCCGGGCAGGCCTTCGACAGTGAACTGGTCGGCGATCGCTCTCTCTCCGGGCGTCCGATGCGCCGGGTCACCAACCCGCTGGCCCGCATGGGGGCCAGGATCGAGACCAGCGATGCCGGGACGCCCCCCCTGCGGGTGCACGGCGGCGCCTCCCTGCGGGGTACCGACCATGTGCTCGAGGTCGCCAGCGCCCAGGTCAAATCCGCCCTGCTACTGGCAGGCCTGTGGGCAGATGGCAAGACCTGCGTGACCGAGCCGGCAGCCACGCGGGATCACACCGAACGCATGCTGGCCGGCTTCGGTTACGCGGTCGAACGCGACGGGCCACGGGCCTGCGTCGAGGGGGGTGGCCGGCTGGTCGCGAGTCCGGTCGATGTGCCGGCGGATATCTCCTCGGCCGCCTTTTTCCTGGTCGGGGCCTCGATCGCGGCCGGTTCGCGCATGCATCTGGAGCATGTCGGCATCAATCCGACCCGCACCGGTGTGATCGATATCCTGCGCCTGATGGGCGCCGAGATCCGCATCCTCAACGAACGCGAGGCAGGCGGCGAGCCGGTGGCGGATCTGGAGGTCGAGGCCGCCCCGCTCAAGGGGATCCAGATTCCGGAGCACCTGGTGCCGCTGGCGATCGACGAATTCCCCGCGATCTTCGTCGCCGCGGCCTGCGCCGAGGGCGAGACCGTACTGACCGGCGCCGAGGAGCTGCGGGTCAAGGAGAGCGACCGTATCCAGGTGATGGCCGACGGCCTCGCCGCGCTCGGGGTCGACTGCGCCGTGCAGCCGGATGGTATCCGGATCCAGGGCGGCGATGGCTTCACCGGTGGCGAGATCAACAGCCACGGCGATCACCGCATCGCCATGTCGTTCGCGATGGCGGGCCTGCGGGCCACCGCCCCCATCCGGATCCACGATTGCGCGAACGTGGGTACATCCTTCCCCGGCTTTGTGGCGCTTGCACGCGAGGCCGGGCTGCAGCTGGAGGCCGCATGAGTTCGGAAATTCCGGTACTGACCATCGACGGCCCGGGCGGGGCCGGCAAGGGCACGGTCTGCATGCGCGTGGCCGCCGCCATGGGCTGGCATCTGCTGGACAGCGGCGCGCTGTACCGTCTGTTGGGGCTGGCGGCACGCCAGCACGGGGTCGAGCTGACCGACGAGGCCGCACTCGCTCGACTGGCCGCCGGTCTCGACGTCGACTTCGAGGTGAATCGAGACGCGACGGCGGTGACGACCCTGCTGGAGGGGGCGCCGGTCGATCAGCTGCTGCGCACCGAACAGGCCGGCAGCGATGCCTCCCGGGTGGCCGCCATCCCGGCCGTGCGCGAGGCCCTGCTGGAGCGCCAGCGCGGCTTCGCCAAGCCCCCCGGGCTGGTCGCGGACGGGCGCGATATGGGGACCGTGGTCTTCCCCGCGGCGGACCTGAAGATCTTTCTCACGGCCTCTGCCGAGGAAAGGGCGCGCCGGCGTTACATGCAGTTGAAGGAACAAGGACTTAGTGCTAATCTCTCCGCCCTTCAGGACGAGATGGAGGCCCGCGACCGTCGCGACCGCGAGCGCAGCGTGGCCCCCCTCAAGCCCGCCGAAGATGCCTGGGAACTGGATAGCACGGACCTCGACATCGTTGGCGTGGTGGACATGATCCTGGAGCGCCTCCGGGACGTACTCCCGGAACAAAGCCCCCGCCCCGCGGAATAAGCCGTCGGAAGCGGGATTATCAACGTCTAGAACTGGTTGCAGGAAGTTTCTGCAAGCATTTGTTAAACCACAGGTTCACAAATCCATGAGTGAAAGTTTCGCGCAACTGCTCGAAGAGAGCATGGCCTACACCCAGATGCAGCCGGGTGCCATCCTCAGTGCCACCGTCATTGAGGTAACCCCGGACGTCGTCGTGGTGAACGCCGGCCTGAAGTCCGAGGGGGTCATCCCCACCGAGCAGTTCATGAACGACGAGGGTGAGCTCGAGGTCAAGGTCGGCGATGTCGTCGAAGTGGCCCTCGAGACCCCGGAAGACGGTTTCGGCGAGACGCGCATGTCGCGCGAAAAGGCCAAGCGGGCCAAGGCCTGGGACCGTCTCGAAGCTGCGATGGAAGAAGAGCAGTACGTCACCGGCAAGATCTCCGGCAAGGTCAAGGGCGGTTACACCGTCGAGCTGGGCGATATCCGGGCGTTCCTGCCGGGTTCACTCGTGGATGTCCGTCCGGTGCGCGATACCGCTTATCTGGAAGGCAAGGAGCTGGAGTTCAAGCTCATCAAGCTGGATCGCCGCCGCAACAACGTGGTCGTGTCGCGCCGCGCCGTGGTCGAGCAGGAATACAGCGCCGAGCGCGAGGAACTGCTGAAGAACCTGCAGGAAGGCGCGCAGGTCAAGGGCATCGTCAAGAACCTCACCGATTACGGTGCGTTCCTGGATCTGGGCGGCATCGACGGCCTGCTGCACATCACCGACATGGCCTGGAAGCGCGTCAAGCATCCGTCCGACGTGGTCGAGATCGGCCAGGAAGTCGAGGTCAAGGTCCTGAAGTTCGATCGCGAGCGCATGCGTGTGTCGCTGGGCCTGAAGCAGCTGGGCGAGGATCCGTGGGAGAACATCACCCGCCGTTACCCGACCGGCACCCGCATCTTCGGCAAGGTCACCAACATCACCGACTACGGCTGCTTCGTGGAAATCGAAGACGGCGTGGAAGGCCTGGTGCACGTGTCCGAGATGGACTGGACCAACAAGAACGTCAACCCGGGCAAGATGGTCGCGATCGGCGACGAGGTCGAGGTGATGATCCTGGACCTGGACGAAGAACGCCGCCGCATCTCGCTGGGCATGAAGCAGTGCCAGTCGAATCCGTGGGACGACTTCGCGGCCAACCACAACCGCGGCGAGAAGGTCAGCGGCCAGATCAAGTCGATCACCGATTTCGGCGTGTTCGTGGGCCTGGAAGGTGGCATCGACGGCCTGATCCACCTTTCCGATCTGTCCTGGCACGAAGCGGGCGAAGAAGCCATTCGCAACTTCAAGAAGGGTGACGAGGTCGAGGCCGTGGTCCTGTCCGTGGATCCCGAGCGCGAGCGTATCTCCCTGGGCCTGAAGCAGCTGGATCGCGATCCGTTCGCCAACTTCGTGGCCGAGCACAGCAAGGGCAGCATTGTCTCCGGCACGGTCAAGGAAGTGGATGCCAAGGCAGCCGTGGTCGAACTGGCTGACGGCATCGACGGCATCCTGCGCGCGGCCGATATCTCCCAGGACCGCGTGGAAGACGCCAGCACCGTGCTGAAGGTGGGCGATACGGTCGAGGCCAAGTTCATGGGCGTCGACAAGAAGACCCGCGCCATCAGCCTGTCGATCAAGGCCAAGGACCGGGCGGAAGAAGCCGAGATGGTCTCCGACTACGGCAGTAATGCCGGCGGCGGTACCACGCTGGGCGATCTGCTGAAGGAACAGATGGACAAGAACGACTAAGTCCGTTCCGTCGTGGCCCGCGGTGCCAAGGGGTGCCGTGGGCCATTTTGTACCGGGAAACCGGATTTCCTTCCTGTCTGTGACGAGTGCCAGATGACCAAATCGGAATTGATCGAGAACCTCGCCCGGAAGTCACCTCATCTGCCAGCCAGGGACGTGGAGATGTCCGTCAAGGCATTGCTCGAACGCATGAGCCACGCGCTGGCGAACGGGCAACGGGTGGAGATTCGCGGCTTTGGCAGCTTTTCGCTGCACTTCCGGCCACCCCGACTGGGCCGGAACCCCAAGACCGGTGAAGGCGTTGCCTTGCCCGGCAAGCATGTCCCTCATTTCAAGCCCGGCAAGGAATTGCGCGAACGGGTAAACGATTCTGTAGCCGAAAACGGCTAGACCGTCCATGGACGAGCGGCGGCGACAGAAGATTCGCAACACCGTGGCGTTTGTCGCGCTGATCCTGATCTCGTCCGCGGTCGGTATTCTTGTTGTTCTGAACGAAGCCCTGGTGACACTGGTGTTGCCGGGTCTCGAGATCGAGGCCCCCCTGGTGGTGTTCCTCGGGTTGGCCGCCTTGTTTGGAGTGATCCTGGCCTCGCTGGTGCTCTGGCTGCGCCTGCGCCGGCTGCGGCAGAAGATCGCCGACCTGCGCGAGCAGAACCATGCCCTCAAGGTCGAGGTCGAGCAGCTGCGTACCGCACCCATGCGGGATTTCTACTAGCCGCATCGCCATGCGGTCTTCCATACCTTTTGTTTCGCTGTCCGTACCCGGGGAGCGTACTCGCCGATGATCAATGACTGGTTCTGGTTGCTGCTCCCGCTCGCCGCGGCAAGTGGTTGGTGGCTGGCACGCTATGGCGTGCCGGAAGACCAGGAAGAGCGCGAGCCGTCACTGGATCGTTACCTCGAGGGCGTACGCCACCTGCTGGATGATCGCACCGATGATGCGCTGCAGGCCTTCATCGAGATGGTGGAGGTCGATCACGAGACTTTCGAGACGCATGTAATCCTCGGGCGGCTGTTCCGGCGCCGGGGCGAGGTGGATCGCGCCATTCGCATCCACCAGAACCTGGTGGCGCGCCCGACGCTGCCGGCGGCCCAGCGGGCCCAGGCCCTTTGCGAGCTCGGCGAGGACTTCCTGCTGGCGGGAGTGCTGGACCGGGCCGAGGCCGTCTTTCGCGAACTCGCGGACTCGCCGCACCAGGCCGTGCCGGCCCTGGAGGGCCTGCGCCAGGTCTACGAAACCCAGCGGGAATGGGAGCGGGCGATCGAGGTGGGCGACCGGCTGAAGGCGCATGGGGTCGCCCATGAACAGCTGCGGATCGCCCACTACCACTGCGAACTGGCGCGGATCGCGCTGGACCAGGACGACCACGAGGAGGCGAGGGCGCGCGCGAAACAGGCCGAGGAACTGGTTCCCGGTCTGTCGCGGGCTCTGCTGATCCAGTCGGAGATTGCGGCGCGCGCCGGCGAGATCCGCGAGGCGATCCGGTTCGGGCGGGATGCCGTGGCGCGCACCCCGCAACTGGCGCCCCTCCTGGTGCCCCGGATCGAGCGCCTGCATCAGGAACTGCCCGGCGAGAACCGTCTGGGGCAGCTGGAGGAACTCCTGGACGACCTGGCCCGAAGTCGCGGGATCACCATGGCGCGGATTGCCCTGATGCGGCTGTACCGGCGCACGGGACGGCTGGACGCCGCGCTTTCCGAACTGGGGCAGATCCTGGCGCAACGCCCGGTCCCGACCTCGGGCCTGCTGGAGGCGGTTCGCTGGATGAAGATCCTGCCGGCGGTGCAGCAATACAGCACGGAATTCTCGGCGTTCGAGAAGGCCCTGGCCGACCAGCTTGGCAGCCAACACTTGTACCAATGCGGGAACTGCGGCTACCAGGGACGGGCGCATGTATGGCAGTGCCCGAGCTGCCGGCGCTGGGATACCCTGCGCGGGCTTGATTTCGATATCGACCAGACGACGGAAGCCGCCGAGGAGGCGTTGATCCGCGAAGGGAGCCACCACCCATGAGCCGACCCACGACAGTGACCCCGGAACCCGCCACGCGCCTGATCGTCGCCCTCGACTTTGCAGAGGCCGATGCGGCGCTGGCATTCGCCCGACAACTCGACCCGGCGCAGTGCGCCCTGAAGGTCGGCTTCGAACTGTTCGTGGTCGCCGGTCCGGCGCTGCTGCAAAGGCTCCACGACCTCGGCTTTCGGGTGTTTCTGGACCTGAAGTTTCACGACATCCCGAATACCGTGGCGGCTGCCTGCCGGGCCGCGGCGCGTACCGGCGTGTGGCTGATCAACGTACATGCCAGCGGCGGCCTGGAGATGATGCGGGCCGCACACGAAGCGGTACGCGAAACCAACGACACCACGGCGCTGCTGGCCGTCACGGTGCTGACCTCCAGCGACGCCGGCACCCTGCGTGAGATCGGCGTGAGTCGCGAGCCGGCCGATCAGGTGGGCTTGCTGGGGGAACTGGCGATACAAAAGGCGGGGCTGGAGGGCCTGGTGTGCTCGGCGCAGGAGGCCGCCATGCTGCGGCGCCGGCTGGGCGAGCGGCCACTCCTGGTAACACCGGGGATCCGGCTGGAAGACACGGGAGGCGATGACCAGAAGCGTGTCATGACCCCCGAGCGGGCCCTGGAGGCGGGCGCCAGCGCGATCGTGGTCGGCCGGCCGATCACCCGCGCCCCCGACCCGGCCGCGGCGATGGAGGCCTTCGTCACAAGCCTGAACATGCCGAATGACGCCGTGGAATGAGGGGGTTTTCCGGCGGGGCTGTTCTCGCTAGGATGCCCGGGTAGTCTCGGGTTGAAGGTTGGAATCCGGGTCTACCACGCGGTGCACGGATGCACCGATCGTTCAACGAAGATAAGGAGCGTTTTCATGAACAAGCTGTTCCAATGCGCGAAGTGCTGGGCCCTGGCGGGCCTCTGTGTCCTGCCACTGGTCATGGTGACCGCATCGGGCGGCCAGCCGGTCAACCTGAACGGGGCATCGGCCGACGAGCTGGCCGCACTGGAGAACGTGGGACCGGTCAAGGCGCAAGCCATTGTGGAGCACCGCGAGGCACACGGTGACTTCGCCTCGGTCCAGGCCCTGACCGAGGTGTCCGGGATTGGCGAGCGCACCGTGGAGATGAACCTCGAGCGCATCGTCGTCGAGTAGCGAGACGGGTGGCGGCATGGGCCGCCACTCACTACCGGCCCCCGGTCGACGGGTCCGAAAGGATGCGTTGGCCGGGGGTTTGCTGTGAAGTCACCAGGAGAAGGAATGAGCCAGAATCACGCCCCGATTCGTACCGCCGTGTTCCCGGTTGCCGGGATGGGTACGCGCTTTCTGCCGGCGACCAAGGCAAACCCGAAAGAGATGCTTCCGGTCGTGGACAAGCCGTTGATCCAGTACGCGGCGGAGGAGGCCGTTGCCGCCGGCATCGAGACCCTGGTGTTCGTGACCGGGCGAAACAAGCGATCCATTCCGGATCACTTCGACAAGGCCTACGAACTCGAACACGAGCTGGAAGAGCGGGGCAAGACCGAACTGCTCGAGCAGGTTCGGAACATCGTTCCCCCCAATGTGACCTGCGTCTATGTGCGTCAGTCCGACGCACTCGGTCTCGGACATGCGGTGGCCTGCGCGCATCCGATCGTCCGCAACGAACCCTTCGCGGTAATCCTGGCCGATGACCTGATCGAATCGGCCAACGGCGGGGCGACGCGGCAGATGGTCGAGCAGTACGCCGAGCACGGCTGCAGCGTGCTGGGGGTGGAGGAGGTGCCGCCCGATCGCACCCACCAGTACGGCATCATCGACCCGGTGCAGACCGGCCCGCGCAGCTGGGACGTCAAGGGCATCGTGGAAAAGCCCGACCCCGACCATGCGCCATCCAGTGTCGCGGTGGTCGGGCGCTATGTCCTGACCCCGAAGATCTTCGAAATGCTGGCAACCCAGAAGCCGGGGGCGGGCGGCGAGATCCAGCTGACGGACGCGATCGCACGCCTGCTCGAACTGGAACGGGTGACGGCCTTCAACTTCGAGGGGCGTCGCTTCGACTGTGGGTCGAAGCTGGGTTACCTGGAGGCGACGGTGGAGTTTGCACTCAACCATCCGGAACTGAAGGACGACTTCGCCGCATACCTCCGGGCCCGCTCGGCGGGCTGATCGAGTCCGTCACAACCCGGGCCGCTACCACCAGAAACGGCGCTGGCGCGGCCGGATGGGCAGGCGGCCGCGCCAGTACTGGATCAGCAAGAAGCCGAAGGCCATGCCGCCCAGGTGGGCGAAGTGGGCGATGCCGGCGAGGGTGCCCGAGATTCCCAGGTACAGTTCCAGCGCCCCGTAGCCGATGACGAAATACTTCGCCTTGATCGGAATCGGCAGGAAGATCAGGAACAGGCGCTGGTTGGGGAACATCATCCCGAACGCCAGCAGAACCCCGAATACGCCCCCCGACGCGCCGATGGTCGGATAGATCATGTCGCCGTTGCCGTAGGCGGTCACGAACAGCTGCACCAGCCCGGCCCCGATCACGCAGACCAGGAAATACACGGCGAAAGTGCGCGAGCCCCAGGCATTCTCGATCTGCACGCCCAGCATCCACACGGCAAACAGGTTCACGAACAGGTGAATCGGGCCGCCGTGCAGGAAGCCGTAGGTCACCAGCTGCCATAACTGGAAGTCCGGAACCCGCATCCAAGTGCCGTCCTGGTGGATAGTGGCCGGGGTGCCGACGGGCCAGAGCCCGAAATGGTTGACGAGCCAGTCGCCCAGCCAGGGCATCGCGAGAAACAGAGCGACGTTGGTGATCAGCAGGAAGCCGATCACCGGCGGCAGCATGCTGAAATCGGGGTGCCGCGGATCCGGATGCGTCATGGGCGCGGGCGGGCGTCAGGTGCCGCTGAAGTCGTCGGTCACGGCGCCTCGGCTCGCCGAACCCACCAGCCGGGCATACTTGCCCAGCACCCCGCGATCAAAGCGCGGGGCGGGGGTCGTCCAGCGGGCGCGCCGACGCTCCAGCTCGGTGTCATCGACCTGCAGGGCCAGGCGGTTCTCGCTGGCATCAATCTCGATGACGTCGCCGTCCTGGACCAGCGCGATCGTGCCGCCGACGGCGGCCTCCGGCGCGACATGGCCAACCACCATCCCGTAGGTGCCGCCGGAGAAGCGACCATCGGTAATCAGGCCGACCGCATCGCCCAGACCAGCCCCGATAATGGCTGCGGTGGGGGCCAGCATCTCGCGCATGCCGGGCCCGCCGCGCGGGCCCTCGTAGCGGATGACCAGGATATCCCCCGCCTGGATCCGTCCGGCCAGGATCGCGTCCAGGCATTCTTCCTCGGAATCAAAGCAGCGCGCGGGGCCCGAGATCGCGGTCCGCTTGAGACCAGTGATCTTGGCCACGGCGCCCTCGGCGGCCAGATTCCCCTTGAGGATGGCCAGGTGCCCGTGTGGATACAGCGGCCGGTCTAGGGGGCGAATGATGTCCTGGTCCTCCGGGGGAGTCGCGGGAATATCGCGCAGGGTCTCGGCCAGCGTCGCGCCGGTGATGGTCAGGCAGTCGCCGTGCAACCACCCGGCATCCAGCAGCATCTTCATCACCTGGGGTGTCCCGCCCACCGCATGGAACTGGGTGGTGACATAGCGCCCGGAAGGCTTCAGATCGCACAGGACCGGGACCTTGCGGCGAACCCGCTCGACATCGTCGATGTCCAGCGGCACATCCGCCGCGTGCGCGATCGCCAGCAGATGGAGTACGGCATTGGTGGAACCGCCCAGCGCCATGACCACGGCGAGGGCATTCTCGAAGGCCTCGCGGGTCAGAATGTCGCGTGGCCGGCGGTTGGCGTGGATTGCGTCCAGCAGGACCTCCGCCGAACGCGCCGCGGAATCGCCCTTTTCCGGGTCCTCCGCCGCCTGGGTGGAGGACCCGGGCAGGCTCATCCCCATGGCCTCGAAGGCGCTGGACATGGTGTTGGCGGTAAACATGCCGCCACAGGAACCGGCGCCGGGGCAGGCGTTCTTCTCCACGCCCAGCAGATCCTCGTCGGACAGCTTGCCAGCCCCATGCTGTCCCACGGCCTCGAAGGCGCTGACAATGGTCAGGTCCTGGTTCTTGTAGTGCCCCGGCTTGATCGTGCCGCCGTAGACGAAGATCCCGGGCACATTGAGCCGGGCCAGCGCGATCATCGCTCCGGGCATGTTCTTGTCGCAGCCACCGGTGGCCAGGATGCCGTCCAGGCTCTGGCCATTGACGACGGTCTCGATGGCGTCCGCGATGACCTCGCGCGAGACCAGGGAGTACTTCATCCCGGGGGTGCCCATCGAGATGCCGTCGGAGATGGTGATTGTGCCGAAGGTCTGGGGCATGCCCCCGGC
Source organism: Thioalkalivibrio sp. ALE22 (assembly GCF_000381445.1). Classification (NCBI taxonomy): domain Bacteria; kingdom Pseudomonadati; phylum Pseudomonadota; class Gammaproteobacteria; order Chromatiales; family Ectothiorhodospiraceae; genus Thioalkalivibrio; species Thioalkalivibrio sp. ALE22. Next base: position 158,874 of record NZ_KB906500.1, read on the forward strand.
CTGACGCACCGCCTGCTCGGCTCGGGCGGCGAGGGCGCCGATCCCCATATTGCAGGGGGTGATGGTGCTGTGGGCATTGGCGATCCCCACGATCGGGCGCCGGAAATCGTCATCTCCGAAACCGACCGCGCGCAGCATCGCGCGATTCGGCGTCCGGCGCGGGCCTTCTGTGACGACGCGACTGCGCCGGTTGTCCTGTGCCATATGCGTCCCTGTCGTATTGGGTTGAACGGGGTGCCCCAAGAAGCGGCGGCCGCGATCAATGGGCGCCGGGATCCCCGTGGCGCGAATAGCGTCCATTCATGAACCGGTCAAAGAACTGCCCGAGGGCCGGATGCTCGATCTGCTCCCCGCGCGGATCCGGTTCCAGGTGGCGTTCGGCCACGTAGGTGCTGTGCGAATAGCCATCCACCAGTACGTGATACCACGGCTGATCCTTCGGCGGACGACTCCTGGCCACCGTCTCGTACCATTCATCGGAACCGGCGTATACCGGGTCCACGTCGACGATCACACCGCGGTAATCGAACTTGGTATGGTGAACCAGTTCACCGACGGTAAAGCGTGTGCGTGTGGTCATGATCCCCTCTGTACTGCGTCGGTGCGCCTTTTCTATTGTGGACCGCCACCGGCGTTGCATGTTCAGGGCACGCCGCGCCGGTTTACCTGTTTGCAGCTCCTGACACGCCCTCACGGAACCGCCATGAATCGTAACCCGACCGGCCTGAGTCCACGTTTCCACAACGAAGTACCGCAGGGCGATGATCGCGAGCGCCGCGTCTGTGACCATTGTGGCTTCGTGGACTACGAGAACCCGCGAATCATCGTCGGGAGCGTGGCCATATGGGAGGATCGCGTCCTGCTATGTCGCCGGGCGATCGAGCCCCGCCGAGGTTACTGGACCCTGCCGGCCGGTTTCATGGAAAAGGGCGAGAGCCCGGGTGAGGGCGCCCGCCGCGAGGCCTGGGAAGAGGCCCGCGCGGAGCTGGAAGTCGATCAGTTGCTGGGGGTGTACAGCGTGCCGCACGTCGGGCATGTGCAGATGATCTACCGGGCGCGCCTGCTGAGCGACACGATCGCCCCCGGCCCGGAGTCCGAAGAGGTGAAGCTGTTCCCGTTCGACGCCTTGCCGCCGCTGGAGGAACGTGCGTTCCCGTCCGTGAGCTGGGCGCTGCGTCATTACCTGGAAACCCGCGAGCGGATCGACTTCGCCCCGCGCTCGGCGCCGTTGCCGGAGGCGGACGAAGCGGTGCCGGGGCTCTGAACCATTCTGCCAACTATTGTGGCGCGTCGCGCTGCGGCCCGTAGTGGCGGAACTTCTCCAGCACCCGGTCCATCTCCGCGTCATCCAGCAGCGCGGGCCCGCCGATCTGCAGACTCAGGACGTACTGGCGCGCCAGCAGCTCGACTTCCTCGGTGAGCCACAGGGCCCGCTCAAGGTCCGGCCCGGTGGCGATCATGCCGTGGTTGGCGAGTAGACAGGCAGTACGGTCCTCGAGGGCCTCAACCGCCAGGCGCGAAAGCGCCTCCGTACCGAAGGTCGCATACGGCGCGCAGCGAATGGAGTTCCCGCCCGCCGCCGCGATCATGTAGTGCAGGGCAGGGATGTCGCGTCCCTGGATGGCCACCACGCTGGCGTACACAGAGTGCACGTGGACAACCGCGCCCAGCTCCGGGCGGGCCTGCAGGATCGCGCGGTGGAAGTGCCACTCGCTGGAGGGCTTGCGCTGCGGGTCCCAGCGCCCGGCGGCATCCACGTACACCAGGTCCTCCGGACGCAGGGCCTCGTAGGGCACACCGGATGGCGTGATCAGCATGCCATCGCCCAGGCGCACACTGATGTTGCCCGACGTGCCCTGATTGAGGCCGCGGCGGTTGGTCTCCAGGCCGGCGTGGATGACGGCCTCGCGCAAAGCGGTCGCGTCGGCGGGTGGGAGGCTGTATTCGTGCATGTGGGTACCAGACGACTGGGTGCCGGGCGATTGTAACGGGCCTCCGGGAACCCCGCGCGCGGAGCAGGGTCAATGGGGCAGGTCTGGCGAGTTTTCGCGGGACCCTTCGCCCCGTGGCAAGGCGGCCGGCGGGTCGTCTACAGTTCTCGGGTAGCGTTCAGGCTTCGGCTCGCCCGCCACGGGCGAGATTCTTTTCGTTACAGGGAGGAAGCACCATGAAGAATGCCGCACGTCTTGTCACCGCCTCGGCCGTGGCCGCCGCGCTCACCCTCGGGTTGAGCGCTGGCAGCACCGTCCACGCCTTTGACGAACACGAGGCGACCATCGACTACCGTCAGGGCGTGATGCGCGCGATCGGCGGGAACGTCGGGGCCATCGCCGCCGTGGTCGTGGATGGAGCCGATTTCGGGGACAACCTCGAGATGCACACCAGCCAGCTGGTGGCGCTCAGTCAGGATATCCCCAGCCTGTTCCCCGAGGGCAGCGACTTCCCGGATACCGATGCCAAGGAAGAGATCTGGGATGACTGGGAGCGCTTCGAGGAACTCTCCAACGACACCCGCGAGGCCGCCGAGGCGCTCCATGCCGCCGTGGAGGCGGGCAACGAAGACGAATACGCCATTCGCTTCCGCAACCTCGGGCAGTCCTGTCAGGCCTGCCACGACGACTTCCGCCGCGACTGATCGGTGGCAATGGCGGGTACCAAACGAGGGCCGACAGCCTGGCTGCCGGCCCTCTGTCTTGCCGGCCTGATCGGGTCCGCCCCCATACAGGCGGACACCTCGATCGGTGAGCTGGAGCCCGAGGCGGACGCGGAGGATCGCATCGCCTATGGCGAGTACGTCCTGCGGGCCGGGGGCTGTGTCACCTGCCACACGGCGGAAGACGGCGAGTTTCTGGCCGGCGGGCGCCCCATCGAGAGCCCCTTTGGCGTGTTCTACGGGCCCAACATCACGCCGGATCCGGAACACGGCATCGGCGGATGGTCCGAGGACGACTTCAAGCGCGCGCTCCAGCAGGGCCGCGGGCCGGACGGACGGCATTACTATCCCGCGTTTCCGTTTACCTCCTACACCCGCATGAAGGACGAGGACATCGAGGCCTTGTGGGCCTTCCTGCAGGCCGAGGTCGAGCCTGTGGCGCGGGAGAACACGCCGCACGATCTGGTCTGGTACGCGCGGTTCCGGCCGTCCCTGATGGGCTGGAAGTGGCTGCATTTCGAGCCGGGGGCCTTCGAACCCGACCCGGACGAATCGGAGCCGTGGAACCGCGGCGCCTACCTGACCCTGGCCCTCGGCCACTGCATGGAGTGCCACACCCCGCGCACTCGGACCGGCGGTCTCGACCTGGAGCGGCTGGGCGCCGGGGCACGCCTGCCGGACGGGGACGTCGCCTCGAACATCACCCCGGATCGCGAGACCGGCATCGGACGCTGGGGCGAACGCCATATCGCCCGCTACCTGGAGATGGGCCTGACCCGCGACGGCGACTTTGCCGGCGGCGCCATGGCCGACGTGATCGACCACGGCACCGCTCATCTGACCGACGAAGACCGCCGCGCGATTGCCGTCTACCTGCAGTCGCTGGAGCCCCTCGAGCACGAGCCAGAGTAGGGTAACGGGACCGTAACCCCCCAAACGAAAAAAGCCAGGTCATGGTGACCTGGCTTTTTCTTTGTCTGGCTCCCCGGGACGGGCTCGAACCGCCGACCTAGTGATTAACAGTCACCCGCTCTACCGACTGAGCTACCGGGGAATTGGGCGCAAATCCTAATCGGGCGGGGCGGGGGCGTCAAGGAAAATCTGGCCGCCCGACGCGTTTCGCCGCCGTACCCGGCGTCAGTGGTGGCGCGCCACGAACTCGCGCAGGCGCTCCAGGGCCTTGTCGAGCTGGTCCACGCTGGTGGCGAACGAGACACGCACATGGCCCGGCGCGCCGAAGGCGCTCCCCGGAACCAGGGCCACGCCCACCTCGTCCAGCAGCTGCTTGGTCAGGGCGACGTCGGTGTCGATATCGGCTGCCGCCATCAGGCCGGTGACGCGAGGGAAGCAGTAGAAGGTGCCGTCCGGCATGAGGCAGTCGATCCCCTCGATGGCATTGAGGCCGTCCACGACGTGGCGAGCGCGCTCGGCGAAGGCCGAACACATGGCCACCACGCAGCCCTGGTCGCCGTTCAATGCGGCCTCGGCGCCGGCCTGGGCAATGGAGGTCGGATTGGAGGTGCTTTGCGACTGAATCTTCTTCATCGCCGCGATCAGGTTCTTAGGACCACCGGCGTAGCCGATGCGCCAGCCGGTCATCGCATAGGCCTTGGATACGCCATTCAGCACCACGGTGCGCTCGAGCAGATCCGGGGCGACGTTGACGATGTTCACGAACGGCGCCGAGCCAAACCGGATATGTTCGTACATGTCATCCGTGGCAATGACCACTCGGGGGTGGCGCCGCAGCACCTCGGCCAGTTCGGTCAACTCGGCGGCCGAATACGCCGCGCCCGTGGGATTGGACGGGCTGTTCAGGAACACCAGGCGGGTGTTCGGGGTGATCGCGGCCTCCAGCTGTTCCCCGGTGATGCGGAAGCCGGCGTCCTGCTCGGCGCTGACGATCACCGGGCGCGCCCCGGCCAGCAGGGCGATATCCGGGTAGGACACCCAGTAGGGGGCGGGGATCACGACCTCGTCCCCGGGATTCAGCAGGGCCTGGCAGAGATTGAAGATGCTCTGCTTGCCACCGGAGGACACCAGGATCTGGTCAGGGGTGAACGTCAGGCCGTTGTCGCGATCGAATTTGCGGATGATGGCCGCCTTGAGGCTGGCCGTACCGTCCACCGGAGTGTACTTGGTTTCTCCGCGGGCAAGCGCGTCCACCGCCGCCTGCTTGATATGCTCGGGGGTATCGAAATCCGGTTCTCCGGCCCCCAGCCCGACGATGTCCCGCCCCTCCGCGCGAAGCTGAGCGGCCAGCGCGCTGACGGCGAGAGTGGGGGAGGGCTGGATGCGCTGGACGCGGTCGGAAAGCTCGATATCCAAGGGGTAGGCCTCTGTGTGATCGGGTCGATGGGCCGCGCGGGCGGTCGGGGCGAAATGATACTGAAATCAGGCGCGGAGGATAAGGTGCAGCCAGGCGAAGGCGAACAATTCAAGGTCGTATCGGAGTATCAGCCGGCGGGCGATCAGCCGACGGCGATCCGCGCGCTGACCGAAGGGCTGGAGGCCGGCCTCGCGCACCAGGTGCTGCTCGGCGTAACCGGATCGGGCAAGACCTTCACCATCGCCAACGTGATCGAGCAGGTACAGCGCCCCACCATCATCCTGGCACCCAACAAGACGCTTGCGGCGCAGTTGTACGGGGAATTCAAGGAGTTCTTCCCGCAAAACACGGTGGAGTACTTCGTTTCCTACTACGACTACTACCAGCCGGAGGCCTACGTCCCGTCGTCGGACACCTACATCGAGAAGGACGCCTCGATCAACGATCACATCGAGCAGATGCGCCTGTCCGCCACCCGTGCGCTGCTGGAGCGGCGCGACGCAATCATCGTGGCCTCGGTGTCGGCCATCTACGGCCTGGGCGACCCGCGCAAGTATCTGTCGATGGTGCTGCACGTCGAGCGCGGCGACCGGATCGACCAGCGCGACCTGCTGCGGCGTCTGGCGGAACTGCAGTACACCCGCAACGACACCGAACTGCGGCGCGCCACCTACCGCGTACGCGGCGAGGTGATCGACATCCACCCGGCAGAATCCGACAGCGAGGCGGTGCGCATCGAGCTGTTCGACGACGAGGTGGAGCGGCTGTCGTACTTCGACCCGCTCACCGGCGAACAGCTGCGCACGGTGCCGCGTCTTACGATCTACCCCAAGACGCACTACGTAACCCCGCGCGAGACCCTGCTGGAGGCCGTGGACCACATCCGCGACGAACTCAAGGAGCGCCTGGAATTCCTGCGCAAGGAGGATCGGCTGGTCGAGGCCCAGCGCCTGGAGCAACGCACGCTGTTCGACCTGGAGATGATCCTGGAGATCGGGTACTGCAACGGGATCGAAAACTATTCGCGCTACCTCTCCGGACGCGCGCCGGGGGAACCACCGCCGACGTTCTTCGATTACCTGCCCAAGGATGCGTTATTGGTGATCGACGAGTCCCACGTGTCCGTGCCGCAGGTCGGTGGGATGTACAAGGGCGACCGCTCGCGCAAGGAGACCCTGGTGGAATACGGCTTCCGCCTGCCATCGGCTCTGGACAACCGTCCGCTGCGCTTCGAGGAGTTCGAGGACCTGATGCCGCAGACCATCTACGTCTCGGCCACCCCGGGTCCGTACGAGCGCGAACATGCCGGGGCGATTGTCGACCAGGTGGTCCGCCCGACCGGGCTGCTCGACCCGGAACTGGAGGTCCGTCCGGCCGGTACGCAGGTGGACGACGCCCTCTCGGAGGTGCGCGATCGCGTCGAACGCGACGAACGGGTGCTGATTACCACCCTGACCAAGCGCATGGCCGAGGACCTCACGGACTACCTCACCGAACACGGCGTGCGCGTGCGCTATCTGCACTCGGATATCGACACGGTGGAACGCATGGAGATCATCCGCGACCTGCGGCTGGGCGAGTTCGACGTCCTGGTCGGCATCAACCTGCTGCGCGAGGGGCTGGATATGCCCGAGGTCTCCCTAGTGGCGATCCTGGACGCGGACAAGGAGGGCTTCCTGCGCTCCGACCGCTCGCTGATCCAGACCATTGGCCGCGCCGCGCGCAACGTGAACGGCAAGGCCATCCTCTACGCCGACAAGATCACCGGCTCCATGCAACGCGCCATCGACGAGACCGAGCGCCGCCGGGCCAAGCAGATCGAGCACAACGAGGCCCACGGGATCACGCCCCAGGGCATCCGCAAGAACATCGCGGACATCCTCGAGGCGCGCAACGCCACGCCCGGTTCCGGCGGCCGGCGCGGGCGGAAGGTCGCGGAGGAGGGCGCCGACTACCTGGGGGCGCCGGAGAACGCGGCGAAGGAGATCGAGCGCCTCGAACAGGAGATGTTCGCCAAGGCCCGCGACCTCGAATTCGAGGAGGCGGCCCGCATCCGCGACCGCATCGAGAAGCTCAAGGCACTCGCCTTTCTCCCCGAAGCCTCGCTATCCTGAAAAGATGGCTCCCGCGGGAGCGCCGATTCGAGCCTTTGATTGATGTCCCAGAACGATCCCTTGCCCCTGGGTCCGGTGATGCTCGACGTCGCCGGAATCGAACTCACCCCGGAAGATCGCGAACGCCTGCGACATCCCGCCACCGGCGGGGTGATCCTGTTTGCCCGCAATGCCGGCACGCCGACGCAGATCCAGGCGCTGGTCGCCGCGATCCGCGCCGAGCGCCCCGGCATCCTGATCGCCGTGGATCAGGAAGGCGGGCGGGTGCAGCGCCTGCGCGAGGGCTTCACCGCGATCCCGCCCATGCGCCAGCTGGGCCACGTCTACGACTACGACCGCAACAAGGCCTGTGAACTGGCGCATGCGACCGGCGAGCTGCTCGCGCGGGAACTGCGCGCACTGGATATCGATTTCAGTTTCACGCCCGTCCTCGACCGCGATCTGGAGATCAGTGACGTCATCGGCGACCGGGCGTTTCATTACGACCCGGACGTGATCGCACGCCTCGCCGGCGAACTGATCCGGGGCCTGGCTGCCGCCGGCATGGCCGCGGTCGGCAAGCACTTCCCGGGGCACGGTGCCGTGAAGGCGGATTCCCATGTCGCGCTGCCGGTCGATGATCGCCCCCTGTCCGAAATCGAGAATCAGGATCTCGAGGCCTTCCGGCCCGTGCTTGGAGATCTCGAGGGGATCATGCCGGCGCACGTCCTGTACCCTCAGGTCGACGGCTATCCCGCCGGATTCTCGCGTGTCTGGCTGCAGGACATCCTCCGCCGCGAACTGCGCTATCGCGGCGCCATCCTCAGCGATGACCTGGCGATGGCCGGCGCCGAGGGGATCGGCGACCCCGCGGAACGGGCGGCCGCCGCACGCGCCGCCGGCTGCGACATGGTGCTGATCTGCAACGAGCCGGAACAGGCCGACCGGATCCTGGAGGCCCAGGTGGATCAGCCCCTGTCCGCCGAGTCGGCGCGCCGCCTGGAACGCCTGCGCGCACGGCCCGTCGATGCCGATCCAAACCGCCTCCCGGCGCTTCGCGCGCAGCTCGATCGCTGGCTCCGCGCAAGCCAGCTCGCCACCGCCTGAACCGTGCCGGGCGGCGCATTGGCGCCCGCGCGTCGAGGCGCCTATAATGCGCCACCGGTCTGCGATTGAGCAGCTAGTAATATTCACACTCACCACTGAAGTTGGAGATCCAAAATGGCCGACAAGCTCCTGATCGTCATGGTCAACACCGACCCGAGCAACGCTTCCGAACTGGGTGCCCCGTTCTTCCAGGCCACTGTCGCCGCCGCGATGGAATACGACGTTGAAGTCGTGATGACCGGTCGTGCCGGCGAACTCGCCAAGAAGGGCGTGGCCGAAAACCTGTTCGTGCAGGAAGGCTCCAGCAAGAGCGTCTACGACTTCATGAAGGATGCCCACGAGGCCGGCGTCGTGATGAAGGTCTGCACCCCGACCCTGGATCTGTGGGGCAACGACCTGATCCCGGAAATCGAGGAAACCGTGGGCGGCGCCTACGTGATCTCCGAAGCGATGGACGACGACACGGTGACCTTCACCTACTAAGGTCCTCGACCTTCGTCTGCCAGCCGGCCGGCCCTTGTGCCGGCCGGTTGCGTTTCCGGGGTCCGGAATTTGCGAGCTTGCCTCGCTCCGGATGCTCGGACATGATTTCCCGCACCGACACCCCCAGGACATGCCATGAGCCCGGAACAGGCGCGAGCCACGCTGCGTGATGCCGACTGTCTCTTCAGCCGTGACGCCGTCGAGACCGCGATCGACCGTCTGGCCGAACGCACGGCGGTCGCGCTGAAGGACCGCAATCCGCTGGTGATGGGCGTGATGAACGGGGGTGTGGTGCTGATGGGCGGGCTGCTGACGCGCTGGTCGTTCCCGATGCAGGTCGACTACCTGCATGCCACGCGGTATCGCGGCGGCACCCGCGGCGGCGACCAGCTGCACTGGCTGGCGCGTCCCCAGGCGGCCCTGCGGGACCGTACCGTCGTGATCGTCGACGATATCCTCGACGGCGGCATTACCCTGGAAGGCATCAAGACCTTCTGCGAAGAGCAGGGCGCCCGGCAGGTCGTCTCCATCGTCCTGGTCGACAAGCACAACCCCGACCGGGATCCGGCAATCACCGTCGACTACGCGGCCCTGGAGGCGCCCAACCGCTACCTTTTCGGGTACGGTATGGACTACCAGGACTACCTGCGCAACGCGCCCGGTATCTTCGCCGTGGCCGACCACTAGGGAAGCACTGAGTAATGTCCGCACCCCGCATCGCCGTCATCGGCGGCACTGGTCTAACCCGACTGAAAGACCTGCAGATCACCCGACGCCAGGTGATGCACACGCCCTATGGGGAGCCCTCCGGCCCGCTGGTTTTTGGCCGGCTGAACGACATCGAGATCGTGTTCCTCCCGCGCCACGGGGCGCGCCACACCATCCCGCCACACCAGGTGAACTACCGGGCCAATATCTGGGCACTGCACAACGCCGGTATCGACAACGTGGTCGCCGTCGCCGCGGTCGGCGGGATCACCGAGGAGATGAAGCCGGGGGTGGTCGCGATCCCGGACCAGATCATCGACTACACCTGGTCACGCGCGAACACGTTTTTCGAAGGCGGTGACCTGGAAGAGGTCACGCATATCGACATGACCTGGCCATACAACGAGGCGGTTCGCCAGACCCTGATCCGGGCAATCGACGAACTCGGGATCGAGGCGGTGGAGCACGGGACCTACGGTGCCACACAGGGACCCCGCCTGGAGACGGCCGCGGAGATCGACAGACTGGAACGCGACGGCTGCGACCTGGTCGGCATGACCGGCATGCCCGAGGCGGCCCTGGCGCGCGAACTGGGCCTCAACTACGCCTGCTGCGCCGTGATCGCCAACTGGGCCGCCGGCCGGGCGGAGGGCGAGATCACCATGGACGACATCGCGGCCAATCTGGATGTGGGCATGACGCGGGTCAAACAGATCCTGACCCACGTGATCAGCAGTCTTTCCTGAGAACCGCCGGAGCCCGGCCAAGGCCGGATTCGGGCCCGGACGGGCAAGACCGGGGGAGATACCGGCGACTGACCTGAAACCCGCCAACCGTCGCTCACCTCGGATTTAACATAATATGTATTATGCGTCGTTATGGGTACAACTGTACGGCGCGAGGCTCGCCCTCAATCCCTGGCGAAGTGCCCGGGTTGTCGCCGGATCAGGCGTGCACGGCCTTCTCGATCCCCTCGGCCATCACCTCCACCAGAAAGTCGATCTGGTCTTCGGTGATGACATATGGCGGCATCAGGTAGCTCACGTTCCCCAGCGGTCGCAGCAAGGCACCGCGGGTCAGCCCGTGGCGATAGATGTGCAGGCCGCGGCGTTCCTGCCACGGGTATGGCGTACGGGTCGCCTTGTCCTGCACCAGTTCCACCGCCGCGATCATGCCGTGCTGGCGCACGTCGGCGACGTGCGGATGCGCCTTCAGAGGTTCCAGTCGTTTCGCGATATGTTTGGCAAGTTGACGGTTTTGCTCGATAACCGGATCGGCCTGGAAGATGTCGAGTGTCGCCAGTGCCGCCCTGCACGCCAGCGGATTCCCGGTGTAGGAATGCGAGTGCAGGAACATGTTGAGCTTTTCGTAATCGTCGTAGAACGCCTGGTAGATCGAGTCCGTGGTGAGCACCGCGGCCATGGGCAGATAGCCGGCGGTCAGCCCCTTCGACAGGCACAGGAAATCGGGCGTGATCGGCCCCTGTTCGCAGGCGAACAGCGTGCCGGTGCGGCCAAAGCCCACGGCAATCTCGTCGGCGATCAGGTGCACGCCGTGGCGGTCGCAGGCCGCGCGCAACAGGCGCAGATACTCCGGATCGTACATGCGCATATGGCCGGCGCATTGCACCAGCGGCTCGATGATGACCGCGGCCACCTCGTCGCCATGCGCCGCCAGGGCCTCCTCCATGTGAGCGAACTGCCGCCGGGCGACGTCGGCGCAGTTCTCGCCCGCCTCGCGCTCGAAGCAGTCGGGCGCCGGGACGGTGATCACGTCCAGCATCAGTGGCTCGTAGGTGGCGCTGTACAGCGGCACGTCACTGACCGAAAGCGCGCCCAGTGTCTCGCCGTGATAGCTGTTGGAAAGGCGGATGAATCGGGTCTTCCGCGGGCGGCCGACGTTGCGCCAGTAATGGAAGCTCATCTTCAGCGCGACCTCGACCCCGGCGCTGCCATTGTCCGCGAGGAAGACCCGCTCCAGGCCGTCCGGGGTGATGTCGATCAGGCGCTCGCAGAGTTCGACCACCGGTTCGTGGGTGCAGCCCGCAAGGATCACGTGCTCCAGCCGGTCCAGCTGGTCCTTGACCGCATCGCCGATTCGCGGATTGGCATGACCGAAGAGATTGACCCACCAGGAACTGATCGCGTCCAGGTAGCGGTTGCCGTCGAAGTCGTACAACCAGACGCCCTCCCCGCGCTGGATCGGGAGCAGCGGGAGGGTGCCCTCCTCGCCGTAATCCTTCATCTGGGTGCAGGGATGCCAGAGGGCGCGCAGGTCGCGTTGCTTCAGGGTGTTGTTGTCCATGGAGCGTATTGTGCCAAAGCCGCTCGCATAGAAGGCGGTTACTGACCGGATTCGGCCTTCATCGCGGCCCGTTCGTCCTCGAAGAAGAAGCGCTCCTCGCCAAAGGCCGGCTCCAGCTGATCCAGCCAGGTGGCCTGGTCGTCATAACGCGCGAAGAAGGGCCGCTGTACCCAGTCGGGATTGCGCGCCTGGATGAAGCGCAGCACGAATACCTTCTCGCCCTGGATCTCCGCCACGCCCTGGATCTCGACCTTGCCGGGTTCCGCGCTCATCGAGGGGCCCCGGGCGGTGCGACCCAGTCCGGAAACCTGCTGCATGGCCTCGCGATAGATCTCCCAGGCCCGGGCCAGTGGCACCTCGAAATAGCGTCGGGCGCCGGTGTCGCGCTCGACGAACATGTAGTACGGGATGATCCCCAGGCGGACCTCTTCTCGCCACAGATCCGCCCATGCGCCCGGGTCATCGTTGATGTGCCGCAGCAACGGACCCTGGGCACGAATCTCGGCGCCGGTATCCCGGACGCGGCGGATCGCCTCGCGCGCGATCGGGGTACGCAGCTCGTGGGGATGGTTGTAATGGGCCATCAGCGCCACATGTTTCCCCGCCTCCGCGAGTCGCTCCAGGAGGTGCAGGAGCTCGTCCGCGTCACTGTCCGTGACAAAGCGATAGGGCCAGAACGTCAGGGCCTTGGTGCCGATACGGACGGTCTGGACATGGGCCAGATCCGGCTCCAGCAATCCCTCCAGGTAGGCCTTCAGGTGCTTGGTTTTCATCACCAGCGGGTCGCCGCCCGTCATCAGCAGGTCGCTGATCTCCGTGTGGCTGCGCAGGTAGTCGTGCAGCAATCCGGCATCGGTACTGGCGATCCGCAGTTCCTTGTCTCCGACAAACTGGGCCCAGCGAAAGCAGAAGGTGCAATAGCTGTGGCAGGTCTGCCCCTGTCCGGGGAAGAACAGGACCGTCTCGCGGTACTTGTGCTGCAGCCCGTTGATCACCTCGCCGGCTTCCTCGCTGGGCCGGTTGAGTTCCAGCTGGCCGGCGGGATGCGGGTTCAGGTCCTCGCGCAGTTCACGCGCCAGGGCCTGGATCTCGCCACGTGATGCACCCTTTCGGTGGAGATCGGCCATACGCTCGAAGGCCCCCGGTTCCAGCATCTCCCGCTGCGGGAAGGTCAGCTGGAACATCGGGTCGTCGGGGACGCGATCCCAGTCGATCAGTTCCTCGATCACGTAGTCGTTGACCCGGAACGGCAGCACGCTGGCGACCACGCGCATTTCGAACCGCATGGCCTCCGGCAGCGCCGCGACCGCCGGAATACGATCGAGCGAACGGTCATTGAAGACCCGGAATTCGCGCGACTCGACGGCCCCGAGCTCGGGGTCCCGATAGAACTGGACAACGGAATTCATCCGTCCCTCCTGTACTGGCAAGGTGCAAAACGGCGCAGCGCCTGCGGGAGGCCGGAAGGCGCGGTGGACGAGGCCATGCGGCCGCTGCGAGGGTCCGTTCACCAAACCCGATGACATGGATTGAGGCGCAGACCCGGGGTATTCAGGGTGCCGGCAAATTAACAACTTGCCCGGGGAATCACAACAAGCGCCTGACACGCGGCACCGGTCACGGCGGCTCTGGCGCGCAAACGGTGTTCTACGGGCCGCCCGACTGGGTTACCCTTCGGGCCCGGCCCAGGAGGATCGCATGCACCCGGAATTTCCGCAGGAAGGGATTATCCATCTCAACCATGCCGCCGTCGGCCCATGGCCGCGACGCACCGAGGAGGCGGTCTGCCAGTTCGCCCATACGAACGTCGTCCATGGTTCGCGCGACTACCTCCAGTGGCTGCGGCATGTCGATGCAACCCGGGCGCTCGCCCGCACGCTGATCGGCGCCCCGTCGGCCGAGGATATCGCCTTCGTCAAGAACACCTCGGAGGCGCTGTCGATGGTGGCCTTCGGCCTCGACTGGTGCCCGGGCGACAACGTCGTGTTCCCGGCCCACGAGTTTCCGTCCAACCGCGTGGTCTGGCTGGCCGCGGCCGAGCGCTTCGGCATCGAGGCCCGCGAGGTGCCGGTTGGTCCGGAGCCGGAACGCGATCTTCTGGCCGCCTGCGACGGGCATACGCGCCTGGTCGCCACCAGCGCGGTACGCTACGACTCCGGGATGCGCATCGACATCCAGGCGCTGGGCGCTGAACTGCGCGCGCGCAGCATCCTGTTCTGCGTCGACGCGATCCAGCACCTGGGCGCCCTGCCCTTTGATGCGCCCGGTTGTCATGCCGATTTCGTGATGGCGGATGCGCACAAGTGGATGCTGGCGCCGGAGGGGATCGGGGTGTTCTACGTGAACCCGGAGGCGCGCGAGCAGCTGACGCTGCAGGAATACGGCTGGAACATGCTGGCGCATGCCGGTGACTTCTCCAACCCCGGCATCGAACCAGCCACCAGCGCCCGGCGGTTTGAGCCGGGCAGCCCGAATATGCTGGGGATTCACGCCCTGCACGCCAGCCTGTCGCTGCTGCTGGAGACCGGGCTCGAGACCATCGACCACGAAATCCGCGAGCACTGGCTGCACCTGGAGGACGGATTGCGCAGCCAGGGATGCCGCATCCTGACACCGCGCGGCCGGCGCGCCGGCATCCTCACCTTCCGGCCACCGGTGGACGATCTGGATGCGCTGTATGCCCGGCTTCAGGGGTACGGGGTGCTGTGTGCCCTGCGCGGCGGCGGGATCCGCTTTGCACCCCACTTCTATCTGACGCGGGAGCAGATCGACCGCGCGCTGGAGTGCCTGGCCGAGGCCATCCGCGAGAACGCGGCTGCAGGCGTACGCTGAGGGTGGCGGATGCGGGTCGACAAGGGGACCCGGACGCGGCGAGCTGCGGCGGGTGACGGTCTCGAACGGCAAGCCCGCCCGAACACCCTGGCCTTTGCCCGGCGGCTAGAACGTGTGGGTCTTGCGGTCCGAGTTCAGCATACCGCCCAGGTGCTCCTCGATACGGCGGTGGGTCACGCCCTTGTCGGACTTGTTGAACTGCACGCCGATGCCGCGCAGGCGGTTGCCCTGCGCCCGTGGCGGGGTGATCCAGACTACCGTGCAGGGCGTCGGCAGGCGGTCCGAATCCTCCAGCAGTGACAGCAGCAGGAAGACTTGATCCCCGAGCTTGTAGGCCTTGTCGGTCGGGATGAACAGCCCGCCATTGGTCACGAACGGCATGTACGCCGCATACAGCGCGGGTTTTTCCTTGATTGCCAAGGTGAGCATGCCCTGCCCGGCCATAGACCCTCCCGTGTGACCTGATTACGTGCTGGGCCAAGGAGTATCGCCCATCGATGCGATCGCGCGCCACCCCGTAGCCGCTCGCGGCGTGAGTTATGCAGCTACTTCGCCTGGAAATTCAGGGCGATATCCTCCATGCGCAGCTGCGGGTTCAGCTGACGGCTCGCCTGGCGTTGCCAGACCAGCGCCCGCGCGGACAGCTCGGCCAGGCGTCGCGCGCCGGCACGCCGGGCAAAGCCCTCCAGAAGATCGCGCGGGAATTGCCGGCCAAAGGCATCCGGCTCGCCGTTGACCGCCAGACGCTGGGCCGACACCAGCAGGGCCTGGATACGCGGGATCAGGGATTCCGGCAGGCTGCGCTGCAGGGTGGCGGCCATCACGTGCACGCTGGCACCACGCAACAACGCGGTCAGGGCTTCGCGGTCCTGTTCCCAGCGGCCCATGCGTTCGGGGTCGGTCAGGATCTCGCGGGCGGCCAGCGGTCGCCCGAGGCTGGCCGCGTAGGCCTCGTCCACCGCTGCCGGGTCATCCGAGAACCCGCGCAGCCAGGTCGTCGCGTCCGCCGGGGCCGGATTGGCGATCTCGATGGTCTGACAGCGGCTGCGGATCGTCGCCGGCAGGCGCGCGGGCTGCGCCGCCTCGAGGATCAGCATCGCCCCGGTCGGTGGTTCTTCCAGGGTCTTGAGCAAGGCATTTGCGGCATTCGCGTTCAGGGCGTCGGCCGGGCGGATGATCACGGAGCGCAGATCCCCCGACCCGGACAGCGACAGGAAGTCGATCGCCTCGCGGGCCGCGGCGATCAGGATCTCCTTCCCGGCCTCCTCCGGTTCCAGGGCCATCACCTCCGGGTGCACACCGGTACTGAAGCTGCGGCAGGCGTTACACTCGCCGCAGGCCGCTTCCTCGCCGCTGGCGCGCTGGCACAACAGTGCCTGAACCAGTGCGGTGGTCAGCAGGGCCTTGCCCACCCCGGTCGCGCCGTGGATCAGCAGACCGGTGGGCAGGCGGCCGTCACGTCCGCGCCGGACCAGTCCGCTCCACGGCGCCTGCAGCCAGGGTGGCAGCGCCTCCCGGGTGTCGGTTCCCTCCATCCTTCAGCCGCCCCCCAGCGCGTGCAGCGGCAGGCGCTCCCGCACGCCCGCCAGGATCCGCTCGGCCACGGTGTCCGGATCCGCCGCTCCATCGACCACCAGGTATCGGTTGGGGGCCTTTGCCGCGCGCTGGCGATACGCCTCGCGCGCGCGCTCGAAGAAGTCCAGCGCCTCTCGCTCGATCCGGTCACGGCGCCCCCGCTGCACCGCCCGTTCCAGTCCGGTCTCGGGGGCAATATCCAGCAGGATCACCAGATCCGGCCGCAGCTCGCCCTGCAACCAGTCTTCCAAACGGGCCACTCGGTGGTCGCCCAGGCCCCTCCCCGCGCCCTGGTAAGCGAAGGAGGCGTCGGTAAAGCGGTCGCTGAGCACCCAGTCGCCCGCGTCCAGGGCTGGCCGGATGATCTCGGCCAGATGCTGGGCCCGCGCCGCGAACATCAGCAACAATTCCGCCTCCGGGCACATCCCGGGCAGATCCGGATCCAGCAGCAACCCGCGCAGGCGCTCGCCCAGCGCGGTTCCGCCCGGCTCGCGCGTGACGCGCAGGCTGTGGCCGGCGGCGCGCAATCGAGCCTCCAGCCGCTCGATCTGGGTGGTCTTGCCCGAGCCTTCGATGCCCTCAAGCACCAGGAAACGACCAGGATGGGGTGAGCGATCCATGCGCAGGGGCTCCCGTTAGCGGTTGCGGATGCCGTAGCGGCTGCCGTCCCCGCCCAGCTGGTAGCGGATCACGGCCTCGCGGTGTTCGCGATAGGTCTGGGAGAAATGATGGCTGCCATCGCCGCGCGAAACAAAGAACAGGTCGTCGGTATCCGCCGGCCGCGCGGCGGCCTCCAGGGCGGCCCGCCCCGGCAGCGCGATCGGCGTCGGGGGCAACCCCGCGCGCGTGTAGGTGTTGTAGGGGTGGTCACGATCCAGCTCGGCACGCGTCAGCCGCTGCACGCCCGGTTCCTGCACGTACAGCAGGGTCGGGTCGGTCTGCAGTCGCATGCCGCGCTTCAGCCGATTCACGAATACGCCCGCTACCCGGTCCCGCTCGTCCCCACGCCCGGTCTCGCGCTCGATGATCGAGGCCAGGATCAGCAGCTCATAGGGGGAATCCACCGGGTGGTCCTCGATACGGCCTTCCCAGGCCCGCTCCAGGTGCAGGCGCATGGCCTGATGGGCGCGCTCCAGCACCGTCAGGGCCTCGGTGCCGGAGCCGAAGAAATAGGTATCCGGAAGAAACCAGCCTTCCGGATGATCCAGGTCCGACAAGCCCAGGGTCTCGAGGAGGTTGTGAACCCCGACCGACTCCGGCGGACCGACCAGCTCCGGATGTTCGCGCAGCGCGCTCAGTGCCTGGCGGATGGTCCAGCCCTCGGGAAAGGTCAGGCGATGCTGGATGACCTCGCCCCGGGCCATCGCGTGCAGCAGATCGCGCGGCGTCATCCCCGGGGTCACTGCGTACTCGCCGGCCTGTAGCCGCGGCGCAAGCCCCTGGCGCCGCCCGTAGACCTCCGCCACCCAGGCGGACTCGATCCAGCCGCGCTCGGCAAACGAGCGGCTGACCGAGCGCAGCCCCTGACCGGATTCAAGCTGGTAGCGGTCCGAGGCGTCCAGCGCCAGGGGCGTGTCCAGTTGTGCCCGGTAGTGTTCGCCCAACCACCAGGCGGTGCCCAGGGCAAGCACGACCACCAGGGCCAGGACGGCGAGACTAATGCGCTTCATGCAACGCGATTCCCATGCGGTAGAGCGGATCATCCTGCCACGCGCGCCCCGGATTGTCCGCTTCAGCCAGCACCGCCGGGGTCATCCCGAGACGTGCATTCGTTATGTAGATACCGTCGGCCTTCCTGATCCGTTCGGTCTCCGGATATTCCTCGACCACGGAGAATCCAAACCCTGCCGCATGATCGAGGATCCAGGCCCGCCGGGTCCCGGCAATCCCGGCCTGGTCGAGCGGGGGCGTCAGCAGCCGCTGCCCCTCGCGCACCCAGAGATTGCCCTGGGTGGCGCTGATCACCCGCCCCAGTGCATCGCAAACGATCGCTTCCTCCCAGCCAGTTTCCCAGTGGCTGCGTACCATCACCTGTTCCAGGCGGCTGGTGTGCTTGAGCCCCGCGAGCGCCGGGTTCACCCCAACGGGGACGGCCGACCAGCCCAGAACCAGGGGGCTCCGGTCGCCGGGTGGCGTGGCGTCCAGCGCGGGCCCGGCACCGACAATCCGCGTGGGTGCCGGATGGGCGGGTGGCGCGTACCCTCGGGGCCCTCCGCCACGCGTAATCGTCACCCGCACCAGGCATTCGGGCCCATGCGCCACCCGGGCCACTTCCTCGAGAATCTGCCCTTCCTCGGGCTCCGGGAAGCCCAGCTGGCGCAGGCCCCGCCACAGCCGAGCCCGGTGGTACGCCCACAATTGCGGCTGGCCCGACCGCACGCGCAGGGTCTCGAACAGGCCATCCCCGAGCAGCAGCCCGCGATCACCCGCCGAGACGTTCTCGTCCGGTTCCCCGTTCACCAGGATCACGAAAGCGCCTCGTTGTGCACGCCCAGCGCCTCCAGAAGACCCCTTGCCTTGTGCCGGGTCTCCTCCAGCTCGCGCTCCGGGTCCGAGTCAGCCACGATGCCGGCACCGGCGCGGAAGCGCAGCTCGTTCCCGTGCGCAACGAGCGTACGGATCAGGATGTTGGTATCCATGCGCCCGTGCCGGCTCACGTAGCCACAGGCGCCGGTATAGGCGCCACGCGGCGCGTACTGCTCCAGTTCCTGGATGATCTGCATGCTGCGAATCTTCGGGCACCCGGTGATGGTGCCGCCGGGGAAGACCGCCCGCAGGACATCAGCGGCCGTGGTCCCGGGGAGCAGGCGCCCGACGATGCTCGAGACAATGTGGTGCACCCGGCGATAGCTCTCGATGGTCATCAGCTCCGCGACCCGCACGCTGCCAATCTCGGCCACCCGCCCGACATCGTTGCGTTCCAGGTCCACCAGCATCACATGTTCGGCCCGCTCTTTAAGATTAAAGTTCAACTCACTGAAAAGACGCCGATCCTTATCGGCGTCCGCATCCCGTCTGCGGGTCCCCGCGATCGGCCGGGTCTCGATTTCGCCCCGCTCTACCGACACCAGGCGTTCCGGCGAGGAGCTGATCACGTGGGCCCCCGGCAACTGCAGCCAGGCGGCGAACGGGGCCGCATTCGCCTGACGCAGGCGCATATACAGCACCGCCGGATCCAGCGGTGCGGCCGCCGTGGCCTGCCATTCCCGCGACAGATTGACCTGGAAGGTATCGCCGGCCCGAATGTACTCGAGGCCGCGAAGTACCGCCTCGCGGTACCGGGCCGGATCCTCCTCCTGCAACGAAAGATCGGGCAACGGGCTGCACGCCGCGTCCGCATCCTCCCGCACCGCCTCCAGGTCCCGCTCGACCTGCGCCCGGCGCTCGGCATCGTCCGTTTCGTCCACGAACCATGTCCGGCCCGCGTGGTGATCACGGATCAGGGCCGCGGGAAAATAGGTCAGTAGCGCATCCGGCAGCCAGGGATCGGACCGGCATTCACCCAGCGCCGGCTCCAGGCCCCAGGACAGCTCGTATCCCGCGTAGAGGAACCACCCTCCGAGGAACGGGAGATGGGCATGGGACGTGTCGTCCGGGGCCAGCTCCGGTACCGCGGACAGGTCCTGGTCCAGCGCCTGCAGGATATCCTCGCCCGCCGCGGTCGAAAGGGTTCGACCGGGAAAGGCAAACAGGATGGAAAAGCGTGCCGGGGCCTGCCCGATGAGGGCCGACTCCAGCAGGTGCGGGTAGCGTTCGGGGAATCGCCGCGCCAGGGCCGCGAAATCGACCCCGGCGGCCAGTGGATGGACCGCCATGGCGGCGCCGCAGCGTCAGATGCTGCGGA
This sequence comes from Thioalkalivibrio sp. ALE22, assembly GCF_000381445.1. Classification (NCBI taxonomy): domain Bacteria; kingdom Pseudomonadati; phylum Pseudomonadota; class Gammaproteobacteria; order Chromatiales; family Ectothiorhodospiraceae; genus Thioalkalivibrio; species Thioalkalivibrio sp. ALE22. The sequence continues at coordinate 178,802 of NZ_KB906500.1, forward strand.
ACACCAGCGTGCCGTTGGTGCCGCCGAACCCGAAGGAGTTGGACAGGCCGACCTTGGTGCTCATCTCGCGCGCTTCGTTGGCCACATAGTCCAGATCGCAGCCTTCGCTCGGGTTTTCCAGGTTGATGGTCGGCGGCGACACCTGATCGCGCAGGGCCAGCGCCGTGAAAACGCCCTCGATCCCGCCGGCGGCCCCCAGCAGGTGGCCGGTCATCGACTTGGTGGAGTTCACCAGAAGCTTGTAGGCATGGTCGCCGAAGGCCTTCTTCAGCCCCTGGGTCTCCGCCAGGTCGCCCGCCGGCGTCGAGGTCCCGTGCGCGTTGATATACCCGACCTCTTCCGGATTCACGCCGGCATCCTTCAGCGCCCGGTGCATGCACTTGGCGGCGCCGGAGCCATCCTGGATGGGCTGCGTCATGTGGTGGGCATCCGCGTTCCAGGCGAACCCCGCGACCTCGCAGTAGATGTTCGCCCCGCGAGCCTTCGCATGCTCGTACTCTTCCAGCATCATCACGCCAGCACCATCGCTGAGCACGAAGCCGTCACGATCCTGGTCCCAGGGGCGGGAAGCGCGTTCCGGATCGTCGTTGCGGGTGGACAGCGCGCGAGCCGCGGCAAAGCCGCCGATGCCCAGCGGCGTGGTCGCCATCTCGGCCCCGCCGGCCACCATCGCATCGGCGTCGCCGTAGGCGATCATGCGCGCCGCGTCGCCGATGTTGTGGGTGCCGGTGGCACAGGCCGAGACGATGGAGATGTTCGGGCCCTGCAGGTTGCGCATGATGGACAGATTGCCAGCCACCATGTTGATGATCGCACTGGGCACGAAGAATGGCGAGATCTTGCGCGCCCCGCCCTTCAGGTACGCCCCGTAGGAACGTTCGATATACGGCAGACCGCCGATGCCGGAGCCGATCGCGACCCCGATGCGTTCGGCGTTCTCCTCGGTCACCTCCAGTCCGGAGTCGTCCAGGGCCTGCAGCCCCGCGGCCAGCCCGTAGAGGACGAAGGTGTCCATCTTTTTCTGATCTTTCGTCGGGACGTAATCATTGGCCTCGAAATCCCGAACGGCGCCGGAGATCTTCACCGGCATGTCCGAGGCATCGAAGACATCGATGGGGGAAATGCCGCTCTTGCCGGCCTTGATGTTGCTCCAGGCCTTGTCGATAGTGGATCCGACCGGGGACACGATCCCCAGTCCGGTAATCACGACACGTCGCTTAGCCAATGATGTTCTCCTCGAAAGACTGAAATACGCGTTCAGCGAAACGACGAAGGGCCGCCCTGCGCGCAGGAAGGCCCGTTCGCGTCGTCCTGACCGGCGCCCGGAGGCGTCGGATCAGTCCTTCATGTGCTCGTTGATATAGTCGATCGCCTGCTGCACGGTGGTGATCTTTTCCGCCTGCTCGTCGGGGATCTCGGTCTCGAATTCTTCTTCGAGCGCCATCACCAGTTCCACCGTGTCCAGCGAGTCCGCACCCAGGTCGTCAACGAAAGCGGCGGCGTTGGTCACGTCCTCTTCCTTGACTCCCAGTTGCTCGACAACGATCTTCTTGACGCGTTCTTCAATGCTACTCATGGTTCAGAAATCCCCTTCGGTGTGAGGCGGCTTCGTTGAAAGGTCCGCCATTCTAGAGAAAAGCCCCGCCGCGATCTAGCGATCCGTGCAGCGAGCCATGCGGGCGGCACGCGGCCTGCCCGCCGTGATCAATGCATGAACATCCCGCCGTTCACGTGCAGGGTCTCGCCGGTGATGTAACCGGCCTCCTCTGACGCGAGGAAACCCACCGCCGCGGCGATCTCCTCCGGCGCGCCGAGGCGCCCCAGCGGGATCTGGCCCAGCAGGGCCGCTTTCGTGTCATCGCCCAGCTCGCGGGTCATGTCCGTATCGATGAACCCGGGGGCGACCGTGTTCACCGTGATACTGCGGCTGCCGACCTCGCGCGCCAGCGACCGGGCAAACCCGGCCAGGCCCGCCTTGGCCGCCGCATAGTTGGTCTGTCCCGCGTTGCCGGTGGAGCCGACCACCGACCCGATCAGGATGATACGGCCGCGGCGCAGCTTCATCATGCCCTTCAGCAGGCGCTGGGTCAGGCGCACGGCGGCGGAGAGGTTGGTGTCGATGATCGCATCCCACTCCTCGTCCTTCATGCGCATGAAAAGGTTGTCGCGGGTAATGCCGGCGTTGTTCACCAGCACCTCGATCGGGCCTTCCTGCGCCTGGATCGCCTGCAGGCCGGCGGCGACGGAATCGGCGTCGGTGACGTCCATGGCGATGCCGCGGCCGCCCCATTCCTTCAGGGCCTCGGTGATCCGCTCGGCGCCGGCGTCACTGGTGGCGGTGCCTACCACCTGCAGGCCCTGCTCGGCCAGACGCCGGGCGATGGCGGCGCCAATGCCGCGGCTGGCGCCGGTTACCAGGGCTACACGTTTGCTGTCAGACATGGTTGTGCCTTTGCTTCATGTGAGAGGGAGTCGCGAACCGCGGCGGCGCGAGCGCGCTCAGGATGCGTCCGACCCCAGGCGTTCCAGGGTGGCGTTCAGCGTGTCGCGATCGGCGACATCGAACAATTCCAGATCGCGGTCGATGCGCTTGGCCAGTCCGGTCAGCACGCGCCCGGGCCCGCACTCGACCTGCACCGCCACGCCCTGCTCGCGCAGACCGCGAATGGTCTCGACCCAGCGCACGGGCCGGTACAGCTGCGCGGCCAGGTTGTCCTTGATGGTCTCCGCCGAATCCGCCGGCGCGGCCGTCACATTCTGCCAGACCGGGATGCTCGGCGAGCTGAAGCGGGTGCTGTCCAGCGCGGCCTGCAGGCGCTCGGCCGCCGGCTGCATCAGGGCGCAGTGCGAGGGAACCGAGACCGGAAGCTTCAGGGCGCGCTTGGCGCCGGCGTCCTTCGCCGCCCCCACCGCACGGTCCACCGCCGCGGCATTACCCGCGATGACCACCTGGCCCGGGGCGTTCAGATTGACCGCCTCCAGCACCTCGCCACCCGCATGCTCGCTGCAAAGGGCCTGCACCGCGGCATCGTCGAGCCCGAGGATCGCGGCCATCGCGCCCTCGCCTTCCGGGACCGCCGCCTGCATCGCCCGGGCGCGTTCCGCGACCAGCCGTACCGCATCGGGGAAGCGCAGCACGCCCGCGGCCACCAGGGCGCTGTACTCGCCGAGACTGTGACCGGCAACCGCCTGCGGGCGCGCGGTGGTCTGCTCGCTCAGCAGTCGCCAGGCGGCAACCCCCGCGGCCAGCATCACCGGCTGGGTCCATTCGGTCTGGTTCAGCTGCTCGACCGGGCCGTGTTGGCACAGGCTCCAGAGATCGGCGTCGAGGCAGTCCGACGCCTCCTGAAAGGTGTCACGGACAATGGCATGGTCGTCGCCCAGATCGGCCAGCATGCCGGTGGACTGGGACCCCTGGCCGGGAAAAACGGCTGCCCAAGAAGTTGTCATTCGCAATGGTCTCGCGCGTGAAAGCGCGCGTAGTGTAGGCGGTCAGGGAAATCGCGGCAAACGCTGCGGCCGGCTCGTTCCACACGCGCGCCGCGGCCCTCGCCCCGTCGATCCACGCCGTGGACCGGCCCTGCGAGGCGCGCCATGACTTGTGTTCCGCTGGTGCATCCGGATAATGTCGCCACCTTGATTCAATACGAGAGGAACTGTATGGCGAAGGAAGACGAAATCGAGCTGGAGGGTACCGTCGTCGAGACGCTCCCGAACACCACCTTCCGGGTGGAGCTCGAAAATGGGCACACGATCACGGCGCACATCTCCGGCAAGATGCGCAAGCATTACATCCGGATCCTGCGCGGCGACAAGGTGATCGTGCAGATGACGCCCTATGACCTGACCAAGGGTCGCATCGTCTACCGCAACAAGTAAGTTCGCCTCTCCAACGAAGAAGCCCCGGCAGGACCGGGGCTTCTTCATTTGCGGGCCCTTGCGCGGGCCCGGTTATGCCAGCACGCCGCATCAGGACGACACGGCCGTCTCCTGGATATCCAGCTCCAGCCCGGACTCGCCCAGTCGGACCACCACCTCGCCGCCGTGCGCCAGACGGCCGAACAGCAGCTCGTCGGCCAGCGGCTTCTTGATGTGCTCCTGCAGGGTGCGGGCCATCGGTCGCGCACCCATCTTGACGTCGTAGCCATGCTCGGCCAGCCAGGCCCGGGCGTCCGGCTCCACCGTCAGGTGGACCTTCTTCTCGTCGAGCTGGGCCTGCAGCTGAGTCAGGAACTTGTCGACCACATTGAGGATGGTCGCCTCGTCCAGCGGCCCGAACTGGATGGTCGCATCCAGCCGGTTGCGGAACTCCGGCGTAAAGGTCCGCTTGATCGCCTCCATCGCATCGCTGGAGTGGTCCTGCTGGGTAAAGCCCACCGACGGGCGGCTGGCCTGCTCGGCACCGGCGTTGGTGGTCATCACCAGGATCACATTGCGGAAGTCCACCTCGCGTCCGTTGGCATCCGTCAGCGTGCCGTGGTCCATGACCTGCAGGAGCACATTGAAGACGTCCGGGTGAGCCTTCTCGATCTCGTCCAGCAGCAGCACGGAATGCGGATGCTTCAGGATGGCGTCAGTGAGCAGCCCGCCCTCGTCATACCCCACATAGCCGGGCGGTGCCCCGATCAGGCGGGAGACCGTGTGGCGCTCCATATACTCGGACATGTCGAACCGCGCCAGGTGGATGCCCATCTGCTGCGCCAGCTGACGGGTGACCTCGGTCTTGCCGACCCCCGTCGGCCCGGCAAACAGGAACGAGCCGATCGGCTTGTCCATGTCGCCCAGACCGGAGCGTGCCATCTTGATGGCTGTCGCCAGGGTGCCGATCGCCTCGTCCTGGCCAAACACGGTCATCTTCAGGTTGCGGTCGAGGTTGCGCAGGGTCTCCTTGTCGGAGCTGGAAACCGACTTCGGCGGGATGCGCGCGATCTTCGCCACGATACTCTCGATATCCTGCACACCGATGGTCTTCTTGCGCTGGCTGGCCGGCTGCAGCTGGCGGCTGGCCCCGGCCTCGTCGATCAGGTCGATCGCCTTGTCCGGCAGGAAGCGGTCGGTGATGTAACGGTCGGCCAGCTCCGCCGCCGCCCGCAGCGCCGGCTTGGTAAACCGTACGTTGTGGTGCAGCTCGAAGCGGGATTTCAGACCGCGCAGGATCTGCTCGGTCTCGTCGACCGTCGGCTCGGGCACCTCGATCTTCTGGAAACGCCGCGCCAGGGCGCGATCCTTCTCGAAGATGCCGCGGTATTCCTGGTAGGTCGTGGAACCGATGCACTTCAGCTCGCCCGAGGCGAGCATCGGCTTGATCAGGTTGGAGGCATCCATCACCCCGCCGGAGGCCGCGCCGGCCCCGATGATGGTGTGAATCTCGTCGATGAACAGCACCGCCCCCGGCTCCTTCTTGAGCTGGGCCAGAACGCCCTTCAGGCGCTTCTCGAAGTCGCCGCGGTATTTGGTCCCCGCGACCAGCGCCCCCAGGTCCAGGGCATAGACGGTCGCGGATTCGATCGCCTCGGGCACCTGCTCGTCGACGATGCGCCGCGCCAGACCCTCGGCAATGGCGGTCTTGCCGACCCCGGCCTCACCGACCAGCAACGGGTTGTTCTTCCGCCGGCGGCAGAGGATCTGGATGGTGCGTTCGATCTCGTGATCGCGCCCGATCAGCGGGTCGATCTCGTCCTTGCGCGCCTTGTCGTTGAGGTTGGTGGCATAGAGCTGCAGCGCGTTGGTCTTTTCCTCGCGCTCGCCCTCCACCGGCTCGGCCTGGGACTCGTTCGGGTTCGGCTGCGCCCCGAGTTCGTCCTCACCCACCTTGGAGATCCCGTGCGAGATGAAGTTGACGACATCCAGGCGCGAGATGTTCTGCTGCCCCAGCACGTACAGCGCCTGGCTGTCCTGTTCGCCGAACAGGGCCACCAGGACGTTGGCGCCGGAGACCTCCTTGCGTCCGCTGGACTGCACATGAAACACGGCCCGCTGCAGCACGCGCTGGAAGCCCAGCGTCGGCTGCGTCTCGCGCGAATCGTTCGGCGGGATGCGCGGCGTGTTCTCGTCGATATAGGCCTCCAGCTCGTCGCGGATGCGATCGAGATCGCCCCCGCAGGCCCGCAGCACCGTGGCCGCGCTGGGATTCTGCGCCAGCGCCATCAGCAGATGCTCAACGGTCACGAACTCGTGACGTTTTTCGCGGGCCTCCTTGAAGACCATGTTCAGGCTGAATTCGAGTTCCTTGTCGAGCATGGGAGTCAGGCCTCCTCCATCGAGCAAAGCAGTGGGTGCTGATGGCTGCGGGCGTAGTCGTTCACCTGCGCCACCTTGGTCTCGGCCACATCCCGGGTAAAGATGCCGCATACTCCCTTGCCGCGCGTGTGCACGTGCAGCATCACCCGGGTGGCCTTTTCGCGATCCATGCTGAAGAAGGTCTCCAGTACCTCGATCACGAACTCCATGGGCGTGAAATCGTCGTTGAGCAGGACCACCTTGTACTGTCGCGGTGGCTTGAGCTCCGGCCTCGATTCTTCGACCGTTACCGAGTCGTCTCGATCGGGGTTTTGGGGCTTGTCATCACTCATCGGTCGAACTCGCGCCTTCAGCGGTTACTCGTTTGGGTCGTCTCCATCCTCGAATGGTTCCGGGCCGAGGCCAAGTGCCCTTACGGACACTCCGACCACCGACCCGTCCCGTCACATGTGCTTGATCATCGCCTCGCCAAAAGCCGAGCAGGCAATCGGCTCGACGTTATCCATCAGCCGCGCGAAGTCGTAGGTCACCTCGCCGGCGCTGATCGCGCCGCCCATGCCCTTCACGACCAGATCCGCCGCCTCTGGCCAGCCCAGATGCCGCAGCATCATCTCCGCAGACAGGATCAGCGAGCCGGGGTTCACCTTGTCCTGGCCGGCATACTTCGGCGCCGTGCCGTGGGTGGCCTCGAACATCGCGGTGGTGTCCGACAGGTTCGCACCCGGGGCGATGCCGATGCCACCCACCTGGGCGGCGAGCGCATCCGAGATGTAGTCACCGTTCAGGTTCAGCGTGGCGATCACCGAGTAGTCCTCCGGGCGCAGCAGGATCTGCTGCAGGAAGGCATCCGCGATCACGTCCTTGATCACGATGTCGCGGCCGGTCTTCGGGTTCTTGAAGGTCTGCCACGGGCCACCGTCCAGGTCCTTCGCACCGAACTCCTCGCGGGCCAGCTCGTAGCCCCAGGCCTTGAAGGAGCCCTCGGTGAATTTCATGATGTTGCCCTTGTGCACCAGCGTCACCGACGGGCGGTCGTTGTCGATCGCGTACTCGATCGCCTTGCGCATCAGGCGCTTGGTGCCCTCGCTGGAAACCGGCTTCACGCCGATGCCGGCGGTATCCGGGAAGCGGATCTGGGTCACACCCATCTCGTTTTGCAGGAAGTCGATGACCTTCTTCGCCTCAGGCGTGCCGGACTCGAACTCGATACCGGCGTAGATGTCCTCCGAGTTCTCGCGGAAGATCACCATGTCGGTCTTCTCCGGCGCCTTCAGCGGGCTCGGGGTGCCGTCGTAGTAGCGCACCGGACGCAGGCACACGTACAGATCCAGCTTCTGGCGCAGCGCCACGTTCAGGGAGCGGAAGCCGCCACCGACCGGCGTGGTCAGCGGGCCCTTGATGGACACGCGGTAATCCTTCACCGCCTCCAGGGTCTCGTCCGGAAGGCCCGAATCATCGTCGTAGACCCTGGTCGCCTTCTCGCCGGCATAGACCTCCATCCACTCGATCGCCTTCTTTCCGCCGTAGGCCTTCTCCACGGCCGCATCGGTCACCCGGCGCATCACCGGGGTGATATCGACCCCGATGCCGTCACCCTCGATATAGGGAATCACCGGATGATCCGGCACCTGCAGCTTCCCCTGCTCGTCGACGGTGATGCGTTCGCCCTTCTCCGGGACCTGAATGTGCTGATAGGCCATGCCAACTCCTTGTACGGAAATCGAGATCAATGGATCGGTCAATCGGATATGCCTCGATTATACATGCCGAACCGCCGTTTCCGGGGGGCTGGCGAGACTGAAATCGACCATCCGTCATGGTCGTGTGCGCCACTGCCTGCGTTATCATCCGCCGCATGACCGAACGCCTCCCCTGTCACATCACCGTGGCCGCCGTGATCGAGCACGAAGGCCGGTTCCTGTTCGTCGAGGAGACCGACGGCGGGCGCCGGGTCCTGAACCAGCCGGCCGGGCACCTGGATGCCCGCGAAGACCTCATCGAGGCGGTCGTGCGCGAGGTCCGCGAGGAGACCTCCCTCGCGTTCACCCCCGAGGCCACCCTCGGCTGCGATCTCCTGGAACTGGCCAGCGGCGCCGTCATCCTGCGCACCAGCTTCTGTGGCTCGACCACGCCCCTGCCTTCGCCCGGCCCGCGAGACCCGGCGATCCATGCCCTGCACTGGCTGACACCCGAGGCGGCCGAACGCGACTGGCCCCTGCGCAGCCCCCTGGTGATGCGCAGCATCCATCGCTACCAGGCTGGCCCGCGCCTCCCGCTCGCGGCGGTCGGCGGGCTGGTTCGGGCGGTCGCGCCATGAGCGGCGGCGAGCGCGTCATCATCGGCCTCTCCGGAGGCGTCGACTCCGCCGTCGCCGCCAGCCGCCTGCTGGAGGCCGGCTATCGCGTCGAAGGCCTGTTCATGAAGAACTGGGAGGATGACGACGACGCCGAATACTGCGCCGCCGAGGCCGACTACGCGATGGCCCGCGAGGTCGCGGATTGTCTCGAGATCCCCCTGCACAAGGCGAACTTCGCCGAGGACTACCGCCAGCGGGTGTTCGCCCAGTTCCTCCACGAATACGAGGCCGGGCGCACCCCCAACCCGGACATCCTCTGCAACCGCGAGATCAAGTTCCGTTCCTTCCTCGACCACGCGCGCGAGCTGGGCGCCCGCTGGATCGCCACCGGTCACTACGCGCGGGTCCGCCATCATGCGGACTTCAGCGAGCTGTGCATGGCGGCCGACTCGAACAAGGACCAGACCTACTTCCTGCATACCCTGACTCAGGAGCAGTTACGCCCGGCCCTGTTCCCGCTGGGGGATGTCCCGAAGGACCAGGTCCGGGAGCGGGCCCGCGAACTGGGTCTGCCGAACCACGCCCGCAAGGACTCCACGGGGATCTGCTTTATTGGCGAGCGGCGCTTCCGCGACTTTCTCGCGCAGTACCTGAACGCCGCCGAGGGCGAGATGCGCACCCCGGAGGGTCAGGTCGTCGGCCGCCACCAGGGCCTGATGTTCTACACCCTCGGCCAGCGCCAGGGTCTCGGCATTGGCGGGGTCGACGGTTTCGCCGAGGCCCCGTGGTATGTGGTCGACAAGGATCTCGAGCACAACGCCCTGGTCGTCGCCCAGGAGCCGCAGCATCCGCGACTGATGAGCCCGACGCTTGTCACCGAGCCGGTCCACTGGATCCACGACGTGCCTGCCCCGGACGAGCCGCTCCGGGCCCGCCTGCGCCACCGCCAGCCCCTGCAGGACTGCCGCATCGAGGCGCTTGCGCCGACGGGTGCCACAGTGGTGTTCGACAGCCCGCAGCGCGCCGCCACCCCCGGGCAGTCCATCGCCTTCTACCGCGGCGATGTCTGCCTGGGCGGCGCGGTGATCGCGACCCGGACCACGCTGGACCACCACGCAGGCGCCATTCAATCCGCGTCTCCCTGAGTGAGTCCGCCGGGTCACTTCCGGTATAGTGAGCCCTCCCTGGCGCCCCGCCCCCGACCACCAAGGAATGAACTGGCTTGGACCGCTCCGATCACAACCGCACGCTGGCGCTTGCCGCCCTCTTCCAGTGCGCCAGCCTGGTCAAGGATCTGGCCTGGCGCGGCAGCTGCGACGAATACGAGTTCGAGGTCCTGATCGGCAGCCTGTTTGCCTTCGATGCCGAGACACCGGAGGCGGTCTACCGCGAAGCCGTCAGCCTGAAGAGCGGCCTGGAACGCATCGAGAGCCAGCTGCAAAACGGCAGCAAGCCGCCGGACATGGAGATCACCCGCTACGCGATCGGCTTGATCTTCCTCGAGCGCAAGCTGCAAAAACGCGACGATATGCTGCAGACGCTGACCGACGGTCTGCAGGGCGCGCAACGCCAGATCGACTACTTTCACATCACCCACGAGAGCGTGATCGCGCGGCTCGCCGAGATCTACAAGGAGACCATCTCCGAACTCGGCCCGCGCATCATCGTGCAGGGGGAACAGAACAACCTCTCCAACCCGGAGACCGCCGCGCGCATTCGTGCGTTGCTGCTGGCCGGAATCCGGGCCGCGGTCCTCTGGCGCCAGGCCGGCGGATCGCGCTGGAAACTGCTTTTTGGCCGCAAGCGGCTGATTCGCGAAGCGAACCACATCCTCAATCGACTCAATACCTGAACGCGGAAGACGCATCATGAGCCACGCCGACCCGAAGAACACCCAGACCCTGTCCGCTGGCGGCCTCGACTGCCGTTACGTGCCGATCACCGACGACGCCCGCGCGAAGGATCTGCCCTTTGCCCTCAAGGTGCTGCTGGAAAACCTGCTGCGCTTCGAGGACGAGCGCACCGTCCGGCGTGCCGACATCGAGGCCCTGCTGGACTGGGACCCGAAGGCCGAGCCGGCCCAGGAGATCGCCTTCCGACCGGCCCGCGTGCTGTTGCAGGACTTCACCGGCGTGCCGGCGGTGGTCGATCTCGCCGCGATGCGCGACGCGATGGAGACCCTCGGCGGCGACCCGAAGAAGATCACCCCGCTGCAGCCGGCGGAGCTGGTGATCGACCACTCGGTCCAGGTGGATGCCCACGGCAACGCCAACGCGATGAACCTGAACGCGGAGCTGGAATACTCCCGCAACCGCGAGCGCTACAGCTTCCTCAAGTGGGGCCAGCAGGCCTTTGATACCTTCAAGGTGGTGCCACCGGACACCGGCATCGTCCACCAGGTGAACCTCGAATACCTGGCCCGTACGGTGTTCGTGGACGACCAGGCCGAGGGGGGCTGCATGGCCTACCCGGATACCCTGGTCGGTACCGATTCCCACACCACCATGATCAACGGCCTCGGCGTACTCGGCTGGGGCGTGGGCGGCATCGAGGCCGAGGCCGCGATGCTCGGCCAGCCGATCTCCATGCTGATCCCGCAGGTGGTGGGCTTCCGCCTGACCGGCAAGCTGGCCGAGGGCGCCACCGCAACCGACCTGGTGCTGGTGATCGTCGAGATGCTGCGCAAGAAGGGCGTGGTCGGGAAGTTCGTCGAGTTCTTTGGCGACGGCCTCGCCGATCTGCCCCTCGCCGACCGCGCGACCATTGCCAACATGGCACCGGAATACGGCGCCACCTGCGGCATCTTCCCGATCGACGACGAGACCCTGAACTACCTGCGCCTGACCGGGCGTGACGCCGGCCATATCGAATTCATCGAGGCCTATGCCAAGGCCCAGGGGCTGTGGCGTGACGACAGCGCCCCGATCGCCCGCTACAGCGACATGCTGGAGCTGGACCTGTCCACGGTCGAACCCAGCCTCGCCGGGCCCAAGCGCCCGCAGGACCGCATCCCGCTGAGCCAGGCCGGCGCCACCATCAGCCGCCATCTGGACACCATGCTGAAGGAGCGCGAGAGCGGCGCCGACGAACCGGCCGAGGCCGAACGCTTCGCGGCCGAGGGCGGGCATACCGCCGTGGGCGTGGAACACCAGGCGGAGGAACCCCATCACACCGCCATCGAGATGGACGGCGAGACCTTCACGCTGGATCACGGCGACATCGTGATCGCGGCGATCACCTCCTGCACCAACACCTCCAACCCGTCGGTGATGCTGGGTGCCGGCCTGGTCGCGCGCAAGGCGCGCGAGGCGGGGCTGCAGGTCAAGCCCTGGGTGAAGACCTCGCTGGCCCCCGGCTCGCGCGTGGTCACCGACTACCTGGAGAAGTCCGGCCTGCTGACCGATCTGGAGGCCCTTGGCTTTCACGTGGTCGGCTATGGCTGCACCACCTGCATCGGCAACTCGGGCCCGCTGCCGGAGCCGATCTCCGAGGCCATCATCAAGGACGACCTGATCGTCAGCTCGGTGCTCTCCGGCAACCGCAACTTCGAGGGGCGCATCCATTCCGAGGTGCAGATGAACTTCCTCGCCTCGCCGCCCCTGGTGGTCGCCTACGCCCTGGCCGGGCGCAGCAATATCGACCTGTACAACGATCCCATCGGCGAGAACGCCGAGGGCGCGCCGGTCTACCTGAAGGACATCTGGCCGACCACCGACGAGGTGCGCGAGGCCGTCGCCAGCCACGTCGGCGCCGGCAGCTTTACCAGTGCCTACGGGGATCTCTACTCCGGCGAGGAGCGCTGGCGCAACCTGGAGGCCCCCAAGGGCGAGCGTTTCGAGTGGCAGGAGGACTCCACCTACGTCCGCAATCCGCCCTACTTCAAGGGCATGGGCATGACCCCGATGCCCTGGCACGACATCCAGGGTGCGCGCGTGCTGGCCCTGCTGGGCGACTCGGTCACCACCGACCACATCTCCCCGGCCGGATCGATCGCCAAGGACAGCCCCGCCGGGAAGTACCTGGAATCCAAGGGCGTAAAGCCCGCGGACTTCAATTCCTACGGCTCGCGGCGCGGCAACCACGAGGTGATGATGCGCGGGACCTTCGCCAACGTGCGCCTGCGCAACCTGCTGGCCCCGGGCACCCAGGGCGGCGTCACACAGCACCTACCGGACGGCGAGCAGATGTCCATCTACGACGCGGCCATGCGCTACCAGGAAGAGGACACCCCGCTGATCGTGATCGCTGGTCAGGAATACGGGACCGGCTCCTCGCGCGACTGGGCCGCCAAGGGGACCCTGCTGCTGGGGGTCAAGGCGGTGATCGTCGAGAGCTTCGAGCGCATCCACCGCTCCAACCTGGTGGGCATGGGTGTCCTCCCGCTGCAGTTCCTGCCCGGCGAGAACGCGGCCAGCCACGGACTGACCGGGCGCGAGACCTACAGCATCACCGGCGTGGAGAACGGCGAGGCCCGCGAGGCGACGGTGACCGCGGTGGACGACGACGGTCAGCGCACCACCTTCACCGTGCGTGTACGCCTGGATACCCCGCAGGAGGTGGACTACTTCCGCCACGGCGGCATCCTGCCCTACGTGTTGCGCCAGCTCGCGGGTTCCGCATAAGGTTTCGGCATGGGAAGGCGGATCTCCACGGAGGCAATCCAATCCGGTCAGACACTGGCGACCGCCGTGCATGACCGCTCCGGCCGTCTCCTGATCCCCGCCGGCATGGTGCTGCAGGACAAGCAGATCCGCGTGCTGCTGTCCTGGGGCATCAGCACGGTCGAGGTGGTCGAGGACGAGCAGGCAGCGGCCAATGACGGTCAGGACGAGCCTGTGGAGCTCCCGCCCGATGTCCGGCCCACGCCGGAGATGGAGGAACAGGCCGATACCATCCTGTCCGAGCGCTTCCGCCACTGTGACGTGAACGCCCACCCCATGGACGGGTTCCACCAGCTCGCCCGCGAGCAGTTGCTGGATGAGCTGATGCGCCGCGGGCACCGGTCCCGAGGTGCATGATGACCGTCGCCGAGTTCCTCGAGCAGGACGACTCGCTGTGCAGCTTTTCCGGCAGTTACAACACGATCTTCACCCGCCTTAGCGATCCCACGGCCAACGTCGCCGGGATCACCGAGGCAGTGGAGCTGGACCCCACCATTGCCGCGAAGACGCTGCGCATGGCGAACTCCTCGCTGTACGGCTTTCCCGAGCCCATCGACACCCTGCACCGCGCGGTCTCCATCATCGGCCTGCAGCAGATGCGCCAGATCGTGCTGTCGACAATCGTCATCGAGCATTTCCGTGGATTGCCGGTCATCGGTGTCGACATGGAGTCGTTCTGGCGACACAGCATTGCGGTCGGCGTGCTCAGCCGCTCCATCGCACGGTTCCGCCGCGAGGCCAACATCGAACGGCTGTACCTCTACGGCATCATGCACGACCTGGGGCGGCTGCTGCTGTTCCTGCGCCTGGGCAGCCGCACCGAGGAACTGATCAATATCCGCGAACGCGAGCAGTGCCTGCTGTTCGAGGCCGAACGCGAGCTGCTCGGCTTCGATCATGCCGCCATCGGCTCCGCCCTGCTGGAGGAATGGGGCATGGCCCCGGCCCAGGTGGAGGCCACGCGCTACCACCATGCCCCGAAGGAGGCACGCGCCTTCCCGGTGGAAACCGCGATCGTGCACGTCGCCGACAGCATCGCGAATTCGCTGCGCCTGGGATCGTCCGGCGAGCGCTTCGTGCCCCCGGTGAGCCCCGAGACCTTCGACCGGATCGGCCTGGAGATGCCGGTCTACGAAGACATCATCGGCCACGCCCGCAAGCATCTGGACCAGATGCAGGCGATCCTCCTCGACTGAGCCCGTATGCAGGCAAAGGACGCTGTTGCATGAGCCCATCGTATCGCACGCCCGAGGAGGTGAATGCCCTCCATGAGCGCATCCGTTTCCTCGAGGAGGCCCTGGAGGCCAACGCCTACGCGATGGACGTGCTCGCCTCGACCACGGCGATCTTTGGCGACACCGACCGTAACCGCAGCCCCGAGCTGATCATCCAGAACAGCATCGAGTCCATTCGTCGGCTTCTGCCGGCACAGGACATGGCGGTCTACGTGCTGGACAACGACTGCTCCTTCAATCTCGCCTACCAGGAGCGCCCGGAGGAGCTGGAGCCGGACCTCGCGGACACCGTGGAACAGCTGATCCGCGACGGGCAGTTCTCCTGGGCGCTGCATCAGAATCACCCGGTCTGCCTCCCCTCGCCGGTCGACGGCGAGAGCGTCATGCTCCACGTGATCTCCACGCGCACCCGGATTCGGGGGATGTTCGTCGCCCGCTTCCGGCAGTCGGAGCTGCAGCGGTACGAGATGATCCTGTCGACCCTGACCATGGTGCTCTTCAATACCGCCTATGCCCTCGAGAGCGCCGACCTGTTCCAGATGATGGATCGGCGCCAGAAGGCCCTGCAGCGGATCACCGAGCGCCAGTCGCGCGAACTGCTGCACCACATGTCGCACGACTCGCTGACCAACCTGCCCAATCGCATGCTGTTCAGCGACCGCCTGTCACAGGCCATGGAGCGCCATGCCGGCGCCGCCGGTCACGTGGCGCTGATCCTGCTGGACCTCGACAATTTCAAGCGCACCAATGACTCCCTCGGCCATCGCGCCGGCGACGAGCTGATCCGCAAGGTCGCGCAGGACCTCTCCGAACTGCTGGACCATGCGCGCGAGCGTTCCGGTCGCCACCTGCGCACCACCCTGTCGCGCCTGGGCGGCGACGAGTTCGGCATCCTCGTGGAGGACAGCCAGGGGCTGGAGGGTATCGTCCGCCTGGTCACCGACGTCGTCCGCAAGACGGCAACCGAGCGCCAGATCTTCGATCAGCCGGTGGTCAGCAGCGTGTCCTGTGGTATCGCGGTGTACCCCTACGACGGCGAGGACGCGGACACCCTGCTGGGCAACGCGGATGCCGCGATGTACGAGGCCAAGCAGCGTGGGCGCAACGGGTTCCGGTTCTATACCCAGGACCTCAACGCCCGCACCTTCCGTCACTTCGAGCTGGAGAACGAACTGGGCCAGGCCATTGCCAACGAGCAGCTGGTGCTGCACTACCAGCCCAAGGTGGAGCTCGCGACCGGCCGCGTCATCGGAGCCGAGGCCCTGATCCGCTGGCAGCACCCGAAGCTGGGCCTGCTGCCGCCCGGTCACTTCATCGAACTGGCCGAGGACATGACCCTGATCGAGGAGATCGGGGAATGGGTGCTGCGCCAGGTCTGCCGCGACCTGCAATCCCTGCGCGCGGCGGAGGACGAGCTCCCGCGGGTGGCGATCAATGTCTCCGCCCGCCAGCTGCGCCAGCCGGATCTGGCCGGCGGCTTCCATCGCATCATCCGCGAGGCCGGCATCCCCACCCGCTGCATCGAGCTGGAGCTGACCGAGACCAGCATCATGGATGACCCCAAGGGTGCCGCGCGCGTCTTCCAGCGCCTGCGCCAGGTTGGCATGTCCCTGGCCGTCGACGACTTCGGCACCGGCCACGCCTCGCTGATGCAGCTCAAGCAGTTGCCGGCCGACACCCTGAAGATCGACCGTTCCTTCGTGAAGGATCTCGACCACGGCGAGGAGCATGCGCAGATCGTGCGCGCGATCGTGCTGATGGCCCGCACCCTGGGGCTCGACGTGATCGCCGAAGGCGTGGAGACCGAGCGCCAGGCGCAGATCCTGCAGGACCTCGACTGCCACACGGCCCAGGGCTACTTCTACTCGCACCCCGTCCCGTTTGCCGACTTCCGCGAGCTGCTCCGTCCAGAGGTGGCGCTACCGCTCGCGACCGCCTGACCCCGCCTTTATCCCCACAGCGTCTCTCTAGGCTTCGTCCGTCGGGCCGGTCAGGTTCGCGGGGTCCAGCAGGGCCTGCAGGCGCTCGCGCGGGATGTCGGTGTGTTCCGCCGCCACCTCGACGATCGGCCGTCCGGTCGCGTAGGCCTCCTTGGCGATACGCGCACCGGCCTCGTAGCCAATCTCCGCGTTCAGCGCCGTCACCAGGATGGGGTTGCGGTCCAGGGCGGCGCGCACGACCGCCTCGTTCACGGTGAACCCCGCGATGGCGCGGTCCGCCAGATGCCCGGCCGCACGCGCCAGCAGGCCCGTCTGATTCAGCAGATTGTCGGCGATCATCGGCAATCCCACGTTCAACTGGAAATTGCCGCCCTGCCCGGCGGCCGCGATCGCCGCATCCAGACCGATCACCTGCTGCGCGGCCATGATGACGCCCTCCGGGATCACCGGATTCACCTTGCCCGGCATGATCGAGCTGCCCGGTTGCAGGGCCGGCAGCGCGATCTCGCCCAGCCCCGCCAGCGGACCGGAGTTCATCCAGCGCAGGTCGTTGGCAATCTTGATCAGGCTGGTGGCCGTGGTGCGCAGCTGCCCCGACAGTTCCACCGCCGTGTCCTGGCTGGCGAGCCCCGCGAACCCGTTGGATTCGCGCTCGAAGGCAATGCCGGTGCGTTCCGCCAGGCGCTGTGCCACACGCTCGCCGAACGCAGCCGGGGCATTGATCCCCGTACCCACCGCGGTGCCACCGATCGCCAGCCGGTTTACCCGGTCGCGGGTCGCGCGCAGGCGTTCGACATCCAGCTCCAGCTGCGTGCGCCAGCCAGACAACTCCTGGCTCATGCGCACCGGCATCGCGTCCATCAGGTGGGTGCGCCCGGTCTTCACGATCGCGGTCAGTTCGCCCTCGCGCCGCGCGATGGTGGCGATCAGGTGACGCAGCGCCGGGATCAGTTCCTGTTCCAGCTGGGTCGATGCCGCCACGTGCAACGCGGTCGGGATCACGTCGTTCGAGCTCTGGGAACGGTTCACGTGGTCATTGGGGTGGATCGGCAGGGCCTCGCTGGAGGCCAGGCGCGCGATCACCTCGTTCATGTTCATGTTGGTACTGGTGCCCGATCCGGTCTGGTAGACATCCACCGGGAAGGCATCCGCATGTTCGCCACTGGCGATGGTCTCGGCGGCCGCGACAATGACCCCGGCCACCTCCGCCGGCAGCTGCTCCAGCGCCTGATTGGCTTCGGCACAGGCCGCCTTGGTTTGCGCCAGGGCACGAATGAAGGCCGCCGGGAGGGGGCGTCCGGCGATCTGGAAGTTGTCCACCGCACGCTGGGTCTGGGCGCCCCACAGGGCCTGCTCCGGGACCGCCACCGGTCCGAGACTGTCCTGTTCCTGACGCATTGCGGGCTTCGACATGCCGTTCTCCTGGTTGGGTCCGCGCCGGTAACCGGGGTCTCCCCGGCGCGATGCTGTATTGCAACTGAACGCCTTAGTATACTGCGCCGCCTGACTCGAACCCGACCCCGGAATGCCCATGTCCCCGAGCCCCCTGACTGCGATCAGCCCTGTCGACGGCCGCTACGCGCGCCATACCCGCGACCTGGCGCCCTACTTCTCCGAACAGGGCCTGATGCAGGCCCGCGTGCGCGTGGAGATCGCCTGGCTCAAGGCCCTGGCCGCCGAGCCGGCTATCCCCGAGGTGCCGGCCTTGACCGACGCGGCGGGTGCCTTCCTCGATGAGATCGCCTTCGGCTTCGACGAGGTCGCGGGCGCCCGGGTGAAGGAGATCGAGGCGACCACCAACCACGACGTGAAGGCGATCGAGTACTACATCAAGGAACAGATGGCGGACCGCGCCGACCTGCAGAGCCAGATCGAGTTCGTGCACTTCGCCTGCACCTCCGAGGACATCAACAACCTCGCCTACGGCGTGATGGTCCGCGAGGCCCGCGACCAGGTGATGCTGCCGGCCCTGGACAGCGTGCTCGCCCCCCTGCGCACGCTTGCCGAACGCTTCGCCGAACAACCGATGCTCGCGCGCACCCACGGCCAGCCGGCCTCCCCCACCACCATGGGCAAGGAACTGGCCAACGTGGTCGCGCGTCTGGAGCGCCAGCGCGACGAGATCGCCGCCGTCGCCTGCCGCGGCAAGATCAACGGCGCGGTCGGCAACTTCAATGCCCACAGCGTGGCCTACCCGGAGGTCGACTGGCCGGCCCTGTCGCGGCGAATGATCGAGGGCCTGGGGCTGGAACCGAATACCCACACCACCCAGATCGAGCCGCATGACTTCCTCGCCGAGCTGTTCCATGCCTTCATGCGCGCGAACACCATCCTGCTGGATGCGGCGCGCGACATCTGGGGCTATATCTCGCTGGGCTACTTCAAGCAGAAGGTTGTGGCCGGCGAAGTCGGCTCCTCGACCATGCCGCACAAGGTCAACCCGATCGACTTCGAGAACGCCGAGGGCAACCTCGGCCTGGCCAATGCCCTGTTCGATCATCTCGCGGGCAAGCTGCCGGTGTCGCGCTTCCAGCGCGATCTGACCGACTCCACCGTGCTGCGCAACATCGGCCTGGCGTTCGCCTGGTCGCTGATCGCCTACAAGGCCTTCGATCGCGGCCTCGGGAAGCTGGAGATCGAGCCCGGCCGCCTGGCGGAAGACCTGGACCAGAACTGGGAGGTCCTGGGCGAGGCGGTCCAGACCGTGATGCGTCGCTACGGCATCGAGTCGCCCTACGAGAAGCTCAAGGAACTGACCCGCGGGCAGCGCATTACGCCCGAGGCCCTGGCGGCCTTCATCGACGGCCTCGAGATCCCGGAAGAGGCCCGCGCGCGCCTGCGCGAGCTGACGCCGGGGACCTACACCGGCATCGCCGAGAAGCTCGCGCGCGACCTCTGATCCCGCACGGCATGGCGGCCCCGGATCCGAACCAACCGCTGGTCCTGCTTGGCGGGCTCACGACCGCCGAGTTTCTGCGCGACTACTGGCAGCAACGCCCGCTGCTCGTGCGCAATGCGGTCCCGGGTTTCGAGAATCCCATCGAGCCCGACGATCTTGCCGGCCTGGCGACCGATCCGGATGCCGCCAGCCGCATCGTCCGCGGGCATGTCGACCGCCAGGACTGGGACGTGGAGTACGGCCCCTTCGACGCCGAGCACCTGGGGCAGCTGCCCGCGCGCGACTGGACCCTGCTGATCACCGACGTGGAACGCTTCTGGCCCGGCGGGTCGGACTTCCTCGCCCGTTTCGACTTCATCCCGCGCTGGCGCCGGGACGACCTGATGATCTCCTATGCCCCGCCCGGGGGCTCCGTCGGGCCGCATGTGGACCAGTACGATGTGTTCCTGTTCCAGGCCGCGGGACGCCGCCGCTGGCAGATCCAGGACCCACCGGGATCGCTGGATTGCCACGACGACCTGCCGCTCGCCATCCTGCGCGAGTTCCACCCGAGCGAGACCTGGGAGCTGGGCCCCGGCGACCTGCTCTATCTGCCGCCCGGTCTGCCGCATTACGGCCTGTCCCTGGATGCGCAGTGCATGACCTGGTCGGTCGGTTTTCGCGCCCCGACCATCCTCGACGTCCTGACCGGCTTCCTCGAGGAGCGCGCGAACGTGATCGGGGATCAGGCCCGCTTCGAGGATCCGGGGCGTCACCCGGCCACCTGCCCCGCCGAACTCCCCTCCGCGGATCGAGGGGAACTGCGCGAGGCCCTGCGCGCCCTGCTCGCCGCGGAGGACCACGACCTGGACGCCTATCTTGGCCGCTTCCTGACCCGTCCCGCCGGGAATGTCGAGCTCGCTCCCGAAGACCCCGGGATCGCGGCCCGTGCCGGGGTTGCGGAACGCTTTTTCCTCCACCCCGGTATCCGCCGCGCGTGGTTCCAGGGCCCCGACGGCCCGGTCCTGTGCGTCGGTGGCAATGACTATCCCGCACAGCTCGTCGCGCCTGAGGTCCTGGAGACGTTCTGCCGCGCGGAGACGCTCAGCGTCGCGGAATGGGAGGAGGCGATCCCCGCGATCCGCCAGATCCTGGCGGACGGGCTCGAGGCGGGCTGGATCGCCCCGGAGACGCCCGCCGAGTAGCCGCCTGTACGGTGTGAGGCGTCAGGCCGCCCGGGGCAGACAAGCCCGGGCGGCGCGCTCGATCAGCTCCGGGCCGGCACCGGGCTGATGGGCCCCCTCGGTCAGGACACGCCGCCACTGCCGGGCTCCGGGCTCCCCGTGGAACAGCCCCAGAATGTGCCGGGTCAGGCGTGCCAGCGGCACACCGTCTCGCCGCATCCCCTCGGCCAGCTCCAGGAGCTCCTCCAGCACCCCCTCGCGCGTCGGGTCCTGGTCCGCATCGAAATACAGCCGGTCCACCACGGAGAGGCTCCAGGGCTCGTGGTAGGCCTTGCGTCCGAACATCACGCCATCCACCTGCTCCAGATGGGCCCGGGCACCCGATACATCATCGAGCCCGCCGTTCAGCACGATGGTCAGATGGGGGAATTCCGCCTTCAGGCGGTACACGCGGGCGTAGTCCAGCGGCGGGACATCGCGGTTGTCCTTGGGGCTCAACCCCTGCAGCCAGGCCTTGCGCGCGTGCACCACGAACACCCGGCAGCCGGCCGCGGCGACCTGTTCCACGAAGGCATGCAGGTCGGCCTCGGAGTCCTGGTCGTCGATGCCGATGCGGTGCTTGACGGTTACCGGGACCTCCACCGCGTCGCGCATCGCCGCCACACAGTCGGCCACCAGCCCCGGATCCGCCATCAGGCAGGCGCCGAACGCGCCGGACTGGACGCGGTCGGAGGGACAACCCACATTCAGGTTAATCTCGTCGAAGCCGCGATCGGCCGCGATGCGTGCCGCCTGCGCCAGCGTGGCCGGGTCCGACCCGCCCAGCTGCAACGCGATCGGGTGTTCCTCCGCGGCAAAGCCGAGCAGGCGGTCGCGATCGCCATGGATCACCGCGTTGGCATGCACCATCTCGGTATACAACAATGCCCGCCGGGTCAGCAGCCGATGGAACCGGCGACACCAGGTGTCCGTCCAGTCCATCATCGGTGCAACCGAGAACCGCGGGTCGGGAAAGTGGCCCGCGTCACCCATACGCGAAGCCCCCGTGCCGCGCAGGCCGCCTCGCAAAGCCATAAAGGATTGCCGTCATGTCGGAAAGCGAAGTCCCTGAAACCTTTCTTGATAGTGTCTCACACATGGTCGACCGGGCCATGGCCTACCTCGAACTCCCCGAGGGGGCGCGCGAGGCCCTGAAGTCCTGCGACTCGGTGATTCAGGTCAGCTTTCCGATCCGCTTTCGCGACCGCATCGAAGTATTCAAGGGCTGGCGCGCGGTGCACTCCGCGCATCGCCTGCCATCCAAGGGCGGTCTGCGCTTCTCCCCGACCATGGATCAGCAGCACGCCGAGGCCCTGGCGGCCCTGATGACCTACAAATGCGCCATCGTGGACATCCCCTTCGGGGGCTCCAAGGGCGGGCTTCGGATCGATCCGCAGAAATACGACGAGTGGGAGATGGAGCGCATCACCCGACGCTTCGCCCACGAACTGATCCAGCGTGACTACATCAGCCCCGCGCAAAACGTGCCGGCCCCCGATGTGGGGACCTCCCAGCGCGAGATGGCCTGGATCATGGAGACCTACCGCGAACGGCATCCGGAAGATCTCGATCACGCCGCCTCGGTGACCGGAAAGCCCGTGGAGCTGGGGGGCATCGTCGGGCGTCTCGAGGCCACCGGACGCGGTGTGCAGTACGCGCTACAGGCGTTCTTTCGCGAGGGCTCGGCCGCCCGCGAGGCCGGGTTCGAAGGTGGCCTGGGCGAACAGCGCATCATCATTCAGGGCTTCGGCAACGTCGGCTACTATGCCGCGCGCTTCCTGCAGCAGGACGATCACGCGAAGATCGTCGGCGTCATCAAGAGCGATGGCGGCGTGTACTCCGAAGACGGTATCGACGTCGAGGCGCTGCACGACTACGTCCGCCGCAGCGGCACCATGGAGGGCTTTGCCGGCGTCGAGTTCGAGCGCGACGGCAACCGCATCCTGGAACGCGAATGCGACATCCTGATCCCGGCGGCGCTGGAAGGCGCGATCCATCGCGGCAACGCCGACCGCATCCAGGCCCGGCTGATCGCCGAGGCCGCCAACGGGCCCTGCACCTGGGAGGCCGACCAGGCACTGCGGGCCCGCGGGATCACGATCCTGCCGGACGTCTACGTCAATGCCGGTGGTGTCGTCGTGTCCTACTTCGAATGGGTGCGCAACCTGTCGCACATGCGCTTCGGGCGCCTGGAGCGGCGCTACGACCAGTCCCAGGGCCAGCACATCGTGACGGCCATCGAGATGATGACCAACGAGAGCATCCCGGAATGGATTCGCGACGCGGTGGTTCGCGGTGCCGAGGAGATCGATCTGGTTCGTTCCGGCCTCGAGGACACCATGCGCGAGGCGTTCCGCGAGATGCACGAGGTCCGCGAGGTGGAAAGCAACGGCGAGGTACTCGACTACCGCACCGCCGCCTATCTGATCGCCCTGCGCAAGATCATCCGCGCCCGCAGCGACCTCAAGCTCATCTGACCCACACGCTCCGCGAACGCAGGGGATCCGGGGAATTCCCTCCCCTGCCCATGCCCCTAACCCGCCGGCCCGTACCGCGACTCCAGCGCCGCGAACAGGGCACGCAGGCCCATCGCCTCGCCGCCCTTGGGCCGGCCCGGCCGAGCCCGATCGTTGAAGGCCATGATGTCGAAGTGCAGCCAGGTCGTGTCCTCGGGGACGAATTCCTTCAGGAAGAGCCCCGCAGTGATCGCACCGGCGTAACCGCTGCTGGAACTGTTCACGATGTCGGCCACGTCGCTGTCCAGCATGTAGCGATACGGGGTATGCAGGGGCAACTGGCACACCGGATCGTCCCATTCCCGAGCCGGCTCGACCAGCGCCCGGGCCCAGCCTTCGTCCTCGGTGAAACAGGCGCTGATCTCGGTCCCCACGGCCACGCGCGCGGCACCGGTCAGCGTGGCGAAATCCACCAGCAGGTCGGGGTGGAACGATCCCGCCCGATCCAGCAGGTCGGCCAGCACCAGCCGCCCCTCGGCATCGGTGTTGTCGATCTCGATGCGCTTGCCGTTGCGCGCGGTCAGGACATCGCCCGGGCGGAACGCCCCGGCACCAATGGCATTCTCGACCGCGCCGATCAGCACGGTCAGGCGCACAGGCAACGCCTGCGCCATGATCAGGCGGGCCAGACCCAGCGCGATGGCCGCCCCGCCCATGTCCTTTTTCATCTGACGCATGGAATTCCCGGGCTTCAGGTTCAG
Source organism: Thioalkalivibrio sp. ALE22 (assembly GCF_000381445.1). Lineage (NCBI taxonomy): Bacteria > Pseudomonadati > Pseudomonadota > Gammaproteobacteria > Chromatiales > Ectothiorhodospiraceae > Thioalkalivibrio > Thioalkalivibrio sp. ALE22. The sequence continues at coordinate 202,492 of NZ_KB906500.1, forward strand.
CCCGCCCGAATCGAAGCACACGCCCTTGCCCACCAGCACCAGCGACGGGGCATCCGGCGGCCCCCAGGTCAGCTCGATCACCCGCGCGCCGTGGTCACTGGCCGCACCCACCGCGTGGATGCAGGGGAAGTCCTGTTCCAGCTTGTCGCTGTCACTCACGACATGCAGGCTGCAACCGAAGGCCTCAGCCAGATCCCGGGCCTGCAGGGCCAGGTTGGCCGGCATCATGTCGGCGGCGGGGGTGTTGATCAGGTCGCGGGTCAGGCCGATCGATTCGACAAAGGCCTGAACCCGGGCCGGGTCGGCGTCTTCCGGCCAGACCAGCCGTGGCGTGCGTTCCTGCGGTTCGCGGTAGCGGTCAAAGCGGTAGCGCCCCAGGCCCCAGCCGATGGCGGCGAGGTTCTGGACGTCGGCGTTGAGAAAGTCCGTCTCCAGACGATAGTCGCCGCTGCCCAGTGTCTCCGCCGCCGCGGCCAGCATCCAGATCGGCGTCTCGGCGTCGAACCCGGCCAGAACTGCCGCCAGCCCGCCGTCCGCGTCGGGAATACGCAGGATCGCGCCCGGCTCCGCCTCGAAGCCGGAGGCCTCGACCCACTTGCGCCAGCTCTCCGGCGCGGCCTCCAGGCGGACCGGGAGTGACTCGCGGCTGACCGGGATCAGCGGGACAGCGGTTTCGGACGACGCAACAAAGACAGAATCCACGCGGCTTTCCTCGAAATCGATCCAAAACGGCCATAATACGCATCTTGTCGATCCCCCGGGATCGTACCCACTCAGCCGGTGCACGGTTCCGTGTGCCGGGGCCCTACAGGATGTGACGATGACGCCAGCGCTGGAGATTCGCGGGCTCAAGAAGACCTACAAGAACGGATTCGAGGCCCTCAAGGGGATCGACCTCGAGGTGGCGCCCGGCAGCTTCTTTGCCCTGCTGGGCCCCAACGGGGCCGGCAAGTCCACCACCATCGGGATCATCACCTCGCTAATCAACAAGACCGCGGGCACGGTCAAGGTCTTCGGTCACGACCTGGACACCGACCTGCAGGCGGTCAAGCGCTCCATCGGGCTGGTCCCGCAGGAGTTCAACTTCAACAACTTCGAGCCGATCGGCGAGATCGTCGTCAACCAGGCGGGCTACTACGGCATCCCCCGGCGCGAGGCCTGGGAGCGCTGCGAGCACTACCTGAACGAGCTGGGCCTGTGGGAAAAGCGCAAGGACATGGCGCGTACGCTGTCCGGGGGCATGAAGCGCCGGCTGATGATTGCGCGCGCCCTCGTGCACGAACCGCGGCTGCTGATCCTGGACGAACCCACCGCCGGCGTCGATATCGAACTGCGCCGCTCCATGTGGGACTTCCTGACCCGTATCAACACCGACGGACGCAGCATCATCCTGACCACGCACTATCTCGAGGAGGCGGAGACGCTCTGCCGCAACATCGCGATCATCGATGACGGCGGCATCATCGAGAACACCACGATGAAGCAGCTCCTCGCCAAGCTCGAGACGGAGACCATGGTCCTGGATCTCAGCGAACCGCCCCCGGGCCTCCCCGAGGATGCGCCGGTGGCCCTGCGCCAGGTCGACGAGCTCACGCTGGAGGCCGACATCCGCCGCGGCCAGCACCTGAACGATCTGTTCCGGGTCCTGGATCAGGCCGGAATCCGCGTTCAGAGCATGCGCAACAAGGCCAACCGCCTGGAGGAACTGTTCATCCGCATGACCCGCAACGGCCAGAGCCCCAGTCACCTCACGCCGGGTGCCAGCGGCGCCAGCGAGCAGCCGGAGAACCAGGCATGAGTAGTACCCACCTGCGTCACTACTGGACCGCCTTCCGCACCATCGTCACCAAGGAGGTGCTGCGCTTCGCCCGCATCTGGGTGCAGACGGTGCTGCCGCCGGTGATCACCACGGCCCTGTACTTCATCATTTTCGGTGGCCTGATCGGCGAGCGCATCGGCGACATGGAAGGCTATCGCTACATGGACTTCATCGTGCCCGGCCTGATCATGCTGGCCGTGATCACCAACAGCTATTCCAATGTGGTTTCGTCCTTCTTCGGTTCCAAGTTCCAGCGCCATATCGAGGAGTTGCTGGTCTCGCCGATCCCCAACAGCGTGATCATCCTCGGCTTCGTCTTCGGCGGCGTGGCCCGCGGCCTGGCGGTGGGTGTGGCCGTCCTGCTGGTGTCGCTGTTCTTCAGTCCGCTCAGCGTGCACAACGCCCCGGTCATGCTGGTTATCGTTTTGATGACGTCGATCCTGTTCGCCCTTGCCGGGCTGATCAATGGTGTCTTCGCCCGTACCTTCGACGATATCGCGATCGTCCCGACCTTCGTGCTCACGCCGCTGACGTACCTGGGCGGGGTGTTCTACTCGATCAGCCTGCTGCCGGAGTTCTGGCAGGGCGTGTCGATGCTCAACCCCATCCTGTACATGGTGGACGCCTTCCGCTACGGCAGTCTCGGCCACAGCGACTTCCCCGTGGCCATGTCCTTCGCCATCATCGCGGGCTTCATCGCCGTCCTTTACTCCGTGGCACTGATCCTGCTCAATCGCGGCGTCGGAATCCGATCCTGACGCCCAGCCCCGGCGAAACCGCCGGAAAGCGGCTTCCGACGGTGTTTATTGCCCGAAAAAACGTGGTATAAAGCGGAAACTCTCCGGGGCAAGGGCCATATGGGTTACAACAGAAAGACATCGCATTTCTTTCTGGCGGGCACCGCCGGACTCGCCATCCTGGTGGGTACCAGCCTCCTGCTCGCCTCCCAGCCCGCCGAGACCTCCCAGCCGCTCCAGATCGGTGCCGGCAACCCGCTCCCCGTCGCCAAGCTGTCCCTCGCACGCCCGGACCACCCGGCCGGAGGCGCGTCGATCAGCCCGGCACCGTCGGCGTCGTTCGATACGGGCGCGCAGACCGTCGCCTTTGCCACCGACATGCTGGACGACCCGAGCACCGGCTACCACGACGACCCCATCGACCCGGACGCGGAGGCGCCCACCTCATACGAAACCTTCGACCTCGACGGTGAGGGCGATAGCGCCGTCGAGGCGGACGCGACCGAGGACGAATGGCACAGCCATACGCTGAAGGATGGCGAGCGCCTGACCGGGCTCTGGGAACGCGAATGGGAGCTTCCCCTCGCGACGCTCTATCGGCTGCTGGATGATGACGAGAACGCCTCCATCCTGAACCGTGTGCGTCCCGGCCAGGAGATCGAGTGGCAGGTGGACGACGAGGGCTATCTGACCCGCATGCGCCTTTGGACCTCCCGCGCCAGCGGGCACGAGTGGATCCGCGAGTCCGAGGGCTGGGACTTCGAACGCGGCGAGGTCGAGAATGGCCGCGAGGTCAGCCATCTGATCATCAGCGCCGAGATCGACGGGAACATCGCGTCCGCGCTGAGCGAACGCGCGGATATCTCCCCGGGGGCGGCCAACGCCCTGGCCGTACTGCTCGACCGCTACCTGCCCGTGCGTACCCATGCCCGTACCGGTGACCAGTTCACCCTGCTGGTGGAACAGGAGACGCTGGTCGGCGACGACACCCCGCACAACCTCCGCCTGCTCGCCTTCGACTACGAAGGCGAACGCATCGAGATCCGCGCCGCCCGCAACGTCAACGGCCGGTTCTACACGCCCGAGGGCGAGAGCCTGCTGCCGCCATTCGACCGCCGCCCGTTTGCGGGCAATTACCGCATCAGTTCCAGTTTCAATCCCCGCCGCCGCCATCCGGTCACCGGCCGTGTGGCCCCCCACCACGGTACGGACTTCGCCATGCCGGTGGGCACGCCCATCCTCGCGCCGGCCGACGGCCGCGTGACCCGCGTGGAGAATCACCCCTACGCCGGGCGCTTCATCGTCATCGAGCACGGCCAGGGATACTCCACGCGCTACCTCCATCTGCAGCGACAGCTGGTACGCCCCGGGCAGACCGTGGAGCGCGGTGACCGTATCGCCCTGTCCGGCAACACCGGCCGCAGCACCGGGCCCCACCTGCATTACGAGATCCACGTGAACAACCGGCCGCAGAACCCGATGCGCGTGGAGCTCCCGGAGAGCGATGCCCTGGAAGGCGACGAACTCGACCGCTTCAAGTCCATCAGCCAGACACTGCTGGCCCAGCTGGACAACGGGGTGCGCAACCAGCAGGTCGCCTTCACCTCGTTCGAAGAGCTGACCCGTTGAGGGATTGATCCGAGAGTCCCGGCGGTGCGCGCCTTGCGTTCATCGCCGGGGTCCTGATTGCGTGGTGGCCTCCTCTCCCTTGTCTCCCCTGCTCGACTGGGCGCGTCTTGACTGGCGCGACGGCATGCCCTTTGCTGTCGACTACGGCGACGGCTATTTTGGATCGAGCCAGCCGCGCGCAGAGGCGCAAGAGGTCTTCCTCGAGGCCAACAGCCTGCCGGAGCGGTTCTCCGGCTGCCGCCACTTCGCGATCGGCGAAACCGGCTTCGGGACCGGGCTGAACCTGCTGCTGGCGCTGGAGCAATGGCGCCGGCACGCCCCGCCCGATGCCTTCCTCTCGCTGCTCAGCCTGGAGGCACACCCCCTTTCGCCGGAAGACCTCGCCACCCTGCACCAACACCTCGGGCTCGACGATGCCGACAGCCGCGCCCTGCGCGCGCAGTACCCGCCCCCGGTGCCGGGACTGCACCGGATCGAATTCCCCGGGGCGCGCGCCACCCTGACCCTGGGCCTGGGCGACGCCGCGCCAATGCTCGCGGGCGTGCGCGGCCGGATCGATGCCTGGTTCCTGGACGGCTTCGCGCCGCGCAGCAATCCCGCGTTGTGGAACACCGGCGTTTTTCGCCAGATCGCCCGGCTGTCCGCGCCCGGCGCCACGTTCGGCACCTACACCGCCGCGGGCCAGGTCCGTCGCGATCTGGAGGGTGTCGGATTCACGGTCCGGCGGGTCCCGGGCCACGGACGCAAGCGCGAGCGCCTGACCGGGGCTCTCCGCGCGCCGTCCGCCGAACCGGCGCCGTCGGCACCGCGGGCGCCCCGCCACGTGGCCGTCGTCGGGGCCGGACTGGCCGGGCTGGCCAGCGCGCACGCGCTGGAACGTCGCGGCATCCTCACCACTCTGTTCGACCCCGCCGGGGTCGCCGGCGGTGCGTCCGGCAACCCGGCCGCCGTGCTGCTGCCCAACCTGCACCCGCGCGATGCCGACCTGAACCGCCTGGCCCTGGCCGGGATGCGCAGGACCCGGACCCTGATCAACGAACTGGAGGCCCGTACGGGGGAAGTATTGCAGCTGGCCTCCGGCGTCGCCTTCCACGGCATCAGCGCCCACGGGAAGAAACGGGTGACCCGTCTGCTCAAAGCCGGCAGCGAAGCGACCGGGCTGCTCTTTGATCCGGCGGGCCCGGGATGCACCGACGCCCCGCATCTGTACTACCCCGAGGGCCTGGCGGTGGATATGGCCGCTCTTTGTCGTGCCCTTGCCAGCAGCCTGCCGGCGCCCCGCGCAGAGGCTGTCACGCACATCCACCTGACTCCGGGCCAGGAGGCGGTCCAACTGGAGACGGAGTACGGCCGGGAGTCATTCGACGCCGTTGTGCTGGCCAATGGCGCCGGTCAGGGGGCGCCCCTGAGCCCCGAACACGGGGCGGTCTCGACGGTCACCGGCCAGATGACCCGAGTGGCGGCCACCCTGCCCGACTGGGGCGGGTTCGTCGCCACCGGACAGGGCTACTGCATCCCGTCCCCCGACCAAACAGCATGGATCGGCGCGACCTACCGGCGCACGGAAGGCCCCGGCATCCGTCAGGCCGACACCCTCCTGGCTACGGACGACGCGGCAAACCTTCGCCACCTGGCCTGGGTGCCCGGCCTGGACGATCCCGCCACCCAGGTCCTGGACCACTGGGCCGGCGAACGGGCGGTGGTCCGCGATCGCCTGCCCCTGGTCGGGCCCAGCCGAATGGACGCGCGCGGCCGCGTCCAGCTCAACCTCGCGCATGGCTCACGCGGCCTGCTGTACGCACCCCTGGCCGCCGAGTGGCTGGTCGACCATTGGCTGGGCCTCATCGAACCTCTGGAGACCACTACCGCCGCGCGGCTGGACCCCGCCCGACACGCGGGTCAGGCCCCGGGAGCCTCCGACGAGGCGTAGGCCACATCGTTGCGGCCCGCCGCCTTCACCCGGTACATCGCATGATCCGCGGCCATCATCAGGTCGGCGAGCCGCTGTCCGTCACCCGGATAGAAGGCGACGCCGATGCTGCATGACAGGCTCACCTCCACGGTATCCATATGCCCGGGGTGCAGCTCAAAGGGCTCACGGAAGGCCTCTTGCAGCCGCTCGACCAGCCGCGTTGCCTCCTCCGCGTGGTGCAGCGGGGCACTCAATACGATGAACTCGTCCCCGCCCAGGCGAACCAGCAGGTCATCCGTGCGCAGGCTGCCGGCCAGACGCCTGGCGAGCAGCCGCAGCAACTCGTCGCCCACCGCGTGGCCGTACTGATCGTTCACCGGCTTGAAGCGATCCAGGTCGATGAACAGCAGCGCCAGCTGACCCTCCTTGCGGTCGGCCCGGGCTGCCAGGCGGGGAAACGCGCGGTCCAGCGCGGCCCGGTTCGCGGTGCCGGTCAGCGGGTCCTCCCACGCGAGCGCCTGCATGCGCTCCTCCAGCTGCTTGCGCTCGGTCACGTCCAGGGCATGCCAGACCACGGCCGCGGAACCCTCGAACGGCGTGTGAATCGGACGGACCCGCGCCTCGTACCAACGCGTCTCGTCCGCTGCCACCCCCGGCTCGCCCGCATGGAACGCACTGGCCTGCAGACGGTACTCGAGTTCCTGCATCGCCCCCTCGCGCAGGGCCCTTTGCACGATATCGGAGAACCGCTCCGCCACCTCGGGGGGTAACAACTCGGCCAGGGTATGCCCCACGGCCGTGGTGTGCGGGTCGCGGCCATGGCGCGCCTCGCCGAACACCCGCCGCACCAGCCCGGACGCATCGATCACCAGGGCATCGCCGGGCATGGCCTCGAACAGGGCGTCCTGGAGGTCCCGCGCCTCGCTCAGGGCATTGAACAGCATGCGATTCTCGTGCACGTCGACGAAGCTCAGCAGACAGGCCCGCTGCCCGTCCCAGTCGATCGGCACCCAGCGCAACAGATGAAAACGCTGATCCCCGTCCGCAGCCTTCACACGGATCTCGCGCCCCCGGGGCTCCTCCGGCACCGCGGCGCGGGTGAAATCGAGATCGGGGGGCAGACGCGGACGATCCGCCGGATGGATCACATCCAGTGTGGCCAGGGCCTGCCCGGGGTTCGGCGACACCCCGGTCATGCGCGCGAAGGCCGGGTTGGCCCACAGAACGCGTCGCCCGGCCACGACCAGCGTCGCGTCCTCCAGGCGGTTGACCAGGGCCTGGTAGCGGCTCAGGGCCTCGCGGCGCTGCCGCATCCCCTGGCCAATGCGGAAGGTATATCCGCTGACCGCCATCAGGCCCACTGCGCCCAGGACCCACCAGGCGGCGGGGCGGGCCGTGGCGGACGGGCTGGGGACCGGCTTTGCCAGCAGCCGCCACTGCCCCCCGGCAAACGTCACATCGAGCTGTAATGGCGCCGATTCGACGTCGAGCGCCTGCGGGTTGTAGAACACCTCGCCCTCGGCACCGGTCCCGTCGCGGCCGCGCAGGGCCAGCTTCAGGCGCTCCGAGCCGGGTACCAACCCGGCCTGCCGCAGCAGGGTGTCGAAATCGAGCGCGATGCTCGACAGGCTCCACGGGTTGGCGGCACCCGACACGTCCTCGTCCTCAGCTTCGGTCAGGACCGGCGCCCGCACCAGCAGCCCGCGGCCGCCCTGGGCCAGCGGCCAGGGCCCGGCGACCACGGTCTCGCGGCTCTCCAGCACGCGATGGAAGGACGCGGACTGCTGGGGATGCTCGGCCAGGTTGAGCCCAATCGCGCCCTCGTTACCGGCCCGTGGGTAGACCAGCTCCAGCACCTCGCCGCGTGCCAGCGTCAGCGACCGGATCAGATCGGGTTGCCCCCGGTAAAGCCGTTCCGCGGCGCGGGCGAACTCCTCCTCGTTCAACTCCGGATGGACGTAGGCGTAGGCCGCCAGCCCGATGGTGGCGTGCACCGACGCATTCAGCACGCTCTCCAGGCGGGAGCGCAGGCTGTTCGCCTCGGTCGCGAGCGACTGCTCATAACGCTCGGCCATCTGCTGCTTCCAGCCCTGGTCGATGGCCAGAAAAAGCAGGGCGAACAGCAGCGCCGCGAACAGCGCGGCCACCATCGGGCCCCGCACATACGGTTCGGTGGTGCGGGCCCGCGACGACGGAGCGCTGTCACGGGCGGCGTTTTGGGCATCGGAAGCTTCCGAGGTGTCCGGTGGTGGGCTCATGCCGGGTCTTTTGCGGGCGCACAGGGTTCTACTATGCGCCAACGGGGGGCAAACCGAAACGGCTCCGGAAATGCCCCGCTGACGCCCCGCTCACACGGGCCAACCCGGCCCCCGCATGAAGCGGCCGGGCGCTCGCCCGTACGTGGGCGGGTTGGCCGCCGGTCCAGCGACCACTGCTCGCTCGGCACCGTGGCCAAGGGGCCCGCCGAGCGGAACGATCTGGGATTGGTGGGGACGGCCGGAATCGAACCGGCACGGCCTTGCGGCCAGCGGATTTTAAGTCCGATGCGTCTACCAGTTCCGCCACGCCCCCGGAGCCGCCGCATCATACCGTGCGTGCCACGATGCCGCACCCGAACCCGGCGGGGCCTACTCCGCTTCCGCGGCCGGCATCTCCGCGACTGGCAACGGCACGTGCAGGGACGCCGCGATCGCCCGGAGGAGCTCGACCTCGGCGATCACCGTCTGCCCGCCATGGGTGATGGTGGCGAGCATTGCCGTGACCAGCCTTTGCTTGTCGGCCGGACGCAGTGCGTCCAGCGCCTCCAGGGCGCGATCGAGCTCATCCGCCCAGGCCGCCGCGTCGGCAGCGGCCTCCAGGGCCGTATCCAACACGTCTTTCGCCGGATCTGCGATGCCCAGGGCGACATGGCCCGCTCGTAGCGCCTCTCGCGCCCCCTCGGAGTCCTCCGGATGACCGTGATGGGCGAGCACGGCCAGCACACTTCGCGCATGGCGTTCGTGGCGTTCCAGGCGATCCCGTCCACCCGGGCGGGCGCGGGCCGGCTGATCGAGGTCGCGCAGCTGACGCCGCAGGAGCCGCCCGGTGGCGTATTCGAAGACCGACACCCGGCCGTCAGCCCGGACCAGTTCGTCGATCAGCGTCTCCAGCGCCTGGCGCTCCTCCGACGGACGATGGCGCACGGCCGGGAAGCTCATCTCCAGCAGCGGGATCCGCAGATCCGGCCGCAGGTCCGGCGCAGCGTCCAGCAAGGTACGCACACGCGACTCGCTCTCTCCGCCCCGCTTCGCGGCGATCCGCAGCAATTGGTGATCCCGCACCTCGGGGTCGGCGCTGATCAGCAGATAGAGCAACACCTCCACGGCCCAGGCATCGGAATGCGCGGCGCGCTCGAGTGGTCCCGGCATCGCCGCGACCAACAGTCCGGCGCCCAGGATCTGTGCCAGGCCCGGATCCCCGATGTTCTCCATCAGGCGTTCCGGATTGAGCAGCATATTACCCGACTCGCGCGGCTGTTCGCGCTCGCGCGCCTCCGCCTCGGCCTGCGCCTCCTGTTCCCTGCGACGGGTTTGCGCATCCCGCTCCATCTGTTCGCGGATGGTCTCCAGTTCTTCCGGCTGGAACCCGGGCTCGATGGCCTGGATGCGCCGCACCAGCGGCGGATGGGTCGCGAACATCTGGCCCAGGGCGCCGGAGGCGAACAGCATGTGCCCCACCTCCTCGGTATCGGCGCGCAACGCAGTGTGTCCGGCCCCGATCTTCTTCAGGGCACCGGCAATGCCGGACGGCTGACGCGTGAACTGCACCGCCGAGGCATCGGCCAGGTACTCCCGCTGGCGCGAGACCGAGGCGCGAATCCAGCGCCCGAAAAACAGCCCGATATAGCCCACCACCATCAACGCCAGACCCGCCGCAACAATGCCCCCGGCGTTGCGGTTGTTGCGCGACAGGCGCATGGCCAGCAGCACGCGCTGCCCGATGAGCGCCATCACCAGGATCCCGAACAACATCCCCATCAGGCGGATATTCAGGCGCATATCGCCGTTCAGGACATGCCCGAACTCGTGCGCCACCACCCCCTGCAGTTCGTCGCGATCCAGCTGTTCCAGGGCCCCGCGCGTGACGGCAATGGCCGCGTCGTCCGGCGAGTACCCCGCGGCAAACGCGTTGATACCGGCCTCCTGCTCCAGCACATAGACCTCCGGCACAGGCACGCCGGAGGCAATCGCGATCTCCTCGACCACATTCATCAGGCGCCGCCGCAACGGGTCGCGGGTATCGCCGTCCACCCGGGTGCCACCCAGCTCGCGGGCCACGGCCCCGCCGCCATCGCGCAGCCCCAGGGTGCGATAGAGGCTGCCGACCCCGATCAGCCCGATCGTCAGCACGCTGGTCCAGACCATCACCTCGACGTTGCGCGCCAGAAATTCCCGGGTCAGCCAGGGTTCCCCCGCCGCCACCGGCTCGGCCTGCCCGAAAAGCACGAGCACAATGGCGTTCATCACCAGCACGATCGCCAGCACCGCCAGTCCGAACAGGAACAGCAACCAGCGGGTGCGTCGCTGGGCCCGGTCCTGATGCTCGAAGAAGTTCATATCGCCCGGGCCATCAGGAGAAATTCACCTCGACCGCCTCGCGCTTCTGCGGATCCTCAATCTCCAGGAGCTGCGCCGGACGGAAGCCCAGATTGTTGGCAATCAGGCTGTTCGGGAACATCTCGCGCAGGATGTTGTACTGCATGACCGCGTCATTGAAGGCCTGACGGGCATAGGCCACTCGGTTCTCGGTACTGGTGAGCTCCTCCGACAGCTGCATCATGTTCTGGTTGGCCTTCAGATCCGGATAGGCCTCCGACAGCGCAAACAGCCGCCCCAGGGCGCCGGACAGCCCCTGCTCCGAACTGGACAGCTTGCGCACGGCCTCCGCGTTGGTCGGGTCGCCGGCCACCTCCTGCAGGCTCTGCTGGGCCTGATTCCGGGCCTGGATGACCGCCTCCAGGGTATCCCGCTCGTGGCTCATGTAGCGCTCGGCGACCTTCACCAGATTGGGGATCAGGTCGTAGCGCCGGGTCAGCTGCACATCGATCTGGGCAAACGCGTTCTTGTACCGGTTGCGCGATGTGACCAGCCGGTTGTACGTCCATACCCCCCAGACCACCAGCAGGACCAGAATCGCCAGCACCACCCACTTCGTATCCATCGTGCAAAGCTCCTTTGCGGTTTACCCGGCCGAGTGTACGCGGCGGACGGGTCCCCCGCGAGCGGATTCTCGGGCGCAGACGGCAACCGCCGCCGTGCATTATCCTTGCGCCAGGCCATCCTCGGAACCTCGCATGAATCTCTCCACCCTGCTCGGCATCCTCGGCAGCCTGCTGGTGTTCGGCAGTGTCATCGCGTTCTCCTCCCAGGACCTCGACGCCTTCCTGAACCTGCCGGGACTGGGGATCGTGGTGGGCGGCACCATCGCGGCCACTCTGATGAGCTACCCCTTCCACGAGGTCATGCGCGTCTTCCGCGCCGGGGCCAACGCGGTCCGCGAGGAACGCTACGACGCCAGCCAGGACCTCGAGGAAATCGTGCAGGTCTCGCGCTACTGGTTCTCCCAGAACCTGCAGCGCATCCAGGACCGCCTGGACCAGATCCGCAACCCGTTCCTGCGCACCGGCATCCAGCTGGTCATCGACGACACCCCGATGGACGACGTCTCCGACCTGCTGAACTGGCGCATGGCCCGCCTGCGCGCCCGCGAACAGGCCGACGCCCAGATGTTCCGGACCATGGCCACCTATGCCCCGGCCTTTGGCATGCTCGGCACCCTGATCGGGCTGATCAACCTGCTCCTGACGACCGAGAGCGACGACTTCACCGTGATCGCGGTCAACCTCGGCATCGCGCTGATCACCACCTTCTACGGCATCCTGCTGGCCAACCTGGTGTTTCGCCCCATCGCCATCAAGCTGGAGCGACGGACCGAGGAACGCGTGGTCCTCATGACCATGGTGCTGGAAGGCATCATGCTCATGCGCAAGGGTCGTTCGCCCGGATACATCCGCGAGACCCTGCGCTCGTTCATGGAGAACCACAGCGACGAAATCCGCCAGGCCGCCCCCACCAACGGGGACGAAGAACCCGCCGCGGACCCACGGGACCCGGACCCGTCGAACGAGCGTCGCTGAACCATGCCCGGCCCCGCCTACTCCACCTCGGAGCGCGCCGCGCTGCAGGCCGAAATGGACGCCCACGCGGCGACCCGCCCGGAACAGGCATTTCTCGCCTCCTACCCCGGCGAACGCCAGCGCGACGACGAACACGCCTGGATCCTCACCTACCTCGACGTGCTGACCCTGGTCATCGTCGTCTTCGTGATCCTGCTGACCTTCATGGACCCGCGCGACGACGATCCCCGCGCGGTGTCCGCCAGCCCCGTCGCGCTGGCGCATCCCGACCGCAGCGCGCTGGTGGAGCCCCTGGTCCACCCCACGCTGCTCGGTCTTGCCGACCTCGACGACGGCACCGCCGAGGACCCGGCGACTCCCGAAACGTCCGCCGAAACAACCCGAACCGGCGCCGATGCCGATCAACTGCGGGATCGGGCCCCGGAGGGGGTCGATATCGTCGAGCAACCCGGCCGTCTGGAACTGCGCATCCGCGACGAGATCCTGTTCGCCACCGCCCAGGCCGATCTGCGCTCGGACGGCGCAACGCTCCTGGAAGGACTGCTGACCATCCTGGCGGACCACCCGGGCCTCATCACCGTAGAGGGGCACACCGACAACGTCCCCATCGCGACCGAGCGCTTCCCCTCCAACTGGGAACTGTCCGCGGCGCGCGCCAGCAGCGTCGTGCGGCACCTGGTCGCGCAGGGGCTGGAGCCCTCGCGGCTGCGCGCGGTCGGGCGCGCCGACACACTGCCAGTGGCCGGCAACGAGAAACCGGGTGGGCGCGCCGAGAATCGTCGCGTGTCACTGATCCTGGAGGCCGAAGCGAACTGATACCCGACGCCCCACCCGCATTCCGCGAGCCCGCAGGGCCACTTGACGCCCGCGCGACCCCCATAGAAGATGCGCAACACTTGCACTTTAAGGAGGCTGGTGTGCGTACCGGACGCGGGTCCCTGCTGGGCGACTTCCTCGACACCACCAATCACTGGGACAAGCTCATTGCCCTGATGGGCGGGATGATCGGCCTTTACCTGTCGCTGGAGGTCGCCGCCTCGGTAACCGACAACGGCATCAACGGTCTGATCCTCGCCTCCCTCGGCGCCACCGCCGTCCTGCTGTTCGCCGCGCCGCATGCCGCCCTCTCGCAACCCTGGAACGTGCTCGGTGGTCATGGCGTTGCCGCCATCGTAGGGATACTGATACGCGACCTGCTGCCCCACCCCCTGCTGGCCGCCGCCGTCGCCGTGGGCCTCGCCATCTGGCTGATGCACTACCTGCGCTGCCTGCATCCCCCTGGCGGGGCCACGGCGCTCTATGCGGTCGTGGGCGGCGACTCGGTCACGGCCCTGGGACCGTGGTTCCTGCTGCACCCTGTGCTGACCAGTGTCGGGGTCATGCTGATGGTGGCCGTCATCATCAACTACCCGTTCCCCTGGCGCTGCTATCCCGCGAGCCTGACCCCGTCCCCCGAAAGCCCGGAACAAAGCCCGCTGGCGGCCCTGGAGCGGGCCGGTCTCGGCCGCGAGGATCTCGAGCACGCCATGCGCGAGATGAACCTGTATCTGGATCTGACCGAGGACGATCTGGCACGCCTGTACCTGCTGGCCCGCCGCCATCACCAGCACCCCGACCCGATCACCCCAGAGGCCATCCAGCCCGGGGCCTGCTTCAGCAACGGCGGAACAGACGCCGACTGGGCGGTTCGCCGCGTGCTCCGGCGCGACGGGGCGCAGGTGATCTACCGCCACCTGGCGGGACCCGAGGCCCCGGGTGAAGACCGCGCCAATCTGGACGACTTCCTCGCCTGGGCCCATCACCGGCTGGAGCCGGAATACGGCCCGGACGAGTAAGTGCGTTTGGGCCTCTACCTACCCGGCGCTTATACTCTCGCGCTAAACCTCTGTCGGGTTTCGGTGATCGTCACGAGCGTGGCGGGATCGCGAAGCCCAGTCCGACAGGTTGCCAGGTCTCCGTAGCTCAGCTGGACAGAGCAGCCCCCTCCTAAGGGGCAGGTCGCAGGTTCGAATCCTGCCGGGGACACCATTTTCTCTCGCAGGCCGTCGGGATTCCCCCTAGCGCCGCGACCGCAACGGTCGTAAGGTAGGCCAATGGCCATGCTGACGACCGAACAGTCCAGCCGCATGATCGATCGCCTCGCCCCGCTGATCGGGATCCAGGGCGAAGTGGATGGCTGCATGGTGGAACTGGTCGAGGTCCTCGACGAAGGCCCGCGCGGGCTGCCCGGCGTGGCCCTGATGAGCATGGGCTCCCGGCGCAGCATTCAGGCCAACCAGTACGGCAACCCGCTCTGCCGGCACTCGGAGGTCCGCACCCTTTCCCTGCTGTCCGAGGTCGAGCGCGACCTGCATCCCGTCCTGCGGCAACTGCTTCCGGAGAACGTTGTGGCGGAGTTGCGGGCGCTACTGGCGGACTGAGCGAACCCCCGGGCTTTACCCGGCCACGTGGTCATCGCGTGGCGGCTTGCGCGCCTCGGCGTCCTCCACCATGGGTTTAAGGCGTGGCCACACGGCATCCAGCAGGTGCGGCTGCGCCGCCTCGCTGGGGTGAATGCCGTCATCCATCAGCATTCCGTCCTCCAGCAGCACGTCCTCGAGAAAGAATGGCTCGAAGGCCAGATCCCGAGCAGCCGCCAGGTCGGTAAAGACCGCCTCGAAACGTTCGGTGTAGCGCCGCCCGTAGTTGGGCGGGATGCGGATGCCCAGCAGCAGCGTCTCGGCCCCGGCGGCGTCGATCGCGTCCACCATCACCTCCAGGTTCTCGCGCATGGCCGATGGTGCCAGACCCCGCAGGCCGTCATTGCCCCCGAGGGCCAGGATCACCAGGGCCGGGTCCATGCGCTCCAGTACCTCTGGCAGACGCGCCCGGCCGCCGGCTGTCGTGTCACCGCTGATGGAGACGTTTTCCACCACCCATTCCCGCTCGCGCTCGGCCAGGCGCTCTTCCAGAAGGGCCGGCCACCCGGCAGACTCCGGCATGCCATAGGCCGCACTCAACGAATCCCCGAACACCAGGATTCGCAGCGGCTCGGCGGAGCGATTTTCGTCTTCCGGGGAATTCCCGGGCGCAACGGGACTCCATAGCAACGCGATCAAGCCCATCACGACCAACGGAATACGCAACATGGATGCATCCTCGTCATATGTACTGGAGGCCCGGGACATCGAACAGCGGATCAACGGACCCAGCGGGCCGCTGGACATCCTGCGCGGCATATCGCTGGCGGTCCAGGCCGGCGAGACGGTCGCGATCCTCGGCGCCTCCGGATCGGGCAAGTCCACCCTGCTCGGGCTCCTTGCAGGTCTGGACGCCCCGAGCGCGGGAGAAGTTCGCCTGCTGGGCCGGACCATCAGCGAACTGGACGAGGATGGCCGCGCCGCGTTGCGCGCCGGCCGGGTCGGGTTCGTGTTCCAGTCCTTCCAGTTGCTGCCGGCGTTGACGGCCCTGGAGAACGCCCTGCTGCCGCTGGAGCTGAACCCGGCCCATGCCGGCGAAGATCAGGCCACCCTGAACCGCTGGGCCAGCCAGGCCCTGGAGCGCGTGGGCCTTGGCGAACGCGCCGCGCATTACCCGCACCAGCTTTCGGGGGGCGAGCAGCAACGGGTGGCCATTGCCCGCGCCATTGTCGACCACCCGGCGGTCCTGTTCGCCGACGAGCCTACCGGGAATCTCGACGGCAAGACCGGTCACCGCATCATCGAACTGCTGTTCGGCCTGGCCCGGCATCCGGACGGCGACGGGCCCGCCACCGCACTGGTGCTGGTGACCCATGATCCGGAACTGGCGGCGCAGTGCGACCGCATCATCTCCATTCAGGATGGCGTGCTGGCATGACGGCAAGCCACATCCATACCCGGGGTCAGGGCCGCAATCCCCTGCGCGCGCTGCTGCGCGGCACCTGGCGGGAATGGCGCTCCGCCGAACTGCGGGTACTGGCCGCGGCGCTGGTCGTCGCGGTCGCCGCGGTCGCCGCCGTCGGCTTCTTTACCGATCGCGTGGATCGCGGGATGGCCCAGCAGGCCACCGCCCTCCTCGGCGGTGATCTTGCGGTGGTCAGTGACAACCCGCTGCCGGCGGGCTGGCCCGACGAAGCCGCGAACCGCGGGCTGGACACGGCGCGCACCGCCTCGTTGCCCAGCGTGGTCTTCGGCAAGGACGACCAGTCGCGCCTGGCGGCCCTGCGCGCAGTCGAGCCCAGCTGGCCGTTGAAGGGCGAGGCCCGCACCCGCTCGGGACTGGACGGCGAGGAACAACCGCGCGAACGCGGGCCGCAACCCGGTACCGCCTGGCTGGAATCCACCCTGCTCGAGGCCCTGGGGCTTCAGGTGGGCGACCGGGTCGAGGTCGGCGACCTGGACCTGGAGGTCACCGGCATCCTCGCGCACGAACCCGACCGTGGCAGCAACCTGCTGGACATCGCGCCGCGCCTGATGCTCGCCTTCGACGACCTGGACGCCAGTGGACTGATCGGCCCCGGCAGCCGGGTGCGCTACGAGTTCTTTGCCGCCGGACCAAGTGCGGAGGTTGCCGCCTTCCGCGCCTGGCTGGGGGACGAACTGGAGGCCGGGGAACGCCTCCTGGGCCTGGACGATGCGAACCCGGAGCTGCGCACGGCCATCGAGCGCGCCGAGCGCTTCCTCGGGCTCGCTTCGCTGATGGCGGTGCTACTGGCCGGGGCCGCGATTGCCGTGGCGGCCCATCACTTCGCCCAGCGCCGCGCCGATCCGGCGGCCGTGATGCGCGCCCTGGGCGCCAGCGGCCGCCGGGTCCTGCTGACCTACTTCGGCCGGGTGGTGCTGGTCGCCCTGCTGGCCAGCGCTGTCGGGCTCGCCATCGGCTTCGCCGCGCAGTTCGTCCTCGCGTCCCTGCTCGGCGGCTGGCTTGACGGGGATCTCCCTCCTCCGGGGGCGCGGCCACTGGTCGCCGGCCTGGGCGTGGGACTGATTACCGCCGTTGGCTTCGCCCTCCCCGCGTTGTTGCGCATTGGCCAGGTCTCGCCGCTGCGCGTCCTGCGCCGCGATCTGGGCCTGCCGCCCACCTCGGTATGGCTCTCCGGCGCCCTCGCACTGCTCGCCTTCGGCGGCCTACTCTACTGGCAGGCCGCCGACCCGCAACTCGCCGCCTGGGTCCTGATCGGCACCGCGGTGGCCATCGCGTTGCTGGCCGTCCTCGGGATGGGGCTGGTGCTCGCCCTGAGGCCTCTGCGCAACCGCGGCGGCATGGCCCTGCGCTTCGGGCTGGCCAACCTGTCCCGGCGCGGCGGCCTCAGCGCGGTGCAACTGGTGGCCTTCAGTGTCGGGATCCTGGCCCTGCTGCTGCTGGCGATCGTGCGCGTCGACCTGCTGGAGGCCTGGGATGCCAGCATCCCGGAGGACGCCCCCAACCAGTTCTTCATCAACATCCAGCCGGGCCAGGAGCAGGCCTTCGCCGACCGGGTCGAGGCGGCCGGCCTCGAACGCCCGCATCTCGACCCGATGATCCGCGGCCGCCTGATCGAGATCAACGACGAACGCGTTCATCCGGAGGACTTTGACGATGATCGCGACCGAAGACTGGTGGATCGCGAATTCAACCTGTCGTATGCGCACACCCCGCCGGCGCACAATCGCATCGTCGACGGACACTGGTTCGGCGAGGCCGGGCAGGATCCCGACCGGGGCTGGTCGGTGGAGGCCGGACTCATGGAACGCTTCGACCTGGCACTGGGCGACTACCTGACGTTCCGGGTCGGGGGGCAGCCCATCCGCAGTCCGATCACCAGCGTCCGCGAGGTCGACTGGGACAGCTTCCAGGTGAATTTCTTCGTCATCGGCCCGCCTCCGCTGCTGGACCAGCAGCCCCGGACCTTCATCACGGCCATGCACGTGCCCGAAGACCAGCGCAGCGCCCAGAACCAGTGGTTGCGGGAGTTCCCCGCCGTATCGGCCATCGACGTCAGCGCCATCCTCGCGCAGGTCCGCGATGTGATGGACCAGGCCACGCGGGCGGTCGAATACGTCTTCCTGTTCACCCTGATCGCCGGGCTGACCGTGCTCTACGCCGCGGTCCAGGCCACCCGCGACGTCCGACGACGGGAGGCCGCCCTGCTGCGCACCCTCGGGGCACGTCGCGACCACATTCGCAACGGCTTGCTGGCGGAGTTCGGGACCCTGGGCCTGCTGGCCGGGCTGCTCGCGGCCGTGATCGCCACGGCAGTGGGCGCCCTGCTCGCCTGGCAGGTGTTCGAGTTCGACTACAGCGTCAATCCCCTGACCTTCGTCTACGGGATCGGGGGCGGTACGCTGGGGATCGCCCTGGCCGGCTGGCTGGGGACGCGCCGGGTGCTGGACCAGGCCCCGCTGGCGGTGCTGCGCGGCCCGGAATAAGCCGAGCCGGGGTACTCGCGTGCCCCGATCAGTGGCCGTACATGATGTCCACGTCGAGGAAACCGAACAGGACCAGTAGCGCCAGCGCCCAGAGGTAGAAGGAGAAGACCTTCAGGTTGGCGCGGTACAGGAAGAACAACACCATCTTCAGCGACACAATCCCGACCAGCGCGGATACCACAAAGCCCACCGCCAGGGCCGTCCAGTTCAGGTCCCCAAGGCCGTTGCCGTTCAGGACGTCCAGCGACTGCACGGCGGTCGCCGCCAGGATCGTGGGAATCGCGAGGAAAAAGCTGTACTCCGCCGCCCAGCGCCGCTTGAGCCCGGTGAAGAGCGCGAAGACGATCGTCATACCGCTGCGCGAGAGCCCGGGAATCAGCGCGAAACCCTGCGCCACGCCGATGATCGCCGCGATCTTCGGGCTCAATTGGCGCAGGCCCAGCGGGCGCCGCTGCAACCGGTCCGTCCACCACAGCAGCACGCCGGTGAGGCTGAGCGTCCCGGCGATCAGCGTCGGGTGGGCAAACACCTGCTCGAACCCGGCCTTCAGGGTAAAACCCACGACGGCGGTCGCGAACACCGACAACCCGCACAGCAGCGCCAGGCGCAGGAACAGCATCTCGCGCCCCGCGGAGCCCCGGGCGGAGGCCCACTGCCAGCTCTCGCGGGCGATCCCGCCACTCAGCCGCAGCAGGCTCTTGCGGAAGACAAAGACAATCGATACCAGCGTGCCGACGTGCACCACCAGATCGAACAGGATCATCTCAGGGCTTTCCGGAGGCGGCAGTGGCTCGCCCTGACGAATCAGCCAGTGCTGGGTCAGAACCAGGTGGGCGGTCGAGCTGACCGGCAAGAACATGAAGATGCCCTGCACGATCCCGAGCAGGGTGGCGACCCAGACTGTCATGACAGGTTCGGCTCCGTGATCCCGAGGCGGGCCGCAGTATACGCAAACCACCTACCCGGCGTCGGTACCGGCGTCGCACCGCCGGCAAAAGCCCGGCCAGGAGCCTGTCGGATTTGGGCGATCGTCGCGAGCGTGGCGGGAGAGCGAGCCCATTTTTTCGGTCTCTCGAGGCGCATAGTGGGCACTATGTAACGAGAGAGAGCGGAAAAAGGGGCCGTTCTCCTGCGCGCGCAGCAGATCAGTCCCAAATCCGACTGGCTCCTAGACTCGGAACTGGGTCGTCAGACTTCGCAACTGCTCGATGCGCGCCACCAGGGCATCGGTCTCGCTGGCGGTTGCCTCGGCATTGGCCGCCGTCACCTGGGCCCCCTGACTGACCTCCGTGAGGGTGCCATCCACCTCGCGCGCGACCTCCGCCTGCTGTGACACGGCACCAGAGATCTCGTTGTTGAGATGCCGGATCCGCTCGACCGCCGAGCGGATCGACTGCAGGGCCTCGCCGGCACCGGCGGCCTCGTCCACGCCCGTTTCGCCCTTCTCCCGACTGCGCTCCATCGCCCCGGCCGCCGAGCGGGCACCCGCCTGCAGACGCTCGATCATGGCCTGGATCTCGGTCGTCGATTCCTGGGTCCGGGTCGCGAGCGTCCGCACCTCGTCGGCGACCACGGCAAACCCCCGACCCTGCTCGCCCGCGCGGGCCGCCTCGATGGCCGCATTCAGTGCCAGCAGGTTCGTCTGCTCGGCGATCCCGCGGATCACATCGAGCACCGATCCAATCTGGTCCGACTCGGCCTGCAGGCGCGCTACCTGTTCGTTGGCGGTGCCGATCTCGCTGGCCAGCTCGCGCATGGTGCGCACGGTGGTGTCCACCACGCCGGAGCCGGTCCGGGTCTCGGTCTCGGCCTGGTCGGCCGCCTCGGAGGCCGTGCGCGCGTTACGGGCGATCTCCTCGGCCGAGGCCGTCATCTGGTTCATGGCCGTCGCCACCTGGCCCAGCCGCGCCTGTTGCTGCTGCACCTCCTGGTTGGTCTCCTCCGCCACGCGGTGCAGGGTGCCAACCGACTCCCCCAGCTCACGTGCATGCTCCACCATCTCCGAGACCATGCGCTGCAGACGCGCGATGAAGGCGTTGAACAGGCGGGCCAGGCGGTCGATGCCGTCGTTGCGCGGGGCCTCGATGCGCTGGCGCAGATCCCCCTCACCCTCCGAGACCGCACGGAATCGCCCGGCCAGTTCCGCCAGGCGGCGACGGATCATGAACACGAACAGGAAGTACACCACCACGATCACGCCAATCGCCACGCCCAGCATCATCGCGTTGACCTGCCAGGCCGCGACATCCAGCAGCCGGTCCACCGCAGCGGCCACTTCGGCCTCCAGGGCCGGCGTGGTCGCGTGCTCCTGCATGACCTGCTCCAGGGTGGCCTCCATCCCGCCCTTCAGCGTGGCCGTATGCCAGAACACCGCCGCGGCGGCGATCAGGAAGAACACCCCAACGATCGCACTCAATGCGAGCGAGAAACGTCCCGCCAGCGAAAGGCGACTCAGCCACCCACTCTCCTGCTCCATTGCTGCCCCCTGATGCCGGTACACTCCGGCTTTTGTTATCGCTGTAACGACCCACCGGCCCGAAGCTGTAGGCCGATGTGCACCTGTGCTTCACGCGAACGCAACGCATGCGCTTGTGACGCAGGTCCGGACCGATTAAGGTTCTCTGAAATATACGTTCAAGCATATCCTCGATCACCGCGAACCGACGAAACCCTCCTATGCAGCTCACCCGCTATACCGATTTTTCCCTTCGCGTCCTGATGTACCTCACCGTGCAGCCGCGCGAGCAGCGCGTAACCGTCAGCGACATCTCCGAGCAGTTCGCCATCCCCCGCAACCACCTGGTCAAGATCGTGCACCAGCTCGGCCAGAAGGGCTACATCATCACCCGGCGCGGCAAGGGGGGCGGGATCTCGCTCGCCTGCGAACCCGCGGAGATCAACGTCGGCAGCGTAATCCGCGACATGGAGCCGAACCTGAACGTGGTGGACTGCGAGAACCCCGTCTGCCCGATCCTGCCCGCCTGCCAGTTGCGCGGTGTTCTCAACGACGCACGCGACGCCTTCCTCGCCGTGCTCGACCGCTACACCATTGCCGATGTGACCCAGGCGCCCGACTACCTCTACGAGCTCCTGCATCCCGGCAAGAGCGCCTGAACCCCGGTATCCTTCGGCCATGGAACGGCCCGACCCGGCACCCCGAAAACGAACCGCCCTGCACGCGCACACCGGCGCCCGCTGGCTGGCCGTGGCCGTTCCGTGCCTGCTGGCGCTCGCGAGCGCCGACGCACGCCAGGCCTGTCCCGATCCCGGGACCACACCCACCCCCCTCGCCGAACTGCGCGCGGGGACCCTCCCCGAAGGAACGGAGGTGGTCGCGGAAGGCACCGTAACCGGCGTCTTCATGGACACGGACCAGCTGGGGGGCTTCTACCTGCAACAGGGCTCGGCCACCGGGGCCACGGGCCTGTTCGTCTACGCCCCACGAAGGGACCCGGTCGCGGCCGGGCAGCGCCTGCAGGTGCATGGCGCCTTCACCCGCCATCGAGGCCGCCCCCAACTCTCGCAACTGGACGCGGTGGTGACCTGCGCCGACGGCGAACCGCCCGCCCCCGTCGACCTGCGCCTGCCCGACGCGGCCGACCGGCTGGGCGACTTTATCGACCAGCCGGTCCGTTTCCCGCAGCGCCTGACGGTCACCGACAACCGGGACCTCGGCCGCTACGGAAGCATGACGCTGGCCGCCGACGGGCGCCTGACGCACCCGGGCCAGACCGCCCCCGCGGACAGCCCGGGGCGCCAGGACATGAATCGGCGGATCGAACTCGACGACGGGAGCTATCGCGCGAACCCCGACCCGATCCCGTACCTCGACGACCAGGGGACCCGCCGCGCGGGAAGCTCGGTGGAAGGCCTCACCGGCATCCTCACCCACGCCTTCGGCGCGTACCGGATCCACCCCACCGAGCCGGTAGACTGGACCGGCGGCCAGCGTCCCGACCCGGTGCCAACCGCGGATGCGGGTGACCTGCGCATTGCCACCGCGAACATGGAGAATGACTTCGTCACGCTGGGCGAGCGTGGTGCGCAGACCCCGGCCGAGCGCCAACGCCAGACCGCCAAGCTGGATGCCCTGCTGCAGGGCCTGGATGCGGACCTGCTGGGCGCGGTCGAACTGGAAAACGCCGCGGCTGCGCGCGAGACCCTGGTGGCGCGCCTGAACGCCCGCCCCGGGGAGCGTGGCGAATATGCGGCCATCGTTCACCCGGCACCGGGGGACGACGCGATCAAGGTCGGCCTGCTCTACCGACCGGAACGGCTGCGTTTGGTCGACACGGCCGCCGACCGCGATACCGTCCACCACCGCCCCCCGCTGCTGGGCTGGTTCGAAGCGGGCGCTACCGGCGAACATCTCGGTGCCGTGGTCGTACATTTCAAGGCCAAGAGCGGCTGCCCCGACAGCGGCGATATCGACCGTGGCCAGGGCTGCTGGAACCAGCGCCGTACCGCGCAGGCCGAACGCCTCGTCGCCTGGATACGCGAACAGCAAACCGGCGAGTTCGCGGATGCTCCCGTCGTGGTCCTGGGCGATCTCAACGCCTATGCCGCCGAGGACCCCCTGCACGTCCTCCATGCCGCAGGAAAACACGATCTCGTGCACGACGACCCAACTACCGCCCATACCTACGTCTTTCGCGGCCAGGCCGGGCAGCTGGACTACCTGCTGGGGCCCGACACGCTGCGTGAACGAGTCCGGGACGGCGCCACCTGGGCGGTCAACGCCGACGAACCGGAATTCCTCGGATTTGATGGCCGCGCCCCGGCCGACGGGCCCTGGCGCGCCTCGGATCACGATCCGGTCTGGGCCGACCTGTACCTGGACTAGTCGGTGACTGCGGCCACTCAGTCGCGGGCGTCCGGTTCCGCAGGCACGGCGGCCTCCGCCTCGGCCGCCGACACGTTGTCGACAATCCGTACCGGCAACGGCCCGCCCAGGCTGCCCAGGGTCCTCTGCGGAAACGGGATGTCGATACCGGCCTCGTCCAGTGCCGCCTTCACCCCCTCGTGCATGGAGTTACGCAGGTCCAGGAATTTCTCCCGCCGCGCCCAGACCGAGAGCTGGATCTTCAACGCGGAGTCGCCGTACTCGAGGAAGATGAACAACGGCTTGGGCTCCTCCAGACAGACCGGGTTGCCCTCGGCGACCCCCATCAGCACGTCGCGCAACTGCTTGAGATCGGTGTGATAGGCGACCCCGATCTGCATGTCGAGCCGACGGATCGGGAACCGACTGAGGTTGGTCAGCTGGGACTTCACCAGGCTCTCGTTGGGCACCCGGACCATCAGGTTGTCGAAGGTCCGCAGCTTCACCGAGAGCGGATCGATGGACAGCACCTCGCCGGTGGCATCCCCCACCTTGATCACATCCCCGACAGAGAACGGCCGCTCACCGATCAGGAACAGCCCGGAGATCAGGTTGGAGGCGGAGGTCTGCGAGGCAAAGCCCAGCGCCACCGTGAGGATCCCGGCCGCACCCAGCAGCACGGTCAGGTCGAAGCCCAGCTCGCGCAGGGCCGAGGCCAGCACCAGGAGCACGATTACATAGAAGCTGATGCGCCGGGTCAGCATCACCTGCTGGGCATCGAGCTTGTCTTCCAGCACCCGCGCCAGCCCGCGCGACACCAGACGCGCGACCAGCAGACCCACCAGCAGATAAACCGCCGCGCGGACGGCCGCGAGGAACGCCTCGCTGGTGACGAAGGCCTGCGCGGCCTGTAGCCATTCATTCATCGTGTGCGTCGCCCCCTACTGAAACAGGGCGCTGAACGCCCGCACCATCAAATGCCGTCCGCCGGCCTCGCGGGGCTCGGCGATACGCTGCGCCCCCGTCGCGGCCCCGGGCGGCCCCGGGTCGATCTTCATCGCCGCCATGTCACGGTCCTCCTCGCGCTCCATGCGCACGGCCGGGGTCCACAGCCGATGGTGGCGATCGGCATACACCGGCAGTCGCGGCACCGGCAGGTTCACGCGCTCCAGGAACAGGGCATCGTCCGCCTTGTTGGCGATGGTCAGCGGCGTCACCACACGATGCGGCCGTTCCGGCACATCGGCCAGGTCCAGGCGCGCCTGGGTCCGGGTCGCGTAGCACAGCTCGCCATTCACGGTATTGGGGCCGAACCAGGTATCGGAAGGCGTATACACCGGGAATTCCTGCACCCGCGCCGCCCCCAGGTGCAGCTGCACCCAGGCCGGCGAACTGAGGTACAGGGTGACCTGCCCATGGGCCGGCACGTAGAACGGATTCTGCGGGCGGCTCACCATCGGACGATCGGCCAGGGCCACGCGCAGTTCCGGCTCGGCATCGGCCGGGGCCCCGGCAAACCGCAGCAGGTCCCGGGCACCGGCGGGAAAGGGTTCAGTGCAGGGGACGTCGATCGCCAGGGTCGCGTCCGCCGCGTCGCGCGGTCGTTCCATCACCATCTGCCATTCCTGCGCCCCATGCAGGAGCCACAGGTCCAGCGGACCGATGGACCAGCGACCGTGCGCGCCCGAGGCCAGCGGCCGGCGCCCCCACCAGGTCGCGGGATCGGTACGCGTTGTCGAGGTCTCCGCCATCATCCCGTCCTTGCCATGCACCGCCTCACTGTAAACCAGAAACGGACGCCCGGGAGACGGCGCCGCGCGTTCCCCGCTCAGAAAAGGTCCAGCTGCCCCTCCTCGCGTCTCCGCCGCGGGCGTGCCGGCGGCACGAACTGGCTGCAGTCCAGCTCCACCAAGCGGCCACCCAGGCCCGCCCGCCGCCGGGCCAGCCGGAAGCGCTGGCGCAGCAGCTCGGCATACGCCCCCGCCCCGCGCATGCGGTGCCCGAAGGTCGCGTCATACAGCTTGCCACCATGGGCCTCACGCAGGCGCTGCAGCACATGGTCTGCCTTGAGCGGGTGGTGATGGCGCAACCAGTCCTCGAACAGCGGCGCCACCTCGCGTGGCAGACGCAGCAGCACATAGCCGGCAGCCACCGCCCCGGCGGCCGCACCCGCCTCCAGCAAAGACTCCACCTCGCCATCCGTCAGCACCGGGATCAGGGGCGCCACCAGAAGGCTCACGGGCACGCCCGCCGCGCTCAGCCGTTGGATGGTCTGGAAACGCCGTTGCGGAGCCGCGGCGCGCGGCTCCAGGTGCCGCGACAGGTTGCGGTCCAGCGTCGTCACCGATACGGCGACCTGGACCAGCCCGCGCTCGGCCATCGGGCCCAGCAGATCCAGATCGCGCTCCACCAGGGCCGACTTGGTCACGATCGACACCGGATGCCCGGTCTCCGCCAGGACCTCCAGCAGCTGCCGCGTAATCCGCCAGTCCCGTTCCACGGGTTGATAGGCATCGGTGTTGATACCCAGCGCAAGGGGCGTCACACGGTGGGACGGGCGGGCCAGCTCGCGCCGCAGGCATTCGGCCGCGCCCACCTTGGCAAACAGCCGGCTCTCGAAGTCGAGGCCCGGGGACAACCCGACGTAGGCATGCGCCGGGCGGGCGAAGCAGTAGGCACAGCCGTGTTCACAGCCCCGATACGGGTTCAGCGAAAGCTCGAAGGGCACATCCGGCGACTGGTTCCATGACAGCACGCGGCGTGGATGCTCGACGGTCACCTCCGTACGCAGTGGCGGCGGCGCCTCGCCATCGCCTTCCCAGCCATCATCGAAGGGTTCGCTCCGGGTGGGCTCGAAGCGGGCATGCGGGTCTAGGGAGACGCTGATTGAATCGCACGTCCGCGTTGGCGCCCCCTGTTTTCCGAGACAAGGCGCGTCGTGCAGCGGGTAGTGGTTCTACCCGCAAGCGGTGCAACGCAGGATCGGGGAACAGGGGGCACCAACCCCACAAGCCATTGAAAGCAGGGGCTCGGCCGCTTTTGCGCGCGCACGGCGTTGCGGCTCCCTTGTGCAGAACGACTGCACGGCGGTCACCGCGCCTTGTTCGCACGCAAAAGCGACTTGAGCGCGGACGCGCGATTCAATCAGCGTCTCCCTAGGGTCGCCCCGCGCCCCCGTGCAAGCCCCCTCGTGGGACCGCAGCGCTCGGTCATCGGGCCGACCCGTCCATGCGCTCGCACAGCTGGCGAAAGTAGCCGGACTCCGACACCATCGCCCGGCCTTCGCCGCTCTGGTTCAGCCGGTCCAGCAGGAGCCGCAGGCGCCGCGCGGCGTGCTGCCGGGAGGCCTCGTCATCCGCCGCCTGCAGCAGGGCCTCCGCCGATGCGATCTCGCCCCGGATCCGCACCGCCTCCGGCACATAGCCGGCATTCTTCAGCACGCGATAGGCCATGCGCAGCTCTTCCAGCACCGCGCGGTCATCGTCCAGCTCCAGCGGCCGGCCAGCCCCCGGGAGGTCGTCGAACGCCCCGCGACGCGCCGCATCCGCCAGTTTCGCCTCGATTTGTGCCTCATTAAGCAGCATCGCTCGCCCCGTCAACCGCATCCGTTATGCCGGCCGAACCCGACCTGTTGAGGACCGAACGGGTTTACCGTAAGGTCCGCCTCACCCGCACAACACGACCAGCGCACGGACCCCGATGGCAGCCACTTCGCGAGACAACCCGTCGGCGTCCGCCGTGCGTTCCCTCGCGCCGGCCCGCGAGGCCCTGCGCGCGGACCCGCGCTTCGACACCTACCTGACTCGGCAGATCCCGGTGCTGGTGGCATTATCGCTGCTGCCCGGGCTCGGGTATATCCTGCTGGGCGCCCTGCACGATGCGCTTGTCGCGGCCGCCTCCTGGTACGCGGTGATGTTTGCCGCCTCGCTCTGGGGAGTCCAGCTTTTCTGGCGGTACCACCGATCGCCGCTGTCACCGGAGCAGCGCAGCCGCTGGCGCCTGCGGCTGACTCTCTTTCTTTATCTCTACCTGGCGCTGTGGACCTGGATCTTTCTGGTCTTCGTGCGCCTCGATGCCCAGAACCTGCACTACATCGCCATCTTCACGCAGATCGGCGCCACCACGGTCGTCGCGGCCTTGCTCTACCCAGCCCCGTGGGTCTTCCGCCCGTTGATCCCGGCCATGATGGTGCCGCTGGCCGGCTACTTCCTGCTGATCGGTGACTGGTATGGCTACGTGCTGGCCGCCTTCTCCGCGACCCTGGCCCTGGTGCTGTACTACGCCGCCAGCAGCAGCTTCGGGCTTCTGCGCGACAGCCTGTATCAGGCCTCGCACGACGCCCTCACCGGGCTCAACAACCGCGCCGCCTTCATCGAGCACCTCGAGCAGAGCCTCGAGGTGCTGCAGCATCATCGCCAGCATTCGTTTCTGCTGCTGATCGACCTGGATCATTTCAAGACGGTCAACGACCTTCTGGGCCACGACATCGGCGACGAGTTGCTGAAGTCCGTGACCCGCGACTTCGCCAACACCCTGCCGCCGGGCCACCATCTCGCCCGTCTGGGCGGCGACGAGTTCGTGATCGTCGCCCCCGGAAAGGAAGACCGGCATACCTGCGAACGGGCGGCCCGGCGCCTGGCGCACTCGCTGCTGCGGGTGGTCAAGACGCCCTACATCATCCGCAATCATCATCTGCATGTCAGTGCCAGTATTGGCATCCGCCTGATCGAGCCGCACGCGGGGATCGACTCGCACCAGCTGGTCCGCGAGGCCGACATCGCCATGTACGAGGTGAAGGATCGCGGGCGCGACGGCGTGGTCGTTTTCAGCGACGAACTGTCGCAAGCGGTGGAACGGCACCTGCAGATCGAGCGCTGCCTGCATTTCGCGCTGCAGAACCGGGAGATCGAGGTGCTCTTCCAGCCGCAGCTCGACCGCGACGGCCGCATCCGCAGCGCCGAAAGCCTGATCCGCTGGAACAGCGCCGAACTGGGCCCGATTTCCCCCGCGGAATTCATCCCGATCGCCGAGCAGACCGGCTTCATCAGCGAACTGGGCGACACCGTGATCGCTCGGGCCTTCCAGACCCTGCGCAACTGGGATCGCGCCGGCTTCCACCTGGAACAGCTCGCGATCAACATCAGCCCGCGCCAGCTGGTGCACCTGAACTTCGTGCAGCGCATGCAGGAGCTGATCGCGCGCCACCTGGGCCGTGAACACGCGCATCGCATCACACTGGAGATTACCGAACACGTCGTCGCCGAGGATACCGACCGCGTCGTGTACATCATGCAGGCCCTGCGCGACATGGGCCTGCGCTTCTCGATCGACGACTTCGGCACCGGGTTCTCGTCACTGAGCTACCTGAAGCGCCTGCCGTTCGACGAACTCAAGATCGATCGCAGCTTCGTGCGTCAGGTCGACCACGACCCCGGTGATCAGGCGATGGTGCGGACCATATGCGACATCGCCCGGCAGTTCGAGCTGGAAGTCGTCGCGGAGGGGGTCGAGACCGAGGCCCAGCATCAGTGGCTGGCCACGCACAGCAATCTGCGCTTCCAGGGCTACCTGTTCGCCCGCCCCATGGACGCCGGCGCCTTTCTCGACTATTGCCAGGGAATCCCGGCACCGAGCCGCGCGGTGGCGCCGTCGACCGGAAGGTAGCGGCCCGGGATCAGGCGCCGCCGGTCGCGGCCGGCACCACCCAGAGCGTGAGCGACAGCAGGATCGCCGTCAGGCTTACCCCGATGATCGGCAGCATCATCACCCCGGCCAGCGCCTCGCGCCGAAACAGGCGCACGGCCATCCCGCCCAGCGTCAGCGTCCACCCGATCGCGACAAAGAACGCCAGGGCGTTGAGCTCCGCGCGCCACAGCAGGATGAGCGCCACCGGCAGCCCGAGATTCAGGATCACGACCCCCATCTCCTGGCTCCCCGCCGCCCGTCCGGCGGACAGGGCATAGGCGTACGCGGCCCAGACCATCAGCAGGCCGAAGCCGAGCGCACCCGCCGCGGGCGAACTGAGCGGGGCCCGCAGGATGGCCGCCCCGGCCGGTTCCAGCCCGACCCCCAGCGCAATGATCAGCAGCGCCACCCCCAGGCTGATGGCCAGCCAGAACCACAGGGTTCCGCGTTGCACATTCGGTTCCGTCATATCCTGGTCCTCGTCCTGTCGGTGGCTGCCTGACCTGCTGACCGCGCGCGTCCTTCAGGGTTCGCGTTGTCCGATCGCACCCTGGATACAGCCCGGCCCCTGATTACCGGGCCAGCTGCCAGGCAATGGTCTCGCCCGCGCGCAGCGGTACACCCGGGTCATGCCCGAAGAGTACTGCCTCGGGCACGGTCCAGGGTGAGCGTTCCAGCGTCAGGGTGTCGGTGTTGCGCGGCAGTTTGTAGAAATCGGGCCCGAAATGGCTGGCGAATCCCTCCAGACGATCCAGCGCATCCGCGGCGGCAAAGGCCTCCGCATACAGCTCGATGGCCGCATGCGCGGAATAGATTCCCGCGCAGCCACAGGCCGACTCCTTCGCGTGGCGCGGATGCGGCGCGCTGTCCGTGCCCAGGAAAAAGCGCGGATGGCCGCTGGTCGCGGCCTCCACCAGTGCCTTGCGATGGCGCTCGCGCTTGAGGATCGGCAGGCAGAAGTGATGCGGGCGCATCCCGCCGGCAAACAGCGCATTGCGGTTGTAGAGCAGATGCTGGGGCGTGAAGGTGGACGCGACATTGGCCGGCCCGTCCTGGATGAACTGCACGGCCGACTCGGTCGTGATGTGCTCCAGCACCACGCGCAGCTCCGGAAAGTCGCGGATCAAGGGCTCCAGGTGGCGCTCGATGAACACCGCCTCGCGATCGAAGATGTCCACGTCCGGATCCGTCACCTCGCCGTGGATCAACAGCGGCAGATCCACCCGCTGCATGGCCTCGAACACCGGGTAGCAGCGGCGGATATCCGTCACCCCGCTGGCCGCGTTGGTCGTGGCCCCGGCCGGGTACAGCTTCACCCCGTGCACAAAGCCGGAGGCCTTTGCCGCGTCGATCATGCCCGGGGTCGTGCCCTCGGTCAGATAGAGCGTCATCAGGGGGTCGAAATCGGCCTCCTCCGGCAACGCCGCCAGGATGCGGTCGCGGTACTCCGCCGCAGCCTCCAGCGTGGTCACCGGCGGCTTCAGGTTGGGCATGATGATCGCGCGCCGGAAGCGGCGCGCGGTATCCGGCAGCACCGACGCCAGCACATCGCCATCCCGCAGGTGCAGGTGCCAGTCGTCCGGTCGGGTCAGGGTCAGGCGGTTCATCCGTAGTTCCCTTCGCAGGGGCCCGCACGGTACGGGCCCGTCACAGTCATCAGTTATCAGGATAGCGCGGAGCGCAAGTCGGTCTCGGACCAGCCCTCCACCAGTAACGTCTTGTTACGCGAGTTCGCGCCTGCCACCACCCGCACAGCCGACTTCGGGCATGCCAGTTTCGCTGCCAGCAGCTCGATCACGGCCGCATTGGCGCGGCCCTTCTCCGGAGGCGCCTGGACCTGCAGCTTGAGGGTCTCCCCCATCCAGCCGGCCACCGCGTTGCGCTTGCTGCCCGGAGCGACCTTCACCTTCAGCCGCGCCATGCGAAACACTGAGCCATGTATACGCTCTACTCGGCGGGCCGCGTCGCCATGTAGGCACTGAACACGCCCAACTGCACATCCCGCTGTACGTCGTCGAACCCGACCGCGCGCAGGGTGTCCTGGATCTCTTCCGGCGGCACGCACTGGTCGATGGTGTCCCAGAAATAGCGCATCAACAGGTGGCCGTCGGGATCGCGGGTCAACACCTTGCCGACGAACGGCACGAAGTCCCGGAAATAGAAACGCGCCAGCGCGAACTGGCGCCGGGTCCGTGGCCGCGAGACCTCCAGGATGGTGCAGCGACCGCCCGGCTTGAGCACGCGGAAATACTCGCTGAACAGTTCATGCAGATCCCGCACATGGCGCAGCCCGTAACCCATGTACAGGCGGTCGAACTGGCGGTCCGGCAGCGGCATCTGCTCGCCGAGGCTCTGGACGAAGGTCGCGTCCATCTTGGTGCGGGCGATGTCCATCATGCCCCGGCTCGGATCCACGCAGGTCAGATGGTCGTCGCCCACCACCTTCCGGATCTCCTGCGCGACCGGCCCCGTCCCGGTCGCCACATCCAGGACGTTCATCCCGGCCTTCAGGCCGGACTTCTTCAGCACGAAGCGGCGATAGGCCTGCCCCGTCCCGAAAAAACCGACCCGCAGGATGCGGTCATAGTACGGGGCCGTCCGGTCGAACAGGTCGTCGACGTAGGCGCGGCGGCTGCCCTCGTCCCCGTAGTAGTCCTTCAGGACCGGGTGCGGCTTCTTGGTCGTTGGCTGCATTGCGTATTCTCCCAGGCAGGGGACCAGGGGCCGACCAGACACGGCGGCCGACCCGATCCGGCGTCAGTTCATCATGGCATTGCGAGCGCCTCGCACAGGCGCTCCGAGTACTGTCCCTCGATCTCCACCAGCAATTCCTCGCGACAGATGTCGCCATGCAGCAGAAGCCAGGGGATGTGGTGACCCAGGCGCGCACGCAGGTGGTTCTCCGCGGCGGGCGCATCCTCGGCGTGGCGCAGATAGACCTTGAGCAGCGAGAGCGCCTGCGGCGTTTCCGCTCGCACCGGGTGGTGGGTGGAGGCCTGCTCCAGCAAAGCCCCGATATTGCGCAGGCTCTCGTCAATCTGCGCCTCGAGATCCCCCACATGGCGGCTTTCATGGCCCACGATGCTGGCCGTGCCCGAAATGAACAGCTCGGCGGCCTGCGGGCCCGGCTGCCAGAGGCTGGCGCGGGCAAACGAGGGGCTGCGCGGCCCGTACTGCCGGGGGTAGCGGTAGGCACTGACCTGGCGCGGATTCTCGATGCGCGCCGCGGGCTCGCGCGTCGCAATGAAGTAGATCAGCAGGCCGTCGGAGTGCGTGCCGATCGCCGTGGCCGCCGGCAGGACGCGCTCGTACTCCGGCAAGGCCTCGAAGACCTGCGCACGCCCGCTGCAGAACCCGCGATAGCGCTCCTGCCCGTCGACCGGATCATTGATGGCCGGGAGGTAGTTCCAGACCCGCATCAGGTGGTCAAAGCCCAGCGCCCGACAACCGGACAGGATCTCGCGGTAGGCGCGTTCCGTCAGCGGTTCCGGGTCCGCGCGGGCATCCAGCGGCGCGTGCCAGCAACCCACCAGGCAGTCGCGGCCGCGCAGGTAGGTCAACGAGCCGTCTGCCCCTGTCTCCCCGCGTACGCCGTCCCGCAGCGACCAGCACTCCACCCAGTCCGTATCGCGGCCCAGCGGCTCCAGCCCCACGTGGATCTCCAGGCGTCCGGGCTTGCGCTCGACACCACTGGTGCGACCAAAACGAATCACCACGGACGCCGAGGCGCCGTCCGGATCCTGTGCTCGACGGTAGGTGACCGTCAGCGGGGCTTTGTCAGCGGATTCCATCATTCGGTGGGAGCGGGAGGCGCATCGCCTCTCCATCGGCATCCATTCCGGCCAGAACAGCGGCGCAGTCTACCAATCTCCCGCGCTGGAGACACGGTCTCCTGGCGGGCCGGGGCCCGCCAGAATGTCGCAGGGCTTCCGTCAGGGCTCGTCAAGCTCGATACCCGCCTCGGTCAGAAATGCCCGCAGGCCTTCGAGGTAGGCATCCCCGGTGGCCAGAAAGGCCTCGTTATGGCCGCCTTCCATTTCCAGCAGTCGGACCTGCCCGGCGGCCGCGTACAGCCGTTCGGCATGGGCAAACGGCACGATCTCGTCGTCCACGCTGTGGGCCAGCAGCAGCGGCGCGGTGATGGCCTCGATGCGGCTCAGGGTGTCGTATTCGTGGCGCAACAGGGCCCGCACCGGCAGCCACGGATAGTGGCGCGCTCCGAGATCCGCGGCCGAGGTAAAGGCCGATTCCAGGATCACCGCGCCCGGCTCCACCCCGGTGGCCAGATCCGCCGCCACCGCCGCCCCCAGGGAACGCCCGAACACCACGACCGAGTCGGGGGCGATCGAGCGCGCTTCCGTCAGGTACTCCCAGGCGGCGCGGGCATCCGCGTAGGTGCCCGCCTCGTCCGGGCGGCCCGCGCTGCGGCCATAGCCGCGGTAGTCGATAATCAGGACGGCAAGCCCCAGTTCATGGAAGAGCTGCAGGGAGTGCAGTCGATGGCTGATATTGCCGGCATTGCCATGCAGAAACAGCAAGACCGGCGACTCCTCGCCCTGCGGCGACGGCACGAACCAGCCATGCAGCCGCACCCCGTCCGCAGTCACCAGTTCGACGTCTTCGTAGTCCAGTCCAATGCGTTCCGGCGTGCCGGTCAGGTTGCTGGAAGGCATGTAGACCAGACGGTCCTGGGTCACGAAGATCAACCCGGTCATCAGGGCGTATCCGAGCCCCGCGAGTCCCAGGATCTTGAACAGATTGGCCATATCCCGATCCTGACCGCCCAGTCGCCCCTGTGCAAGGCAAACACCGAGCGTGTGAAGCGCTCTCGCCCGTGCGCCCGGACCGGTACAATGCCCGCGAACGATCTGGCTGAAACGACCCTACCCCATGCGCCATTCGCTGCTTACCAATACGGATCTGCAGGGCCTCGACCGCGATGCGCTGCTGCGCCACTTCGCGGGCAGCCAGCCGCTGGACGATTCCACCGGCCAGCAACTGGCCGAGGCACTGGACCTGGCGCTGGAGGCGGTCGAGGCCGCCGGGCTCGAATCCCACCCGCTGGACGTGGCCGAGATCCTGCGCCACCTCAACGTGGACCGCCAGACGCTGATCGCAACCCTGCTGGTACCCGTCTATCTGGCCTCCCGGATCACCCCGGCCCGGATCGAAACGGACTTTGGTGCGGCTATCGCGCGTCTCACCACCAACGTCGCGGCCCTGGTGCGGCGCCGTTTCGAGGCGCCGGCGGGCCGGCCGGAACAGGCCGAGCGCCTGCGCCGCATGCTGATGGCGATGGTCGACGACGTGCGTGCCGTGCTGATCAAACTGGCGTTCCGCGTGCAGCACCTGCGCCTGCTGGTACGCGAGCCGGATGACAGCGCCCGCGCCCTCGCGCAGGAGACCCTGGACGTCATCGCGCCCCTGGCCAACCGCCTGGGCGTCGGCCAGCTCAAGTGGGAGATGGAAGACCTCGCCCTGCGCATCCTGGAACCGGAGACCTATCGCGAGATCGCCAGAGGCCTGGAAGAAAACCGCACGGAAAGAGAGACCTATGTAGAAGCGTTTGCGCAGACTCTTAAGGACCGCTTGCGCGCCGAAGGCATCGAGGCACGGGTCTTCGGGCGGCCCAAGCACATCTACAGCATCTGGAAGAAGATGCAGCGCAAGCGGACCTCACTGTCCGAGTTGTACGATCTGCGCGCCACCCGCGTGATCGTCGACCAGCTGGCGACCTGCTACACCGTACTTGGCATCGTCCACAACGACTGGCGCCACCTGCCCAGCGAATTCGACGACTACATCGCCAACCCCAAGGACAACGGCTACCAGTCACTGCACACGGCCGTGGTCGGACCTGAGGGCAAGGTGGTGGAGGTGCAGATCCGTACCCGCGAGATGGACGACTTCGCCGAGCTGGGGGTCGCCGCCCACTGGCGCTACAAGGAAGGCGGGCGCGAGGACCAGGCTCTCAACCGCGCCATCAACAGCCTGCGCCAGCTGCTGGAGGCCGCCGACAACAACGATCAGAACCTGCTCGACGAGATCCAGAGCGAACCCCTGCACCAGCGCGTGTTCGTGCTTACCCCCCAGGGCGAAGTACTGGATCTCTCCCTGGGCGCGACGCCGCTGGACTTCGCCTACGCCGTCCATACCGAGGTCGGCCACCGCTGCCGTGGCGCCAAGGTGGACGGGCACATCGTGCCGCTCACCTACAAGCTGAAGTCGGGCGAGCGCGTCGAAGTCCTGACCACTCGCGAGGGCGGCCCCAGCCGCGACTGGCTGAACCCCAATCTCGGCTACCTGAACACCGCCCGCGCCCGCTCCAAGGTCCGCACCTGGTTCCGCCAGCAGCACCAGGACGAACACCTGGCCACCGGCAAGCACCTGTTCGATCGCGAATGCCAGCGTCTCGGCTGCGGACAGGACCTCGACCGCGGCGCCCTCGCCGAGGCCATGAAGTACCAGACCTTCGACGAGCTGCTGGTCGCGCTGGGTGCCGGCGACATCACCACGGCCCAGATCGCCGGGCGCATCTCCCAGCAGATGCGCGAGACGCGCGGTCGGGAAAAGCCCGCCGCGGCGCCGGCGCCCCAGCGCCCGCGGCGCCATGACGGCGAGGCCAAAGAGGACGACATCAAGATCCGCGGCGTCGGCGGCCTGCTGACCACCCGGGCGCGCTGCTGCAACCCGCAGCCCGGGGACCCCATCATCGGCTTCATCACCCGCGGTGCCGGCGTCTCCGTCCACCGCAGCGACTGCGTGAACATCCTGCGCATGCCGGAGGAAAAGCGCGGCCGCCTGATCCCGGTCTCCTGGGGCGAAGAACCGGAACGCGAGGCCATCACCCTGGAGGTGGACGCCCATGACCGCCCCGGCCTGCTCGGCGAGGTCGGCAACGCCTTCTCCGAATGCGGCATCAATCTCCTGCGCGTGAACACCCAGACCAACCGCGAGGACCGCAGCGTGCGCATGGAACTGGAAGCCGAATACAGCGACCTCGGCGAACTCAGCAACCTCTTCGACCGCCTCCAGGCCCTCGGCAGCATCCAGACCGTCCGCCGCCTCCCACCCGCGGCCTCCACGTAGACATGTAGGAGCCCAGCCCTCTGGGCGATCCGGGCCTGTCCAGTGCCGCATCGCCGAGAGGGCTCGGCTCCTACAGGAGATACGGAACAGGCTTCTGCCCTAACCCTCGGGATGCCCCCGACCGGTGCGCATGGAATATCGGCGGGTGGTCTCGTAGGCGTTGGTGCCCTTGCGACCGGATTTCAGTTCGCGGATCTGCTGCGCGACCTCGGTGCGGCGCTGGGCCAGCTCCTGTACCGAGCTTTCATAGAAGCGGCCAAGCTCCTCGAGCGCGGCACGCAATGCCGCCCCGGAGTCATCGCGAAGCGGCACCGGCTCCGGGCCGAAGGCCCGTTCAACCAGGCTGCGCGCCTGCCGATCCAGCTCCTGGAGCTCTTCCCAGTCCTCTTCAGCCACCGCGCGCGCCATGTGGGTGCGGATCGCCTCGACGGCATCTTCGAGCGTGGCTTCCGAACCGGCCCCACTGTTCGAAGTGGCGGGACCGCTCATGGGTAAAGGCCGGACTCAAAAACCGCGCAAAGAGCCATGCAAGGCCTTCCGCTAGCCTGCCCGGCGCTGGTCAGCCGGGATCTCGTCCCAGCCCGCCTTGATCTCGCGCAGCAGCTTGGCCACCTCGTCCAGAGCCGCGGGGTCATTCTGGGCGTTCGCCTCCAGCAGACGACGGCTCATGTATTCGTACAGGGCATCCAGGTTCCCGGCCAGTTCGGCATTGTGCTTGTGGTCCAGCACGGCCCGCAGCGACTCGACGATATCGATCGCCTTGCCGATCTTCTCGCCCTTCAGGCCCACGTTACCCTGCTGCATCGCACCCTTGGCCACGGCAATCCGCTCCAGTGCGCCCTCGAAAAGCATCTGGATCAGCCGGTACGGGTCCGCTACCTGGGCCTCGGCCAGCGCGCCCGACTGCCGGTACTGGTTCACCGCTCGATTCATGCCCGGTCCGTACATGCGTTGCTCTCCGTTATCCGTTCGCCCCAGCGGCGCGACTATCGACGAGAATTGTTCTGGGCCAGCGGCATATTCGCCAGCTGCCCCATCAGAAAATCGCCCGTGCTCTGCATCTGCGCCACGGCACTGTCCATCCGCGAGAACTGCCCGATCAGGCGCTGTTCCATACGTTCGAGACGGACCTCGAGGTCCTCGCGCTGCTGCCCAATCCGCTCCAGGTCATTGCGCAGCCCGTCCGTACGCGCATTGATCAAACCTTCCGGCCCAATAAAGCTGTTGGTGACCTCCTGCATCCGGCCACCAACCTCGCGCACGATCTCGGTGACGCGATCGAAGCCGTCGGTCTCCATCGCCCGGTCGAAACGCGCGCCGTCGAACGAGAGCGTCCCGTCGCGGTTGGAGACGATCCCCAGCTCCGCGAGGGTCTGGGCATTGGCATCCGGCACTTGGGCCGGCTGGATCAGGGCATTGCCGAGGCGGCTGCGAATCCCCCGTACCGTGCTGTCCCCCGTCAGAACCGATCCCTCCTCCGAGTCCGGATTGAACGAGGTCAGCTCACGGGTCTGGCCAACCAGGGCGTTATACGATTCGACAAAACCCTGCAGGGCCTCGCGCAGCTGGTCCTGGTCTTCGCTCACCGAAACGGTCACCGGCGACGCGGACGTCCCCTGCAGCTCGATGCTCAGGCCCTCGATCGTGTCGTCCAGCGTGTTCGTCGGGCTGGTCACGGTCAGACCGTTGATCACGGCCACCGCATCGCGGGCCTCTTGCGTGGTTTCCAGGTTGTCGCTGGCCAGGCGGCCGAGACCCTCGTTGGTCGCCGCCGTGTCCCCGTTCACCGCGACCGAGATCGTGTTATCGGCCCCTGTCTCCGTCGCATTCAGGACCAGGCGCGCGCCACTGCCGTCATTCACGATGGAGGCCGTGACACCGCCCCCGGCCTCGTTGATCGCATTGCGCACGTCCCGCAGGGTATCGCCTTCTTCCACGTCGATGGTGATGGCGTTCCCGCCGCCCACGCTGATCTCCAACTGACCGGCACCCACCTCGGCATCCCCGTCGGCGAACTGCCCCGCCGCGGTGGCCACGCTTTGCGCCTGCGCCAGCTGATCCACCTGCAGCGAGAAATTGCCATTCGCCGCCGTGCCGTCGGACGTCACGCTGGCCACACTGGAATCCGACACCTCTGCGGACTGGGACAACTCGAATCCAGCCAGCTGGCCCAGACTCCCACCCAGCTGCTCCACGCCGTTCGTAAGATTGCCGAATGCCGAGATCTGCGCCTCGATCCGACCTTCCCGGCGATCGAACCGCTGCTCCTTCGGGACGCGTTCGGCATTGATCAGGTCGCCCACGATCTGATTCAGATCCAGCCCCGAACCGACACCCAGTGAACTAATGGCCATGGTCTTTCTGCTCCTCGGCGCCCGGCGTCCCGGACCCTTTGCACGTGCGATATATCTATTTACGACAGCCTAGCCCAAAACTTGAGCCCCCCGCAGGAAAACCGCCTCAAAATCGGCATACCGCGCCCCGACTTGATCCCTCGGAAAATCCCGTCGTTGCGAGCGAAGCGAAGCAATCTCCAGAACCTGGCACATAGCCGACACTCGCACCTGCCACAATCACCCCCAACCCCCAGCCCCGTCATCCCGGAAACTGCAAAGCAGTTATCCGGGATCTCCCACGCCTGGCGAATCCCGCCGCTTGGGATAGTCCCGTCTCCAGAGATACCGGCTCTACGCTCCGCTTCGGCCGGGATGACATAGGGGGCGCACGGTCGAGAAGGAATGAGGCAGCCACACCCAGACGCCGGAACCAAAAAAGCCGGACCCGCTGCCGGGCCCGGCTCAACACAACATCACGCTTGTAGGTGTAACAACAGCCCTCAGGCCTTATCCGCGAGCCCCGTACCGCCGAGCTCCTGCTCGGTCTGGAACTGTTCCACCAGGGCCAGCACGGCCTCCGGCGGGATCTGGCGGATCACCTCTTCGCGTTCTCCGTCCATCACCGTGATCACCGTTCGGCCACTACTGTCGTCCACACTGAACTCCAGCGCCCGCTTGGTGGATTGCAGGTAGGAATTGATCGACTCGACCACCTGATTGACCTCATCCATATCCATGGCCTCGATCGCCGGTCCGGTGGAGCCACGAGCCGAAGATTCCGTGCTAATGCCCGTACGCGCAACGGCCTCCGGCCGCCCCTCGCCACGAACAAAACCCGCACCGGGACCCGGGACCTTGGCCCCCTCCCCCCCGCGCGGGTTCACTGCCACCAGCGGTGATGTGATATTGCCGATTCCATCACTCATATCGCTGTCCTCTTCAGAAGGGGAGGATGGCGCCCTCGCCATCCTCCCTCAACCAGAAGCCCGAGTGATCGAGCTTACTGCAGCAGGGCCAGCACGTTCTGCGGAACGGCGTTGGCCTGCGACAGCACCGAGGTACCCGCCTGCTGCAGCACCTGGGCGCGGGTCAGCTCGGCGGTCTCGGCCGCGAAGTCCGCATCCTGGATCCGCGAACGGGCGGCGGACAGGTTCTCCGACGAGATCTCCAAGTTGGAGATCGTGTTCTCGAATCGTACCTGTACGGCACCAAGCTCCGCACGCAGCCCATTGACCTGATCCAGGGCAAAGTCGACCACGCGCAACGTGTCTGTCGCACCTTCTCGGCTCAACACGTCAATGTCATTCATCGAGAGGGATTCCTGATCAGCCACATCATCGCTTAACCCCAGCGCTGCGAAATCTTCACCACCGATGAGAATATCCCCACCAATCTCCCTGGAGAGTTCGATGCCGCGCAGGATGGAACCGGAGTCACCGTCCCCAAGGCCCTCGACATCCAGAGCGCCACCACCAGTCACCGACATCTGGATATCCGAGTTCGATTCCAGGGTCAGATCGTTACCATCAAAATCCGCGCGCACGCCGGTTTGAGACGAGAGGTCGTTGATCTTTGCGGCGATCTCTTCCGCACCATCACCATTTGCAATCGCGATGTTGACGCCATTGATGTTCAATGTGCCGTCATCATCCGCGGCTGTCACCGCCAAAGTAGCTTCTGCGGTGGGGGCCAGAGAGGCGCGAACTCCGGAATCTGCCGAAGCATCGTTGATACGGTTCACCACCTGTGCGAGCGACGTGGCGTCCGCGTCAAGATCGGTCAGGTCGATGCCAACGCCCTGCAGCGAAAGAGAATCCCCACCCAGATCAGAAAGGACCAGACCGTCGGTAAAGTCTCCCAGCAGTGCCGCCGCGCCGTCAGCCACCTGAGCCCCGAGCTGCGAGCCCTGAGCATTCACTCCTTCTACGCTGATCGTCTGGTTGCGATTGGCCCCAACCTGAAATACCAGCTCTTCCAACGTGCCGTTCAGGATGTCCTGACCATTGAACTGGGTGGAATCGGCCACTCGATTGATTTCGGCGACCAGCTGCGAAACTTCGTTATTCAGTGCCTGGCGATCCTGAGAGGAGTTCGAGTCGTTACCGGCCTGCACCGCCAACTCACGAATACGCTGAAGGTTGTCTCCAATCGTGCCCAGCGCACCTTCCGCCGTCTGCGAGAAGGAGATGCCATCGTTGGCGTTACGCACGGCCTGGTTCAGGCCGCGGATCTGGGTGGTAAAACGCTCGGAAATGGCCAGACCGGCCGCGTCGTCCTTGGCGCTGTTGATACGCAGGCCCGAGGACAGACGCTCCAGGCTCTGAGCCAGCGCACCCTGGGAATTGCCCAGATTACGCTGCGCGTTCAGGGAAAGAACGTTGGTGTTGATTACTTGGGACATGATCGCTCTCCTGTAGAGTCGTTCGTCACCGCCTCGGGCGGTTCTGGTGAACGGGACGATCCCCGCTCTCAGGACCCTTAACGACCTCCCCCACAGAACCTTTAGCCCATCCTCCAAATTTTTTTCACCGCGGGCGGCAAATCGTTGCCGCCCGCGCCGCATGCGCCCTCCAACCCGCCACAGCCACGCCATCATCCGTACCAAACACCCCGCCGTCACCCCAGCCGCAGCGCAGCGGAGAGCCGGGACCTCCAGACGCCGGACCAGCCCCCAACCGACGGGCGGCCCGCACCGCAGAGATCCCGGATAACCGCTGCACCGTTTCCGGGATGACGGTTCTGTGGCAGAAAGTTACGGAAACGGGGAGCACGGGACGGCCACCCCAGGGTGGCGACCACATCTGCTGGGAGAACGCTGGGTGGATATCGTCGTGCACCCACGCAGGGCGCCGCACCGCCCCATCGATACGCATGCCGACCCCACGGGTGGCGCTCTGTGACCGTCACGACGCCACCGCAGCGGCTCGCGCGGCTGATTAATCTGATGGATCGTGAGGACGAGTACCTGATCGGCGTTTCAGAGGCTTTGTACACAGGCCCCGGAACTCAACCTTGGCTCCGCACCACCCACGCAACGCGATAGCCCCCACCGCCGGTCCCGCTCCTGTAGGAGCCCAGCCCCCTGGGCGATTTCCTTAATCAATGCCAGATGTCCGACCCGATCGCCCAGAGGGCTGGCCTCCTACAAGTGTTGCCCCGACAACGGGGGCTCAGATCAGCCAGGTGGTGCCGATGCGGTGCTCGGGTGTGGCGCCGGGGATCAGGTCCATCAGGGCCCAGCCGAAGATGAGGGTGATGAAGGCGCCGCAGAAGACGGTGGCCACGAACAGGCCGATGCGGTTGCCGCGGCGCAGCCCGAGGATGCCACGCAGCGACCAGTACAGCAGCCACAGCGAATACAGGATCAGCAGCAGGCTGATGCCGTTGCCCCACGGCCAGGGAAAGGCGGCGGCGACCTTGGCGACCCAGGCCGGGAGCAGGCCGATACTGACCGCCAGCATGGCCCGGTCCGGGTCCCCGCGCCCCTGGAAGAGTT
Source organism: Thioalkalivibrio sp. ALE22 (assembly GCF_000381445.1). NCBI lineage: Bacteria > Pseudomonadati > Pseudomonadota > Gammaproteobacteria > Chromatiales > Ectothiorhodospiraceae > Thioalkalivibrio > Thioalkalivibrio sp. ALE22. The sequence continues at coordinate 244,560 of NZ_KB906500.1, forward strand.
CGCCCAGGTAGTGCGCGGACCACGCCAGGCCCAGCACACCGATACTCATGGCGAGCACGCTGTAGACGCCAAACCCCCATACCCCGGGCATCGCCTCGGCCGGCAGTCCGGTGGGAATGATCTGGTACAGGACCTGGCTGATCACCACGCTGAGCAGCAGGACCGGTAAGACAAGTCGCAGGAAGGTCTGCCACCAGGGCGGCGCCTGCTCGATCGCCTGCGCGTCACGCACCGCGCCCAGAGGGTTGATGAGCGCACGCGACGTCCAGCGCAGTGGGTTGAATTGGCCGCTCACGGTCATTTCGAGAGTATGTGGCAAAAACATGACCATCACATGACACACCGACACACTCATCGCTGGTGGCATAAATGATACCATTTCGACATGAAGGTGGTCTTCGATACCAACGTCTTCGTCGGCGCCTGTATGGGCATCGGCCCGGCGAATCAAGCCATCCGTGCTTGTATCGAAGGGCGCGTGACGCCCGTTATGGGCACTGCCTTGTTCCGGGAGTACGAGGATGTGCTGGGTCGCTCGGAGCTTTTTGAAGGGAGCCTGCTAGAGACCGCCGAACGGGAACGGTTGCTGGATATTTTCGCCGCGCGGTGCATGTGGTCACGAATCTACTTTGGATGGCGACCCAACCTCCGTGATGAAGGCGATAATCACCTGATTGAACTCGCGGTAGCGGCCGGCTGCCAGATGATTGTGACGCGCAACCAACGCGATTTTGTCCAGATGGACCTGCAGTTTCCGGAGATTCGTATCCTCGATCCCGCCGAACTGCTGAAGGAGATCCGCACATGACGGCTTTAACCGTACGTTTGCCTGATGAGAAGTACGAACGGCTGAAGGCGCTGGCGCGCGAACGCGGGACCAGCGTGAACCGCCTTGTGGACGAGATGGCCACGTTGATGATTGCTGAACACGATGCGGAAACTCGTTTCCGAGTGCGCGCCCAGCGTGGTCAGGGCCGGGAACAGGAAGGTCTGGCACTGCTGGACAAGGCGATGGGAGGGGCCTCGCCGGATTGAGGGCTAATAAAGTCCGAGCGCCAGCACGAGGATGACCAGCACGGAGGTCTCCACCAGCTCCAGCGTGGCGCCGGCAGTATCGCCGGTGAAGCCGCCCAGCCAGTGTTTCAGGAGGCGGGTGGCGCCCCACAGCAGCGCCCCGGCGGCGATCAGACCCGGGATCACGCCCCACAGCCCCGACACCAGCCCCAGCACCAGTACCAGCAGGGCAGCGACACCAACGGTGCCCTTGGCGGCCCTGTGTGGCAGGTGTTGTGCCATCTCCGCGCCCAGCCCCACCGGGTTCACGTAGGGAGTGGTCAGAAACAGCACCGGCGGCACCAGGCGCGCCAGCACGATGGCGAGCAGGACGGCAATCCACGCACCGGCTTCCACCACGGCCACCAGTGCCGTGCCCTTCAGCGCCAGTATCAGGATCAGCGCGGCGACAGCCATGGGACCGCAGGCCGGGTCCTTCATGATCCCGCGGGCGCGCTCCGGATGGCGTTGCCCCCCGACCCAGGCATCCACCGTGTCCGCCAGACCGTCCAGGTGCAGTGCGCCCGTCAGGGCCACCCAGAATGTCAGCACCAATGCCGCGACAAGGAGCGTCGGCGCGCCGGGAATGGCGGACAGCCCGATGCCGACGATCACCACGATCAGGCCCAGGATGAGCCCGACCAGCGGATAGGTCAGTACCGAACGCCCCAAATCCTCGGGGCGCGGCTCCAGCGCGGGGGTCGGCAGGCGTGTGAGGAACTGGATAGCCAGCCAGAGGGGCGTCATCACGGGGTTCATACACCCCCTCCGCCATCCCGACCTGTAGGAGGCCAGCCCCCTGGCCGATCGGAACTATGCCAACGCCCCATCGGCCAGGGGGCTGGCCTCCTACAGGTTTTGTCCCCAATGACGCGGGCAGCGAAGCCTTTGCCACAGCCCGACGCGGGCAGGGGCTTCGCGTGCAAGCACGCTCCCACAGAACAGCACGCAAGTGCCCGGGCTCGGGTTGGCTCGGGGTCCTGGTGCAGCGCGGGATGGGTAATCATCAGTAGGCCTGCCATGGCTCGACAATATGCAGGGACGCGAGCGGGACGTCGATACTCAGGAGTTTTTCCAGCGGCCAGCCCTCGTGCAGGGCGCGGATCAGGCGGATGACACCACCGTGGGCGATCACGAGGACCTGCTCCCCTTCGTTGGGCGCCAGGTCATTCCAACCGGCGACCACACGCTCGCGGAACGCCCCAAGCGACTCGCCATTGGGCGGCGCGTGATTCAGTGGATCTTCCCAGAAGCGACCCAGGGCGTTGGCCTGCGTCTCCATCAGCGCTGCCGCCGTACGGCCTTCCCAGTCGCCGAAGTCGAGTTCGGCCAGGCGTTCGTCCACGGCGAGTGGCACGCCTGCCTGCCCGGCGAACGCCTCGGCAGGCCCGAGGCATCGCATCAACGGCGAGCAGACGACGCGATCCCAGTCGGCGTCACGCGCGAGTGTCTCGCGCATTGCGTGCCAGCCTGCTTCCGTCAGCGGGACATCGCTGCCACGCCCACAAAACCCCTGGCCCGTGGTCTCGCCGTGCCGCAGCAGGCCGATGCGTGTGGCGTCCGTGCTCAACTGCCCTCTCCGCTCACACCCGCCTCGGCGAAAGTCGCCATCCCCGAATGCAGCTCGCAGGCCAAGCGCAGCAGGGGCACGGCGGTGGCCGCCCCGCTCCCCTCGCCCAGGCGCATACCGAGATCGAGCAGTGGCTCGGCCGCCAGCGCCTGCAGCAGTCGCTGGTGGCCCGGCTCCGCCGAACTGTGGGCGTAGAAGAACCACTCCGCGGTGCCCGGGCACAGGAGTTCCGCCACCAGCGCCGCCGAGGTGCTGATGAAGCCGTCCACCAGTACCGGCAACCCGATCTGTGCTGCGGCGATATAGGCGCCGGCCAGGCCAGCGATCTCGAAGCCACCCAGACAACGCAGGCTACCCAGCGCATCACCGCGCACATCGACGTGAGTGCTCAACGCCTGTTCGATCACCTCGGCCTTGTGACGCACGCCATTGGCATCCAGACCCGTGCCGGGCCCGGCCAGATCGGCCGGCGGCAGGTCCAGCAATGAACAGGCAAGTGCGGCGGCCGCCGTGGTATTGCCGATGCCCATCTCGCCACCGATGAACAGTTGCGCCCCGCCTCTTCGGGCGCGCTCGGCGCACTGGCGGCCGGCGTTCAGCGCGCGCTCCAGCTGCGCCGGCATCATCGCCGGTTCGCGGGCCAGGTTGGCGGTGCCGGGACCCAGATTGAGTTGCTGCACGCCGCTGACGGCCGGTGGCTGAGCCACGGTACCCAGGTTAATCACCTCGATGGACGCGCCCAGGTGCCGCGCCAGTACCGAGATCGCCGCACCGCCGTTCGCGAAGTTCGCGACCATCTGCGCCGTCACGGCCTGCGGGAAACGGGAAATACCCTCGGCCACAACGCCGTGGTCACCGGCGAACACCGCGATGTGCACCTGCTCCAGCGTCGGCTGGGCCACGCCCTGCATGGCGGCCAGGCGTTCGGCGATCGCCTCCAGCCGCCCGAGCGAACCCGGCGGCTTGGTCAGTTGGGCCTGCCGCTCGGCCGCTGCCTGGCGCGCCTCGGCGCTCAGGGACGCCGGCGGCACCTGCAGCCAGTCACAGTCTTCGGTCACATGTTCTCCCTATTCGATCCGTCTTCGCGGGCAAGCCCGCTCCCACAAACAAACTCGCTCCCACAAAGGCATGTGCGGCAGCCTTGTGGGAGCGGGCTTGCCCGCGAACCCTCGTCACCCTGGCCACAGCAAAGCCCGCCCTGGATCACAGAAGGTCACCCTTGAGCACATGCGGGAGACCGGCGACGGTGAGGACCACGCGGTCCATCTCGGGGGCCAGGCGCTGGTGCAGCCAGCCAGCCTCGTCGGCGAAGCGGCGGGACAGCGCATCCATGGGGGTAATGCCCATCCCCGTCTCGTTGGAGACGAACACCAGCGTGCCCGGCAGGCCCGGAATCGTCTCGATCAGGGCCTCGCGCTCGCGTTCGATCCGGGCCTCGTCATCGGTGCACAGGAGCTGGGTCAGCCACAGGGTGAGGCAATCGACCAGCAGGCACTGGCCCGGGCCAGCGGCCTGTTCCAGTGCCCGCGCCAGTCCCGTGTCCGCCTCGACCAGGCCCCAGTCGCCGGGGCGGTCGGCACGATGACGCTCGATCCGGCGCGCCATCTCGGCATCGTCGGCCCGTGCCGTGGCGACATAGGTGACCGGCCGGCCGGATTCCGCCGCCAGGCGTTCGGCCAGCCGGCTCTTCCCGGAACGCACGCCGCCCAGGACCAGGGTCTTCATGCCACCGGCTCTCCCGATTCCGCCCGCAGCAGGGTCAGTACACGCTTCATGTCCAGGTGTTCCTCCAGCGTATCCGCCAGGCGTGCAAGACCGCGTTCGCGCGCCGCGGCCAGGTCTTCTCCCTGTCCCAAACCGGCCCGCATACCCGCCCAGTGCAGCAAGGCATCGGCGGCCTCCGAACGGTCGAATACGCCATGCACGTAGGTACCGGCCACCGTACCGTCCTCGCTGCACGCGCCATCCGGCCCGTGCGCCAGATGCAGCAGCGGCTGCTCCAGTCCGGGCCCGGTCGTGATGCCCGCATGAATCTCGTAGCCTTCCACGCCTGCCTCCCGGCCCAGCACACGATCCCCGTGAACACGCTCCAGACGCTTCTCGGGGGCCAGGCGGGTCTCGATATCGAGCCAGCCAAGCCCCGGCGTGGAACCGGTCCGGCCCTCGACGCCGTCGGGGTCGTGCACGGCGCGCCCCAGCATCTGAAAGCCCCCACAGATGCCCAGCACCTTGCCACCGTAGCGCACATGCCGTTGCAGCGCGGCCTCCCAGCCCTGATCGCGCAGCCAGACGAGGTCGTCGGGCACCGACTTGGAGCCCGGCAGGATCACCAGATCCGCCGGCTGCAACGACTCGCCGGGCCCGACAAACCGCAGATCCACCGCCGGGTGCAGGCGCAGCGGGTCGAAATCGGTGTGGTTGGAGATGCGCGGCAGGGCCGGCACGACCACCTTCAGCGCATCCGTAGCCTTCTCCGGCACCGCCTCGCGCGGCAGGGCGTCCTCGGCATCCAGATAAAGCCCGTGCAGGTACGGAATCACGCCGAGCACCGGCTTGCCGGTCTCCTGTTCCAGCCAGTCCAGCCCCGGCTGCAGCAGGCTGATATCGCCGCGAAAACGATTAATGACGAAGCCCTGAACCCGCGCACGCTCGGTCTCGCTCAGAAGCGCCAACGTGCCCACCAGATGCGCGAAAACCCCGCCCCGGTCGATATCCGCGACCAGGATCACCGGGCAGTCCACCGCCTCGGCGAAGCCCATGTTGGCGATATCGCCCGCGCGCAGGTTGATTTCCGCCGGCGAGCCCGCGCCTTCCACCAGCACGTGGTCGTACTGATCGGTCAGGCGCCCGTGCGACGCCAGCACCGCCTCGCGGGCCACCGGCTTGTAGTCGTGATAGGCCCGCGCATCCAGTTCCGCCGCGGGCCGCCCGTGGATGATCACCTGCGCACCCTCGTCCGAGCTGGGCTTGAGCAGTACGGGATTCATGTCCGTATGCGGTTCCAGGCCGCAGGCGGCGGCCTGCAGGGCCTGGGCCCGGCCAATCTCGCCGCCATCGGCGGTGACGGCGCTGTTCAGCGCCATGTTCTGCGGCTTGAACGGCACCACCGACAGTCCGTGGCGATAAAGCACCCGCGCGAGCCCCGCCACCAGCACGCTCTTGCCAGCATCCGAGGTCGTCCCCTGCACCATCAGCGTCGTGCCCGTCATGCCCGCTGCAGCCCCGCTTCGAGACGCTGCCACTCGGCCGCGTCACCCGGCAGGCCAAACCGAAGACTCCCGGGCGCATCGAATCGACGCACCAGGATGCCCTGCCGGCCCAGATGGTCCTGCCAGCCCGCGGGATCCTCCACCCGGCACCACTGAAACAGCGCGGTGCCGCCGGTGGGCGCCAGCCCGTGCGCACGCAGCCGTTCCGCCAGGCGCTGGCCGCGCGCCTGCAGGAGGCTACGTGTCTCGGCCTGCCAGGCACGGTCGGTCAGCGCCCGAGTAGCAACCCAGCGCGAAGGTCCGGCGAGGCCCCATGGACCCAGTCGGGCGGCCAGCTGCGCGCGCATCGCGCCGTCGGCGATCACGAACCCGACCCGCGCGCCCGCCAGCCCGAAGAACTTGCCGAGAGAACGCAGCACCACCAGGCCTTCGCGCGGTGCGTCCTGCGCGAGACTGGCCCCCGGCGTCACATCCATGAAGGCCTCGTCCACGATCAGCCAGCCACCACGCGCGGCCAGTTCCGCATGCCAGGCCAGCAGGTCCGCACGTTCGAAGCACTGACCCGTCGGGTTATTCGGGTTGACCAGCACCAGCACGTCCAGATCGGGCAGCGCGGCGGCGATCGCCTCGCCACTCAGCGGGCGTACCGTGTGCCCGGCCTTGCGCCAGGCCCGGGCGTGCTCGTTGTAGCTGGGTTCGAGGATGCCGACGCGCGCCGAACCCGAGCGCAGCGCCGGCAACAACTGGATCGCCGCCTGCGAGCCCGCGACGGGCAGAAGGGCCGCCGTGCCGTAATAGTCAGCGGCCGCGGCCTCGAGCCCGTCGTCCGGTTCCGGCAGCCGCGCCCAGACCCGCTGCGGGACCTCGCCCACGGGATAGCCATGCGGGTTGATGCCGGTGGAGAGATCCAGCCACTCGCTTGCCGGAATGCCGTAGCGCGCAGCTGCCTGGCGCACGCCACCCCCGTGCACCTGCATGAGCGCCCGGGATTCGGGCATGGGGGCCTTCTGCCGATCAGAACAGGACAACGACAATCACCCCCATCACGATGAACGCCATCCAGATCGCCAGCGCCCGGTCCACCAGCGCCACCGCCTGGCGAATGCCCGCGGCATCGGCCAGGCGGCCCATGCCCAGACGCGGACGCCACTCGCGCTGGCCGCCATAGGGCGCCGGGCCGCCCAGCACCACGCCCAGCGCACCGGCCCCAGCGGCCATCACCGGCCCGGCATTCGGGCTCTTCCATCCGGCGGCTTGTTCACGCCAGCACTGCAATGCGTCCCGCCCGCGCCCCGCCAGGGCATAGGCCAGGGCCGTCAGACGCGCCGGGATCAGGTTCATGGCGTCATCCAGCCGCGCGGCCGCCCAGCCGAACGTGGCATACCGCTCGTTACGGTACCCCCACATCGCATCCAGGGTGTTGACCAGCCGGTAGGCCACCACGCCCGGCGCCCCGGCGACCAGGAACCAGAAGATCGTGGCAAACAGCGCATCGTTGCCGTTCTCCAGGACCGACTCGATGGTCGCCCCGCTCACCCCGCGCACGTCCAGGGCCTCCGTGTCCCGACTGACCAGCATCCCCACGCCCGTGCGGGCACCGTGCAAATCATCCGTCTCCAGGGCCCGCGCGACCACCTCGGCGTGTTCGTCCAGGCTGCGCCAGCCGATCGCCAGGGTCAGGATCGCCAGCGACAGCAACCAGCCCCAGGCCAGCGACGCCCCCAGAGCGGCCAGCGCCACCCATGGCAGGACCAGCGCCGCGAGCAGCAACGCCCCGCGCAGGCGACTGGGCGCATGCCAGCGGGACTCGGCCCAGGCCGCCAGCCGACCAAACCCGGCCAGCGGATGGAATCGCCGCGGATCGCCGAACAAGCGATCCAGGATCAGGGCGCCCATCAGGATCAGGAAGGCGCTCATGCGCTGTCGGATCCGGTCCGATCGTCCGCCCCGTTTCCGGCGCCTGCCGCATCCGGGTCGGCTGCCAGCTCGCCGGGCACGCCCCAGCGATCCTGAAAGACCAGTTCTTCCAGGGGCCGCCGGCGATCCCAGCCCGCGGTCTCCAGCATCGGCCGGTCGTAGAAACGCTCCACATGACCGAGGCACAGCACCGCCATCGGATAGCCGCCCTCCGGCATGTCCAGCTGCCGCGCCAGCCAGTCCGGATCGAACAGCGAGACCCAGCCCATGCCCAGCCCCTCCGCGCGGGCCGCCAGCCACAGGTTCTGAATCGCGCAGGCCGCCGAGCACAGGTCCATCTCCGGGAGCGTCCGGCGCCCCAGCACATAGCGTTCGCGGCCGTCGGTCAGGGCCACGACCAGCAACTCCCCCGCCTCGCGGATCCCTTCCAGCTTCAGACGGTGCACCTCCGCCGCGCGCTCCCCGCAGGCCTCGGCGGTGCGGGCCTGCTCGTCCGCGGCGTGGGCATGCAGGGCCTCGCGCAGGGCCGGGTCGGTTACCCGCAGGAAGCGCCAGGGCTGCATGTACCCGACGCTGGGGGCGCGGTGGGCGGCCTCCAGCAGCCGGCGCAGCGTAGAGCCATCCACCGGATCCGGACGGAAATGGCGCATGTCGCGGCGTTCCCCGATCACGCGATAAACCGCCTCGCGCTCGGCCGAGGCGAACGCGTTCGGATGCTCTGCTGTCGGTTTGGGGTCTGGGTTCGTCATGCGTTTCCGTCGGGGCGACGGCACGGCGAAACCACGAAGGAACGGGCACCGCAGATGGTGCCCGTGCCCTCGATCGTTGCCCGCCGCACGATCGCAGGATGCGTCATCACCAGGCCGGTCTCCGGGCTCGCGAGCGTCGGCGGCTGCCGATGCCACAGACGCCTTCCCGTGACCCGTGGGGGCACAGTGGCCAAGCCTGCGGTGTGGTTCGCCGCTCACTTACCGTTGCGGGGGCAGCGCCGGATTTGCACCGGCTTCCCGTTTCACCTGCGCATTGCAGGCACCTGATTCAAGCCGCCGTATGATACGCGTTCGGCGCGCCCCCGACCAATTTGGGCACCAAACCATCTTGCCCATGCTGCTATGATGAAACGCTTTTGCGGCTTGCGCGCACTACCGCAGACGTCCTCCATTCGACCTCGCAACAGCGCCACAACCACCGGATTTTTATGAATTTCAAGACCCTCGGACGCTCCTCCGCCCTGCTCGTCGCGACGTTGCTTTGCACCGCGCCGGCACTGGCCGACCCGGTCTCGGTGACCGACGATGACGGTCACGAGATCCGGCTGGAACAACCCGCCGAGCGTATCGTCAGCCTCGCCCCGCATATCACCGAGGTGCTGTTCGCGGTCGGGGCCGGCGACAAGCTGGTGGGCGCCACTCAGCACAGCGATTTCCCGCCGGAGGCGGAGATGCTCCCCCGCGTGGGCGGCTACAGCCGCATCGATATGGAGCGCGTCGTGCAGCTCGATCCGGACCTGGTCGTTGCCTGGCGCAGCGGAAACTCGCAATCCCAGATCGAACACCTGCGCGAGCTCGGCTTCCACGTCTACGTGTCGGAGCCCCGCAGCTTCGACGGCGTGGCCGCCAGCATGCGCCGCATGGCCCAGCTCGCCGGCACCGAGACGCAGGGCGACGAGGCGGTGCGAAGCTTCGAGGAGGCGATCGACACCCTGCGCCAGGACTACGCCGAACGCGACCCGGTACGCCTGTTCTATCAGGTGTGGGAACAGCCCCTGATGACGGTGAACGACGACCACCTGATCAGCGAGGCGATCCGCCTGTGCGGCGGGGTAAACGTATTCGGCCACCTGGATCGCCTGGTCCCGCGCATGGATCGCGAGGCGGTCATCGAGGCCGATCCGGAGGTCATCATTGGCGGCGGCATGGGCGAGGATCGCCCCGACTGGGTCATCGCCTGGACGCAATGGGAGGACATGACCGCGGTCCAGCGCGACAACCTGTTCTTCATCCCGCCGTCCCTGCTGCAGCGCCATACCCCGCGCATCGCCGAGGGCACCCGCCTGATGTGCGAGGAGCTCGAGCGGGCCCGACTCCGCCGGGTGGACTGACCCCTCGTGACCCGCGCCTTCCTCCTTGCCGCCGCGGTCCTGCTGCCGGCGTCGCTGCTGGCGGTGCTGATCGCGCTGGCCTTCGGCAGTGTCGCGATCGCGCCCGGCGACCTGCTGGCGGTGATGCTCGGCGAGGGCAGCCGCCTGCACGACACGCTGGTGCTGGAGCTGCGCCTGCCGCGCGCCCTGGCGGCCTTTGCCGCAGGCGGGTTGCTGGGTCTGGCCGGCGCGCTGATGCAGGTGCTGCTACGCAACCCGCTGGCCGACCCCTACGTGCTGGGCCTCTCCGGCGGCGCCTCCGTCGGCGCCCTGCTGGCGATGCTCGCGGGCCTGTCGATGTTTTCCGTCTCCCTGGCCGCGTTCGCCGGTGCCCTGCTGTCCACGGTGATCGTGTTCGGCCTGGCGCACGGTACCGGCAGCTGGACCCCCACGCGCCTGCTTCTGACGGGCGTGGTGGTCGCGGCGGGCTGGGGCGCCATGATCAGCTTCCTGCTCGCAGTCAGCCCCACGGCCGAGCTACCGGGCATGCTGTACTGGCTGATGGGCGATGTGTCCCACGCGCGAAACCCCTATCCCGCCTGGATCCTGCTGGTGCTGGTCGTGTTCCTCGCCCTGCCGCTGGGCCGCACGCTGAACGTGCTCGCGCGCGGCCCGATGCAGGCCGCGGCACTCGGGGTGGCGGTGCGCCCGGTGGAATGGAGCATCTATGTCGCCGCCGCGCTGATCACCGCGACCGCAGTCATGCAGGTCGGCGCGGTCGGCTTTGTCGGGCTGATCGTGCCGCACATGCTGCGCCTGGTCTTCGGCAACGACCAGCGCGTGATCCTGCCGGCCTCCGCGCTGGGCGGCGGCATCCTGCTGACCCTGGCCGACACCCTCGCCCGCACCATGATCGCCCCGGAGCAGTTGCCGGTCGGCGTAATCACCGCGATGCTGGGGGTCCCCGTGTTCCTGTTCCTGCTGTACCGGAGCCGCTGATGGCACCCCGTCCACCCATCGCCCCCGCCCACAGCCGGCCGCATGAAGCCCCGGGCCTGGGCGCGCGCAGCGTCCACCAGAAGCCGGGCCCGGATACGCTACTCGCCACCCGCGACCTGGTGATCGACATCCCGGGGCGCGCACCCGGCGCCCCGCTGGAACTGACCGTCGACCCCGGGCAGTGCTGGGGCATCCTGGGCCCCAACGGCGCGGGCAAGAGCACGCTGCTGCAAACGCTCGCCGGCCTGCGGACCGCACGCGCCGGCACCATCGAGGTCCGTGGCCAGGCAATCACCCGCCTGCCCCGCGCGGAACTGGCGCGGCGCATCGGCCTGGTCTTCCAGACCCACCACGACGGCTTCCCCGCGACGGTGCTGGAGACCGCGCTGATCGGTCGGCACCCCTACCTGCGCCCCTGGGACATCGAGACCTCCGAGGATTACGCCCGCGCCCGGGCCGCCCTGGCGGAGATGGATCTCGCCGAGCTGGAGCACCGCATGGTGGACACGCTCTCCGGGGGCGAGCGGCAGCGTCTGGCCATCGCCACCGTGCTGACCCAGGACCCCAGCCTGCTCCTGCTGGACGAGCCCACCAGTCAGCTGGACCTGCATCACCAGGTCGCCGTGCTGAACCGCGTGCAGGGCATCGTTGCCCAGGCGCACCGGGCCGCCGTACTGGTCCTGCACGACGTCAACCTGGCCGCGCGCTACTGCGACCATCTGCTCCTGCTGTTCCCCGACGGCCAGGCATGCTGGGGCCCGACCGCCACCATGCTCGTGCCCAGTGCCCTGGAACGCCTCTACAACCAGCGCCTGAGCGTAGGCGAGGTCGACGGCCTGCCCGTGTTCCTGCCGCGCAACGAGTGACCGCCATGGAATTCTTCCGCAACCTGCCCGCGACCCTGGATGCCGAAACCTTGCAGCGGCGGCTGAACGTCCCCGCCCTGCCCGCTCACAGTGATGCCATCGACACGCTGATCCAGGACAACGGTCCCGATGCCGGCGTGGTCTACTGCCTGTGGGGCGAGTTCCGGGTGCACCGCGAGGTCATCAACGGTGGCGTGCGCCTGTCCCTGCCCGACTGCCCCAACGGCCTGGCCTGGACGCTAACCACCGGGCACCCGCCCGACCCGCAGGCCGTCGTCCTGCACCTGACCATCAACCGTCAGGAACACGATCCCGATTTCATCGAGAGCCTGGAGGCGTTTGCCGATTCCTGGGATCTGTCCACCGCCTGACAAAAGGCCCCATGACGGGAAACGATGCAATTTTCTTTTCGTTTCATGGTCGGTATGGTGCAGACCTGTTGCGAAGGAGAACGCCATGAACCCGACACCGCCGGACAGCGTGAAGACCTCCCATCCCACCCAGGACGGGGCCGGGGTGAAGATTCGGCGCATCCATGACTTTCGTGGCGGGCTGGACCCCTTCCTGATGCTGGACGAGCTCAAGGCAAGCGCGCGCGAGGACTACATCGGCGGCTTTCCCGCCCACCCGCATCGCGGCTTCGAGACCCTGACCTACCTGGTCCATGGCGGCCTGACGCACGAGGACTCCATGGGCAATCAGGGCCGCGTGGAGGCCGGCGAGGCCCAGTGGATGAGCGCCGGCCGCGGCGTGATCCACTCCGAGATGCCCCTGCTCGACAGCGAGGGCCTGCACGGCTTCCAGCTGTGGGTAAACCTGCCCGCCCGGCGCAAGATGGACCCGCCGCGTTATCGCGACGTGCACGCCGACGCAATGCGCCACCTGCCGGAAGACGACGACCCGCTGCGCTTCAAGGCCATTGCCGGATCCTGGCAGACCAGTGCCGGGGATACCGAGGGCCCGCTGGCGCAGATTGGCGAAGGCGCCGCGATGGCCGACCTGACGCTGCCCGCCGGCTATCGCCTGTCGCTCGCCGTGCAGCTCGAGGACCGCGTGCTGGCCTACGTGTTCGACGGCGAGCTCATCGGCCTGCAGACCGGCCAGATGGGTGTGTGGAGCGGCCAGACCCAGATCCACTTGATCGCCCAGCAGGATGCCCGCGTGCTGCTGTTCAAGGGGCGGCCGCTGGGCGAACCGATCGCGCATTACGGCCCCTTCGTGATGAACACCTCCGACGAGATCGAACAGGCCATCAGCGACTACCAGTCCGGCCAGCTCGCCGCCGAGCCGGCCAGCATGGACTGAGCCCCGGGCCCAATCCGAGCCTGGCAGGGGCTCGCGGGCAAGCCCGCTCCCACAGTGATCTGGGCCGGGCTGCCTGTCGAAGCCATCGCTCTACCTGCAGCCCCCTGTGGGAGCCGCCGTGGCGGCGAAGCCCCCGCCCGCGTCGGCAAGGCCCCAGACCATCACCCGCTACGGCGTCGAGTCGCTGTCGTCCTCGCGCGCCCAGCCCATGGTGCGCTTCACGGCCTTCTTCCAGCCGCGGTAGTACTGTTCCCGCGTGGCCGCGTCCATCTGCGGCTCGAACACCCGGTCCAGCCCACCCTTCTGCGCCAACTCGTCACGGGTCCAGAAGCCGACCGCCAGTCCCGCGAGCCAGGCGGCCCCCAACGCGGTGGACTCGGTCACCGCCGGGCGCTCGACCTGCACCCCGAGCATGTCGGCCTGAAACTGCATCATCACGTTGTTGGCCACGGCCCCGCCGTCGACCCGCAGGGCCTTCAGCCCGATCCCGGCGTCCTGCGCCATGGCATCGATCACATCGCGTGTCTGATAGGCCAGCGCATCCAGCGTGGCGCGGGTGATGTGCTCCTTGCGCGTTCCACGGGTCAGGCCGAAGATGGCGCCGCGCGCGTACATGTCCCAGTACGGCGCACCCAGCCCGGCGAAGGCGGGCACCACGTAGACCCCGTCGGCGTCCGCCACCTTGCCCGCGTAGTACTCGGAATCCTCGGCCGCGTCGATCAGGTGAAGCTCGTCGCGCAGCCACTGGATCGCGGCCCCGGCAATAAAGATCGAGCCCTCCAGCGCGTATTCCACCCGGCCGTCCAGCGACCACGCGAGGGTGGTGAGCAAGCCGGATCGGGACTCCACCGGCGTGCCACCCGTGTTCATCAGCAGAAAACAGCCGGTCCCGTAGGTGTTCTTGGCCATGCCGGGCTCGAAACAGCCCTGACCGAACAGGGCCGCATGCTGGTCCCCCGCCACGCCGGCGATCGGGACCTCCGCGCCACCGAACATCTCGGCGCCGGTGACGCCCAGCACGCCACTGGAGTCCACCACCTCGGGCAGCATCGCGGGAGGGACCTCGAACCGCTCCAGCAGATCGGAATCCCATTCCAGGGTGTGAATGTTGAACAGCTGGGTGCGCGCGGCGTTCGTCACATCGGTCACGTGACGTTCCCCGCGGGTGAGGTTCCAGATCAGCCAGCTGTCCACGGTGCCAAAGGCGAGTTCGCCCCGTTCCGCGCGCTCGCGCGCCCCGTCCACGTGATCCAGGAGCCAGCGCAGCTTGCTGGCCGAGAAATAGGCATCCACGACCAGACCGGTACGCTCGCGCAGCAGGCCCTCGAGGCCCTGCGCCTTCAGTTCGTCGCAGAACGCGGCGGTACGCCGGTCCTGCCACACGATCGCATTGGCGATCGGCTCCCCCGTGGCGCGGTCCCATACCACCGTGGTCTCGCGCTGATTGGTGATGCCGATCGCCGCCAGCCGGGAGGGCTTGATGCCGCGGGTCTCCAGTACTTCGCGCGCCACACCGATCTGGGTGCCCCAGATCTCCATCGGGTCGTGTTCCACCCAGCCGGGTTGGGGATAGATCTGGCCGAAATCCTTCTGCGCCACGCCGACGATCGTGCCCGCGCGGTCGAACAGGATGGCCCGGCAGCTGGTGGTGCCCTGGTCCAGGGCGAGGATGTAGCGCGCGTCGCTCATGAGGGGACTCTCCCTGGCCGATTCAGGCACCGTCCTCGATCAACTCGATGGCGTTGCCATCGGGATCCCGCACGAATGCCGCGGGGCGGCCGGAGCGGCTGTGTTCCACCGCGAAGCCCGCGGCCTCCAGCCGCGCCGCGAAGGTTTCCAGGTCCTCCACGCGCAGCGCCAGGTGACGGTCCTGCCCGCACCGTACCGCCCGCTCGGTCGGGTCCGGGTTGGGCACCCGCAGCAGGTGCAGGGCCTGGCCGTTGCCGAGGTCGTACCACAGCCCCGGAAATCCGAGTTCGGGCCGCTCCAGCGGCGCCAGCCCAAGGTGGTGCCCGTAGAACTCGCGCGCGGCCTGAACGTCCGCAATGACCAGGCTGGCGTGATGCAGGCCGAGGACTCCCGCATTCCCGCGCCCGGCCCCGGTCATACCCGCAGCATCCCCGAGGCCGGTTCCAGCAGCACGATTGCCTGCGCCGCCACGCCCTCCTTGCGCCCGGTGAACCCGAGATGTTCGGTCGTCGTGGCCTTCACGCTGACGGCCTCGGGCACCAGGCCGGTATCCGCGGCGATATGATCGCGCATGGCGGGGACGTGCGGCGCCAGCTTTGGCGCCTGCGCGATCACGGTGGAGTCGATGTTGACCGGGCGCCAGCCGGCCGCCGCAACACGCTGGAGGACCTCCCGCAGCAGGACGCGGCTGTCCGCGCCGCGAAATGCGGGATCGGTATCCGGAAAGTGTCGTCCAATGTCACCCAGGGCGGCGGCGCCGAGCAGGGCATCGCAGACGGCATGGAGCAGCACGTCGCCGTCCGAATGCGCGACGAAGCCACGCTCGAACGGGATATGCACGCCGCCGAGGACCAGATGATCCCCTTCACCGAAGGCGTGCACATCGAAGCCCTGGCCGATGCGCAACCCGCTCATGCGCTGAACCGTCCTTCCAGCCGGCCCTGCTGCATCAGGTAGAGACGGGCCAGCTCCAGATCTTCCGCCCGCGTGATTTTGATATTCATCGCCGAACCCTCGATCAGCCGCGGGGCCTGCCCCAGAAACTCGATCGCGCTGGCCTCGTCAGTCACCGCATGACCCGCATCGCGTGCGCGCGCATTCGCTTCTCGCAGCATCCCCAGCCGGAACATCTGTGGGGTCAGGGCGCGCCAGACCCGCTCCCGGTCCAGCGTCCGCTCCACGCGGCCGCCGCCATCGCTCCACTTGATGGTGTCGGTACTGGGGCTGGCCAGCAACCCGCCCACCGCGTCATCCCGCAACTCACGCAACAGGCGGTCCACATCCGCCTGCGGCAGACAGGGACGGGCCGCATCATGGACCAGTACCCAGTCGTCCGCGTGCGCCCGTTCGGCCAGGAAGTCCAGGCCATTCTGCACGGAATCCACCCGCTCCGCTCCGCCGGCGGCACGGAACAGCCGCCCGCCCGCCAGCGGCAGATCCAGGGCGTCGGGATCCACGTCGGGTCCCAGCACCAGCACCACGCCGCGAATGCGCGGATGCTCGAGGAAGATCGAGAGGGTATGCGACAGGATCGTCCGCGAACCCAGCGTCAGGTACTGCTTGGGACGGTCGGACCCCATGCGCCGGCCAATGCCGGCCGCCGGGATCAGTGCCCAGAAGGCCGGTTCGCGCGCCGCTGCGCCCCCGGTGTCAGCCATCAAAGGGATCCTCCGGTGGCAGGGTGTCGGTGGCCGGCTCGGCCTCCTCGGGCACCCGCGAGTCGGGACCGGGCTCGGTCTGCCCGGCCGATCCGGGGAGCGGCTCGATGTCCAGCGTGGCGGGTTCGTCCTCGCCCACCACGAAGAAGAAGACCTCGTCCTCGCGGATCATCCCCAGGTCGCGCCGGGCCCGTTCTTCCACCGCCTCGGTTCCGCCGCGCAGGTCTCGCACCTCCGCCTCCAGGGCCTGATTGCGCTGCTCCAGTTCGGCGTTCGAGGCCTGCTGGCGCTCGACCTGCTCGCGCAGGTCGCGCACGTCGCGCCAGCTCCCCTCGCCCAGCCACAGGGGCCATTGCAGTGCCAGCAGCACAAGCGCCAGCCCGATCAGCAGGCCGCGCATCACCCGCACTCCATCGACTTGAACCCAAAGAAAAGCCCTCGCCCGCGCACCGCGCCGAGCGCGGGTACAACGGAACGAGGGCTTTTACGAGTGGCCGGCATGCCCGGCATTCTACGAGGCCCGGACGCCCCGGGACAGGAACCGCGCCGCAGGCTGCGGACTGCATCCTCGACACGGCCGCCCCGCAACCGCCTCAGCGCCCGAAGGTGAACGCCGACATACCCGGGTAGCTGGCCCGGCTCCCCAGGTGTTCCTCGATCCGGATCAGCTGGTTGTACTTGGCCACCCGGTCGGAACGCGACAGCGAACCGGTCTTGATCTGGCCGGCTCGAGTGGCGACCGCCAGGTCCGCGATGGTGACGTCCTCGGTCTCGCCCGAGCGGTGCGAGATCACCGCTGTGTAGTTGGCCTTGCGCGCCAGTTCGATCGCTTCCAGCGTCTCGGTGACGGTGCCGATCTGGTTGAGCTTGATCAGGATGGAGTTCGCGATGTCCTTGTCGATGCCTTCCTGCAGGATGCGCGTGTTGGTGACGAACAGGTCGTCGCCCACCAGCTGCACGCGCTTGCCCAGGCGCTCGGTCAGGGTCTTCCAGCCATCCCAGTCATCCTCGGCCATCCCGTCCTCGATGGTCAGGATCGGGTACTGGTCCACCCAGTGCGCGAGATAGTCGGAGAATTCGTCCGCCGAGAAGGCCTTGCCCTCGGAGTCCAGGTGGTAGTGGCCGTCGCGGTAGAACTCGGAGCTGGCGCAGTCGAGGCCGATCCAGATGTCCTCGCCCGCCTTGAAGCCGGCATTGTGGATGGCCTCCAGGATCACCTCGATCGCCGCGGAATTGGACGGCAGATCGGGGGCAAAGCCACCCTCGTCGCCCACCGCCGTGGCCAGGCCGCGCTTGGCCAGGACCTTCTTCAGCGCATGGAAGACCTCGGCGCCGTAGCGCACCGCCTCGCGCACCGAGTCCGCGCCCACCGGTAGGATCATGAACTCCTGCATATCCACGCTGTTGTCCGCGTGGGCCCCGCCATTGATGATGTTCATCATCGGCACCGGCAGCAGCGTGGCGTCTTCCCCGCCCAGCGTCTCGAACAGCGGCTGCTCGCGATCGGCCGCGAGGGCATGCGAGGCCGCCATGGAGACGGCCAGCAGGGCGTTCGCCCCCAGGCGCGACTTGTTCTCGGTGCCGTCCAGTTCCAGCATGCGGCGATCCACCGCGGTCTGGTCGAGCTCCATGCCGCGCAGCGCGTCGCGGATCTCGCCGTTCACATGGCTCACCGCCTTCAGTACGCCCTTGCCCCCGTAGCGCTTCTCGTCATCGCGCAGCTCCAGGGCCTCGCGGGCCCCCGTGGAGGCACCGGACGGGACCGCCGCGCGCCCCATGGCGCCGGAATCCAGGACAACATCGGCCTCGACCGTCGGGTTGCCCCGGGAGTCGATGATCTCGCGGGCGTGAATCTCCGCAATCTGGGACATGCTCTCTCCTTGAAAAGTACCCGCCCGGACGGAGCCGCCCGGGACGCATTATCGAAAAATCGGGGGTCAGCCGAGGCCGTATTCCGCCTCCGCGAACGGCTGCGCCTTGGTCGCGGCGTCCAGCGCCTTCAGCGTCTGCAGCAGTTCGGCCATCTTTGGCAGCGGCCACGCATTGGGGCCATCCGACAGGGCCCTCTCGGGATCCGGGTGGGTCTCCATGAACAGCCCGGAGACCCCGGCCGCCACCGCGGCGCGCGCGAGCACCGGTACGAACTCGCGCTGGCCACCGGAGGACGCGCCCTGCCCACCCGGCTGCTGCACCGAATGGGTCGCGTCGAAGATTACCGGGCACCCGGTCTGGCGCATCTGGGCCAAGCCGCGCATGTCGGAGATCAGGGTGTTGTAGCCGAACGAAACCCCGCGCTCGCAGACCATGATCTGGTCATTGCCCGCCTCGCGCGCCTTGTCGACGACATTGCCCATGTCCCAGGGTGCGAGGAACTGGCCCTTCTTGATATTCACCGGACGCCCCTGGCGCGCGACATTCTGGATGAAGTTGGTCTGACGGCAGAGGAACGCCGGCGTCTGCAACACATCCACTACGCTGGCGACCTCGTCCAGCGCCGTGTCCTCGTGCACGTCGGTCAGTACCGGCACGCCGATCTCCGATTTCACCTTGTCGAGGATGCGCAGACCCTCGGCCATGCCCAGGCCGCGGAAGCTCCGGGTGGACGACCGGTTGGCCTTGTCGAACGACGACTTGTAGATGAACGGGATGCCCAGGTCATCCGCCATCGCCTTCAGGGCCCCGGCCGTCTCCAGCGCCATGGCCTCGGACTCGATGACGCAGGGTCCGGCAATCAGAAAAAAGGGCCGGTCGAGGCCGACTTCAAAACCACAAAGCTGCATGTCCTGTCCTGTACGGCGGCCGCCACCCTCCGGGCACGGCCGCGAAAAATCGTGTATCGGCGCCCTATTCCGTCAGCGCCGTGGTGGTTTCGGGTTCGCGCGCTTCCTGGTAGTCCCGGGCGGCACGCACAAAACCGGTGAACAGCGGGTGGCCATCGCGCGGCGTGGAGGTGAACTCCGGGTGGAACTGGCAGCCGACAAACCACGGATGCCCCGGGAGTTCCACGGCCTCCACCAGTTCGCCGGATTCCGACACGCCCGAGATGCGCAGCCCGGCCGCCTCCAGCCGTTCGCGGTAGGCGTTGTTGAACTCGAAGCGATGGCGGTGGCGTTCTTCCACCTTTTCGCGACCATAGGCCTCGGCAATGCGCGAACCGGACGACAGCCGCGCACTCTGGGCTCCCAGGCGCATGGTGCCGCCCAGGTCGCTGTCGGCATCGCGCCGCTCGATACGGCCTTCCTGATCCTGCCACTCGGTAATGAGCGCGATCACCGGATGCGGGGTATCGGGCGCGAATTCGGTGCTGTGCGCGCCTTCCAGGCCCGCGACATCGCGCGCGAACTCGATCACCGCGACCTGCATGCCGAGGCAGATCCCGAGATAGGGCACGTCGTGTTCGCGTGCGTAGCGCACCGCGGCGATCTTGCCCTCCACGCCGCGCTCGCCGAAGCCGCCCGGCACCAGGATGGCATCCAGGCCCTCGAGTTCCCGTGCGGCCTCGTTCTCGGCGCCTTCCAGTTTCTCCGAGTCGAGATAGCGGATCCGGACGCGGGTGCCGACCTGTACCCCGGCATGGGTCAGGGCCTCGTTCACGGACTTGTAGGATTCGGTCAGGTCCACGTACTTGCCGATCATGCCGACGGTGATCTCCGACTCCGGGAACTCCATGGCATTGACCACGTGTTTCCAGTCCGAGAGATCCGCCTGCGGCGCCTCGATATGCAGCTTGCGCAGCACGATCTCGTCGAGCTTCTGCGAATGCAGCCAGAGCGGGATCTTGTAGATGTTGTCCACGTCCACCGCCGAGATGACCGCCTTCTCCTCGACGTTGGTGAACAGCGCGATCTTGCGCCGCTCGCCGTCCGGGATTGCCTGGGTCGAGCGGCACAGCAGGATATCCGGCTGGATCCCGATGGAACGCAGTTCCTTGACCGAGTGCTGGGTTGGCTTGGTCTTGATCTCGCCCGCGGCCTCGATATACGGGACCAGCGTCAGGTGCATGAACAGGGCATTCTCGTGGCCGAGTTCCACGCCCATCTGGCGGATCGCCTCGAGAAACGGCAGGGACTCGATGTCGCCCACGGTACCGCCGATCTCGATCAGCGCGATGTCGGCATCGCCCGCCCCTTCGTGGATGGAGCGCTTGATCTCGTCCGTGATATGCGGGATCACCTGCACGGTACCGCCGAGGTAGTCCCCGCGGCGTTCCTTGCGGATCACGTTCTCGTAGATCTGGCCGGTGGTGAAGTTGTTGCGCCGCGAGGTACGGATGCGCACGAAGCGCTCGTAATGCCCCAGGTCCAGGTCGGTCTCGGCGCCGTCGTCGGTGACGAAGACCTCGCCGTGCTGAAACGGGCTCATGGTGCCCGGATCGACGTTGATGTACGGATCCAGCTTGAGCAGGGTCACCTTGAGCCCGCGGGCCTCGAGGATCGCCCCCAGCGAGGCGGATGCAATACCTTTGCCCAGAGACGAGACCACGCCTCCGGTGATGAAAACAAAACGCGTCATGCGGGAAACCTGGCTGGGAGCTGACAAGCGCCCCGTCCCGGCGCGAACCTGGCACGCGGGGTGGGCGGAAAACGCCTGAAAGAGTACCAGAGCACCCGCCCCTGCTCAATCGGAAGGCGGGGGCAACACCTCGTTCCGGGAACCCCGTGCCAGCGGGCGGAAGGCCACCAGGGTCATGTCGTCGCGCCGGGGTTCTCCGTCGCGATAATCCTCCAGCACACGCACGACAGCGTCGATCTTGGCGGACAGATCGCGGCCACTCTTCTCGGCCAGGACCTGGCGCAGCCGACGGCGCCCGAACAAGCGTGGCGGCTCGCCCCCGACATGATCATGCGCACCGTCGGTGATCAGGAAGAATTCGGTTCCCGGCTCCACCGGCACCTCGTGGTCGACCGGCTGCGCGGGCTCCAGGCTGCGGTAGCCGAGCCCCCCGCGCACGCCGCGGATTTCCTCGATCTCGCCACCGCGTTCGATCATCAGGGGCAGCCCGACCCCGGCGAAGGCCAGCATCCGGTCTTCCGGCCGATAGACGCATACCGCGGCCTCCAGCCCGTCATCCGAATCCGAATCCTGACCGTCCTGACGCAGCCGTGAACGCACCAGCCGGTCCATCTCGCGCAGGATCGCGGAGGGTTCCAGCAGACGGTGTTCGTGCAGGATGCGGTCCAGCGCCGACGCCACCACCAGCGTGATGAACGCCCCCGGGACGCCATGCCCGGTACAGTCCGCCACCACCAGGATGCTGTGGCCGTCGATGGCCTCGACCCAGAAATAGTCCCCGCCGACCAGGTGCAGCGGCTCCCAGTAGATCTGCACCTCGTCCAGATGTCCGTCCAGGGCGTGCTTGTCCGGCAGCATCGCGGTCTGGATGCGCCGGGCATAGCGAATGCTCTCCACCACCAGGCGGTTACTGCGCTCCAGTTCCCGGTTGGCCTCGTCCACCTGGGCCATCGCCCGTTCGGTCTCGGCCTTTTCGTCTTCCAGCTGTCGGGTGCGCTCCTCCACACGGCGCTCCAGATCGGCGTTCAGCGCCTTCAGCTCTCCGCGGGCCCCGTCGCGCGCATCCAGTCCCTCCTGGAAGGCGCGCAGCAAGCGGTCCAGCGAACGCCCCAGGGCCCCCAGCTCGTCATTCTCGTGATGCCCCAGGCGGGGCATGGGCCAATGGGCTGGCTGGTCCGGATCAGTATCCGCCACGGCGCGGGAGATCTTCAGCATCGGACGCAGCATGAGGAAGTAGAACAGCACCACGACGACCAGCGAGACGATCACGGCCTGGGTCACGCTGGTCACGACCCCGGTCTGCAGGCGCGCCACGAAGATCCGCCCCAGGACACCGGGGTCCAGCTCCATGCGCAGCTGCCCCACGCCCTGAACGTTGCCCCGGGTTCCCGGATGCGTGAGTTCAAGCTCGTGTGCCCGCAGGTCGCCAAAAAGCCACTGCGCCCAGTCCCCGGACGCGGCCTCCGCCGCCCGTTCGTCCTCGGCCAGAGTATTGCCAAAATCGTCGAGGATCTCCACCCGCCGGATCTCGTCGAAGACGAGCAGGCCCTGGACCAGCGAGTCGGCCTGATCGGCGCTCAACTGAAAGGCGGCCTCCGCCGCGGGCGGCTCGACCAGACGCTGCAGACGATCGACCTGGGCCTGGGTCTCGGCCCGGAAGGCATTCCAGTCGGAGGCAATGACGTAGGCGCTACTGAGGAGGCTGAGCGCAAGCGCGGCCAGCAGCGTGGCGACCGCCAGCTTGGCAACGAGGCTCCGGTTGCGGCGCCGGGTCTCCGGCATCATCCGTGGTCGCCGTGCGTCTGCACGATGACACGGTTGCGCCCCTCGTTCTTGGCGCGATACAGCAGGTCGTCGGCGAGCGCGACCAGTTCGCCGGCATCCGGCCAGGGGTTCGTGGTCACCACCAGCCCGATCGATACCGCCAGGGACAGCGGCTCGTCCTTCCAGTGCAGGCGGGCGTTCTCCACCGCCGAGCGGATCCTTTCGGCCAGGGCCAGGGCGGCCTCGACGTCCAGGTCCGCGGCCACGATGAGGAATTCCTCCCCGCCCATGCGCCCCGCGTATTGTTCCGCCCCCAGTTCGCCGCGCAGGATCTCGGCAAAGCTTTCCAGCGCGAAGTCCCCGGCGGCATGGCCATGGGTATCGTTGAGGGTCTTGAAGTCGTCGAGATCCAGCATCATCACCGCGAGCGAGTGCGACGCGTCACCCACGCTGTCGGCCATGCCCTCGACACAGTCGATCACGCGGCGGCGCGAGAACAGGCCGGTCAGGGCGTCCTCCAGCGCCAGGCGCTCCAGCTCGGCCGTCAGGCGCTCGCGTTCGCGGACCTCGTCGGACAGGGCATTGTTGAGCTGGGCCAGGTGTTCGGCCTGTTCGCGCAGCTGCCGGTTGGCATCCTGGAGATCCGCCTGCATGCGATCGCTCATGCGCATCATGCGCCGCTGCGCGCGGTAGCTCTCGGAATAGGCCTTGGCGAGCACCTTCACCCCGTCGGCCACTGCGTCCAGCGCCTCCAGCATCTGCTCGGAACGCTGCATGATGGCCTTTTCCTGCTCGAACAGGGAAAAGTCGGCCAGGCCCTCGTCCATCTCCTGCCCGTCGCGGGGCCGGCTGGAGGGTTTCATGGAGTCGTCACGAGAGGGGGCGGTCATGTCAGCGGACACATGCGGTAGTCGGCGTGCTGGAAGTCCTCGGAGAAATCCTCGCCGAACTCCTCCATGGTTTCGTCATCCTCGTGATAGCACCAGTTGATACGGACCTTCAGCCCGGCCTCCGCCCCGTCTTCCAGGATCTGGAACATGTTCATCAGGGCCTTCGCGGTGGACGAATTGAAATAGATCATTTCCACCGTGAATTCCACCTCGTCGCTGGCGCGGTCCTCGATTGCCTGGCGCAGCCCCTGGGTCAGGGGGCCGTAGAAGTTCGCCGCATCTTCCGGATACGACTCCCCCGACAGTCGGTACTGCCCGGCCGCGAAATCGAACTGCACCGCGGGGGTCCGGTCGGTTGCCTCGTGTTCAATGGTCTCGACGACTGCCATCAGATGTAGGCCTTCAGGACAAAGTAGGATTGGGCATCGGAAATATGCTGAAAATCGAACTGGATCGGTTCGCTCGCCCGCCGTGCGATCTCGATCAGGCCGATACTGCCGCCCTTGCTGCCCTCGTCCGGCGGCTCGCGCAGTTTTTCCTTGTAGAAGCGACGCAGCTCGTCGCTGTCCATCGCGGCCAGTTCGCGCAGGCGCGCCGCCAGGGTGTCGGCGTCCTTGCGCCCGATGACATTGCCGCAGATGACGAAGAAGCGGCCGTTCTCCGAACCGACCGTGATCATCCCGGAACTCAGCTCGACGGGGGGCTCGTCATCGTGCTCGATGCGTTCGGCCGAATACCGGATGATGTTCTGCACCTGCTCGACAAAGACCGAAAAGACCCGGTTCACGGTCTTCGTGTCGGTGGATTCGAGCCGGATCTTCTGGCGCAGCGCATCGCCCAGGGCCTTCAGGATGCCCTCGGAGATGTAACCGGTGAACGAAAAGATGATGCCGCGCCGGGTCATGTTGCGCTGAAACCCCAGCACCTCTTCGGCAATCAGGGTCGATGACGCCGCCTGCGCCTCGGCTGCCTCACTCATCTCGCTCTCCATTGCTGTTCAGTACGGCCTCGACGATCGCCGCGTAGCGTCCGTCGGTGCGCATCGCATCCAGTTCTTCCTGCATGCGGTCCAGCGGTCCGCGCTCGGTCTCCGGGTGGCAGGCGAGCGACATCACCGTATCGTTGAACGCGAACAGGGATTCGAGTTCCCCGATCCCTTCCAGGCGCGCATACCAGGGCGCGAGGTGCTCACCGCTCACCCAGACATCGATCCGGTTGGCCGCCAGCTTGCGCGCGTTCAGCCGATCATTGGGGGCGGTATCCACCGGAATCCCCTGACGTTCGACATGCAGGGCCACGGCATCGTCGCGATAGCCGCCCACGCGGTAACGCTCCAGTTCGGCCAGGGACGATGCATTTACGTCCGACCCCTCCAGCACGAATGCATGCCACTGGTTCTCGACCAGGGGGCCGACCCAGGTAAACAGATCCTCGCGCTCCTGCGTGCGCGTCGTTGAAAAGACGCAGGTACCGGGGACCGACTGGGCCTCGGCATAGGCGCGGCTCCAGGGCAGGAGCCGGATCTCCGCGTCCACTCCCGCGGCCTCCAGGAGCTGATCCATCACGCGGACGGAGATCCCGTCCAGCTCCCCGGATTCGGTCTCGAAATTGAAGGGGGGATAGCTCTCGGTGGTCAGCGTTAACGTGTCGGCTGCCAGCGGCGCCGCCAGAAACGCCGCGGCCGCCAGCAAGGCTGTGCCCGTACGTCGCCCGCACTGTGCCGCGAAACCTGTCACGTGCCGCTCACCCGAAACCCATGAAGACGGCCCAAGAATTGTCCGATTCGGACGGCTCCGTCAACTCCGCGCGTTAGCTCGGTCCGGCCAGAGGACTGCGACAATCACGCCATCCGCCTGACGCAACAACGGAATCCGCTGACGCGCCCAGGGCGGGATCCCGCGCTCCTGCATCAGCTTCTTCAGCGGGCGGTGGCCGGCCGGCGTCGCGACCCGCTCGCCCCCACGGCGATAGCTAACGGTCAGGGGGGCATCGGGCGCGACGCCGAGCTTCCGCAGGCCCGAACGCGTCAGGCGCCGCCCGTCCGCGAGCCGCAGTTCCGGCTGGTCCGCGGGCCACTCCTGATCGGGCGGAGGCTTCTGCCCTTCGCGCCCCTCCTGCCGCGGCCCGGCCCATAGTTGATCGCGGT
Source organism: Thioalkalivibrio sp. ALE22 (assembly GCF_000381445.1). Classification (NCBI taxonomy): domain Bacteria; kingdom Pseudomonadati; phylum Pseudomonadota; class Gammaproteobacteria; order Chromatiales; family Ectothiorhodospiraceae; genus Thioalkalivibrio; species Thioalkalivibrio sp. ALE22. The sequence continues at coordinate 270,218 of NZ_KB906500.1, forward strand.
AGCGGCGCATCCAGCCGTCTTCCCATTCCACCCGCGGGCTGGCGTCGGGGTTGTCCGCCACCACCTGGCGCAGGAATTCCCCCAGGCGTGCGTGACCCGGCGGCCGCAGCCCCTGTGCCTGCAGCCAGTGCCGCACCAGCCCGCGGGCGGACCCGTTATCCAGCCTGCGCACGTGAGCAAGGTCCAGCCCACCGGACTCCGGGTCCCGTGCCGCCTCCATGTGATCGGCGAAATGCGTCCGCAGCTGACCGGCGACCTCCCGCTGCCAGCCGGCGGCCCGCGCCAGGCCGGTCACACTCCCGAAGCGTTCGCGCAACAGCGGCAGGACCGACTGGCGCAGGAAATTGCGATCAAAGCGCGCATCGCGATTGCTCGGATCGTCGTACCAGTCGAGACCCTCGCGCCGGGCATACTCGACCAGCGCCGCCCGGGGAAGGTCCAGCAGCGGCCGGCCCAGCCAGGTGGCCCCTTCCCGTCGCAGTGGGCGCATCCCCCGCAACCCGTCGGGTCCACTGCCGCGCAGGGCCGCCAACAGGAAGGTCTCGGCCTGATCGTCCGCGTGCTGCGCGGCGAGGAGGATATCCGTCTCCTCCAGCCCGTCGCGCAATGCTATGTAGCGCGCCTCGCGCGCGGCGGCCTCCAGCCCCGACGGGCGCGGATCAAGCGGTTCCAGCCTGCAGGTCCGGAACGGGCAGTTCAGCGCCCGGGCCACCGCACGGCAATGCTCGGCCTGGCGCCCGGAGTCGGCCCGCAGACCGTGGTCCACGTGCATGGCCTCGAGACCGGGAATGCCCAGACGCACCGCCGCGTGCAGCAGGACGGTGGAGTCCAGGCCGCCACTGAAGGCAATGCGCACGCGCCGGCGGGCAGGAGGGGGGTCGAGAAATGCCCGCAGCGCGGTGGCTACGGGATCGGGCGCCGGGGCGCCCCGCTCAGGAAGCGGCTTCCTGGAAGGCACCGTAGTCCATCAGGCGGCGATAGCGCCGCTCGAGACGCTTGCCCGGATCCAGTCCCTCGAGGCCGTCCAGGGTCTCCAGGAGCGCGGTACGCAGGCGCGTCGACATCGCCTCCGGGTCGCGATGGGCACCGCCCAGAGGTTCCGGCACGATCCGGTCCACCAGCCCCAGCTCCTTCAGGCGCTCGGAGGTGATTCCCAGCGCCTCGGCCGCTTCCGAGGCCTTCTCCGCGCTCTTCCAGAGGATGGAGGCACAGCCCTCGGGCGAGATGACCGAATACGTCGAATACTGCAGCATCAGCGTGGCGTCCCCGACGCCGATGGCCAGCGCCCCGCCGGATCCGCCCTCGCCGATCACCGTGGCGATGATGGGCGTATCCAGGCGCGCCATCACCCGCAGGTTGCGCGCGATGGCCTCGCTCTGCCCGCGCTCTTCCGCACCGACGCCCGGATAGGCGCCGGGGGTATCGATGAAGGTCAGCACCGGCATGCGGAAGCGCTCGGCCATCTCCATCAGGCGCAGGGCCTTGCGATACCCCTCTGGCCGCGGCATGCCGAAGTTGCGGTACACCTTGTCCCGCGTCTGGCGCCCCTTCTGATGGCCGATCAGCATCACCGGGCGACCATCCAGACGCGCCACCCCGCCCACAATCGCCGGGTCGTCGCCAAAAGCGCGGTCCCCGTGCAGCTCCTCGAACTCGTCGAACAGATCGGGGATGTAGTCCAGCGTGTAGGGACGCCGCGGATGCCGCGACATCTGCGCGACCTGCCACGGCGTGAGCTTGGCGAAGATGCTCTCGGTCAGCGACCGGCACTTGTCCTCCAGGCGCTGGATCTCTTCCTGGATGTTGACCTCGGCGTCGTCGCCGACATAGCGCAAATCGCCGATCTTCGCCTCCAGTTCGGCAATGGGCTGTTCGAAGTCGAGAAAGTCCGGATTCATGCAGAGTCCCGAAGGCTTGTTGGTAGAGGCCAGCGAAAGACGCGAATTGTAACCAATCGCGGCGCGCGCCGCTCCCGTGCCGATGCGCAGCGGTCTATCGACCGTACAGCACCTGCGCCTCGCAGTCCGGCCCCAGCGACTGCTGGATGCCGCGCAACAGGCGTTCGTCCGGCCGGATCGTCCAGCCCTCCGGCAGGCTGATATCGGCCTCCAGCCCATCCCGGCGGTAGCACATGTGCACACGGCAGGGCCCCTCGCGATGCGCCTCCATCAGCCCTCGCAGGTGGGCGACCTGTTCCGGCACCACGCCCTCCAGGCACAGGTGCAGCGCCCGCGCCCACTGCGCGCGCGCCTCGTCCAGGCTGTAGACGGCCCGCGCCCGCATGCGGGTACCCCCGGCATAGTCGTCCAGCGTGACGGTGCCTTCCGCGACCAGCAGCGCGTCCGGTTCCAGGCGGTCCTTGTACTGGGTGAAGTCGTCGTTGAACAGCACCACCTCGGCCCGCCCGCTGCGGTCATCCAGGGTAACGATCCCCATGCGCCCGCTCTGCGTGTTGCGCACGCGCACGCCGACAATCAGGCCCGCTATGCGCACGGTCTCCTGCTTACCGCGCCATTTCTGGCCCTGCGTCTCGTCGGGGCGATCCTCCAGTTTGGCCTCCAGGGCCTGCAGGGTGGTCCCGGTCAGGCGCAGCAGCTCCGCCCGATAGCGCTCCACCGGGTGACCGGTCAGATAGAGCCCCAGGGTGTCCTTCTCGCCCCGCAGGCGTTCGTCATCCTCCATCTCCTCGAGGGTCGCGCTCTCCGGGATGACGGCCGCGGCCGGGTCGCCGAACAGGTCGACTACCCCCAGGCTGGCGTTGCGCTCCGTTTGCTCCGCGGCCGCCACGGCCATGGGGATATCGTTCAGCAGCGTCGCGCGATTCGCGCCCAGACCGTCCATGGCCCCGGCACGCACCAGCGTCTCCAGCACGCGCTTGTTCAGCTTGCCCAGATCCACCCGCTGACACAGGTCCACCAGCCCGTGGAAGTCGCCGCCCTGCCCGCGCGCCTTCAGTAGCGTATCGATCGCGGACTCGCCCACACCCTTGATCGCCCCCAGGCCGTAGACGACGGTCTGCGCGTCGCGGCAGGTAAAGCGGTAATCGGACTGGTTCACGTCCGGCGGCAGGACTTCCAGCCCCATGTTGCGGCATTCCTCGATCAGCCCGACGACCTTGTCGGTGTTGTCCATGTCCGCGGACAGCACCGCCGCCATGAAGGGCGCCGGATAATGCGCCTTGAGCCACGCCGTCTGGTAGGCGACCAGGGCATACGCCGCCGAGTGCGACTTGTTGAAGCCGTAGCCCGCGAACTTCTCCATCAGATCGAAGATGTAGGTCGCGACCCCTTCGTCGACCCCGCGTCCGAGTGCGCCCTCGAGGAAGATCTCGCGCTGCTTGGCCATCTCCTCGGGCTTTTTCTTGCCCATCGCGCGCCGCAGCAGGTCCGCGCCACCCAGGGTGTAGTTGCCCAGCACCTGGGCAATCTGCATCACCTGCTCCTGGTACAGGATGACGCCGTAGGTCGGCTTCAGGATCGGTTCCAGATCCGGATGCGGGTACTCGACCTGGGCACGACCGTGCTTGCGGTCGATGAAGTCGTCCACCATGCCCGACTGCAATGGCCCCGGCCGGTAGAGCGCCACCAGCGCGATGATCTCCTCGAAGCTGTCGGGCTGCAGACGCTTGATCAGATCCTTCATCCCGCCGGATTCCAGCTGGAACACCGCGGTGGTCTGGTAATCCTTCAACAGGCGGAAGGTGTCCGGATCATCCAGCGGGATCGCGTCCAGGTCGACCCGCTCCTCGGCATCCATCTTGCGGACGTTCTCGACCGCCCAGTCGATGATGGTGAGCGTACGCAGGCCGAGGAAGTCGAACTTGACCAGGCCGACCGCCTCGACATCGTCCTTGTCGAAGTGGGTCACCAGCGATCCGCCATCGTCTTCGCAGTACAGCGGCGAGAAATCGGTCAGCGCGGAGGGTGCGATCACCACCCCGCCCGCATGCTTGCCGGCGTTGCGGGTCAGGCCCTCGAGCTTCTGCGCGAGGTCGATGATCGCGCGGACCTCCTCGTCCTCGTCGTACAGCGCCTTCAGGTCCTCGCTCTCGGTCAGGGCCTTTTGCAGGGTCATGCCCAGTTCGAACGGGATCAGCTTGGCGATCCGGTCGACGAAGCCGTAGCCATGGCCCAGCACGCGCCCGACATCGCGCACCACGGCCTTCGCGGCCATGGTCCCGTGGGTGATGATCTGCGACACCTTGTCGCGACCGTAGCGTTCGGCGACGTAGTCGATCACGTCGTCGCGCTTCTCCATGCAGAAATCGACATCGAAGTCGGGCATGGAGACGCGTTCGGGATTCAGAAACCGCTCGAAGAGAAGCTCGTAACGCAATGGATCCAGGTCGGTAATACCCAGCGCATACGCCACCAGCGAGCCCGCGCCCGAGCCACGGCCCGGGCCCACGGGGATGCCGTTGTCCTTGGCCCACTGGATGAAATCCGCCACGATCAGGAAGTACCCGGGGAACCCCATCTGGCAGATCACGTCCAGTTCCCGCTGCAGCCGCGCCTCGTAGTCCTCCTGCGGCGCGAAGCAGAAGCGCTCCAGGCGGGCGGCCAGACCCCTCGCCGAGGTCTCGCGCAGGTGATCCTCCACCGTGTACCCCTCGGGCACCGGGAAGTCCGGCAGCACCGATTCGCCCAGGGTCAGACTGACCGAACAGCGCCGCGCGATCGCGACGCTGTTGGCCAGGGCCTCGGGAATATCCGCGAACCGCTCCGCCATCTCCTCCGGCGAACGCAGGTACTGCGCCTCCGAATAGCGCCGCGGCCGCCGCGGATCATCGAGGGTCACGCCGTCGTGAATGCAGACCCGGGCCTCGTGGGCCTCGAAATCTTCCGGACGCAGGAAACGGACATCGTTGGTCGCCACCACCGGCAGGTCGAAGGCCTCGGCCGCGGCCAGGGCCTGCTCGATCCAGGCCTCCTCGCCCGGCCGGTCCGAGCGCACCAGTTCGAGATAGAAGCGCCCCGGGAAGCGCCGCATCCAGGGTTCCAGATCCTCGGCCAGCAGGGCGCGGGCGGTCCCTGAACCGTTCACGAACAGCCCGTCGATGCCCCCCGACAGCGCGATCAGGCCCTCGGCCGCCGCGTCCAGCCAGGCACAGTCCACCCGCGGGATCCCCTTCTCCTGGCCTTCCTGCCAGGCCCGCGAGATCAGCCGCGTCAGGTTGCGGTAGCCGGGATCGTTCTGCGCCAGCAGCGTCATCCGTGCCAGGCTGCCGTCGGCGCGCGCATCGCGTACCAGCACGTCCGCCCCGATAATCGGCTGCACGCCCTGTGCGATCGCGGCGCGGTAGAACTTCACCAGCCCGAACAGGTTGCAATGATCGGTGACCGCGACGGCCGGCATGCCGCCATCGACGACGGCCTTCACCAGCGGCTTCAGCCGCACCAGGCCGTCGACCAGGGAGTACTCCGAATGCACCCGCAGGTGCACGAAGCCGGGATGGGCTTCGCTCATGCGCCGGCCTCCTGCTCCCGCGCGGCGATGGCACGCGCTACGGGCCCGAAGCTGCGCCGGTGCTGGGGACACGGACCCAGGCGCTCCAGGGCCTCGCGATGGGCCACCGTCGGATAGCCCGAGTGCCGGTCAAAGCCGTACTCGGGGTAGTCGCCGTGGAGTTCACGCAACCAGCCGTCGCGGGCCACCTTCGCGATGATCGAGGCTGCACTGATGGCCGCCACCGAACCGTCCCCGCCGACGATGGCCTCGGCCGTCCAGGGCCCCTCGGGGGTAAAGCGCCCGTCGACCAGCAGGTGCGCGGGTGCCAGGGCCAGACCGGCCACGGCTCGCTGCATCGCCAGCAGAGTGGCGCGGTGGATATTCAGTGTGTCGATCTCCGCGGCCTCGGCCCGCCCCAGCGACCACGCCAGTGCATCCGCGCGGATCTGTACGTCCAGCGCCTCCCGGCGCCGGGCACTCAGCTTTTTGGAGTCGGTCAGGCCGGGACAGGCGTAGTCCTGCGGCAGAATCACGGCCGCCGCGACCACCGGCCCGGCCAGCGGCCCGCGCCCGACCTCGTCCACGCCGGCGACGTGGCGCTGCGCTGCCTCTGTCATGGAGTCTCCACCACGGTGAACTGCGGGCAATCATCCGAACGCGACCATGCGCCGCGCCGGGGATCCGTTACAATAGCGCCGAAAATCCTAGCACACCCCCTCCGGATCCGAGCCTACCCATGTCCCAATCCCCGTTACGCTGCGCCGCCATCGGCGTGGGCCACCTCGGCAGATGGCATGCCGCCAAGTACGCTGCGCTCCCCGATACCGAACTGGTGGCCGTGGTCGACGCCGACCCCGAAACCGCCCAACGCGTGGCGGCCGACAACGACTGCCGTGCGGAGACCGATCATCGTGCCCTGATCGGGCAGGTCGATGCGGTTTCCATCGCCGCCCCCACCACCCTTCACTACGACATCGCCCGCGATTTCCTCGAGGCCGGCTGCCACGTGCTCGTGGAGAAGCCCATCACCGCGACCCTGGAGCAGGCCGAGGCCCTGAACCGGATCGCCGAGAAGCAGGGCGTGGTACTCCAGGTCGGGCATCTGGAACGCTTCAATGCCGCCCTGCGCCGACTGACCGAGAGCCCGCTGCATCCCCGATTCATCGAGTCCCACCGCCTGGCGCCCTACAAGCCGCGCGCCACCGATGTCTCGGTCGTCCTGGACTTGATGATCCACGACATCGACATCATCCTGTCGCTGGTGGACGCGCCGCTGACCGAGATCCGCGCCTCCGGTGCCCGGGTGCTGACCGGCGACATCGACATCGCCAACGCCCGCCTGGAGTTCGCGAACGGCTGCGTCGCCAATGTCACCTCCAGCCGCATCAGCACCAAGTCCGAGCGCCGCATGCGCATCTTCCAGTCGCATGCCTACGCATCCGTCGACTTCCAGAATCGCATCCTGTCGCTGAACCATATCGGTGACCCCGATCCGGAGACCGGCGCCCCGGCCATCCATCGCGAGGAGAGCGTGTTCGACGAGGCCGATGCCCTGCTCGCCGAGATCCAGGCTTTCGTGGCCGCGGTCCGCGGCCAGGGTCCGGTCGTCGTCAGCGGCCGCGACGGCCAGCGCGCTCTGGAGACGGCCAGCCGCATCACCGACCTGGTCTATGAAAACCTGAACATCATGAGCCGGGCCGACGGCCCGCACAGCCACCTCGATGCGAACCCCACAGGAGTCAAGCCGTGATCCCGATGGTCGACCTGCAGCGCCAGTACCAGAGCCTGCGCCCCGAAATCGATGCCGCCCTTCAGGACGTGCTGGCCGGCGCCCGTTTCATCCTGGGCCCCAATGTGCAGACCCTGGAACAGGAACTGGCCGACTACCTCGGCGTCGAGCACGCGATCACCTGCGCGTCGGGCACCGATGCCCTGCATCTGGCCCTGGCCGCGGCCGGGATCGGCCCGGGTGACGAGGTCATCACCACCCCGTTCACCTTCATCGCCACGGCCGAGGCCATCCGCTACGTCGGGGCCGACCCGATCTTTGTGGACATCGACCCGCGCACCTTCAACATCGATCCGGATCAGGTAGAGGCTGCGATCACCGAACGCACCCGGGCGATCCTGCCGGTGCACCTGTTCGGCCAGCCAGCCGACATGCCACGCCTGCAGGCCATCGCCGAGAAGCACAAGGTGATGATCGTGGAGGACTGTGCGCAGTCCTTTGGCGCGACGGTCGACGGCGTGCAGACCGGTGCGGGCAATGCCTTCGGCTGCTTCTCGTTCTTCCCCAGCAAGAACCTCGGGGCCTTCGGCGACGGCGGCCTGGTCACCACCAGCTGCCCGTCGTCCGCCGAGGCCCTGCGCCGTCTGCGCAATCACGGTTCCAGCGAGCGCTACTACCACGACGAGATCGGCTACAACAGCCGGCTGGACGAGATGCAGGCCGCGATCCTTCGGGTGAAGCTGCCGCACATCGATACCTACAACGCGGAGCGCCGCCGGGTCGCCGCGCGCTACCGCGACGGCCTGGCCGGCCTGCCCGTGGAGGTGCCCTTCGAGGACGGTATCGGGACCCACGTCTACCACCAGTACACGCTGCTGACCGATCACCGCGATACCATCATGGAGGCCCTCAAGGCCGCCGAGGTCGCCTGCGCGATCTACTACCCGGTGCCCCTGCACCAGCAGAAGGCCTTCGCCGACCTGAAGAATCGCCCGGAATCGCTGCCCGTCACCGAAGACATCGCCGCGCGCTGCCTGTCGCTGCCCGTGTTCCCGGAACTCGAGGACGCGACCATCGACATGATCTGCGGGAAGATCCGCGAAGCCCTCGCATGACGCCACCCCGCCCCGCGCCGACTGGAGCCCCGCTCCGGCAATGACGCAGCATGTGGTGATCTGCGCCGGGGAAAGCTCGGGAGACGCCCTCGGGGCGGGGCTGGTCCACGAGCTCTCCGCGCTCGAGCCCGGACTGCGCTACTCGGGCATGGGCGGGACACAGATGCGGGCCGCCGGCGTCGACACGCTGATCGACGTCTCCGAGCTCGCGGTGGTCGGCCTGGTCGATGTGCTGGTGAACTACCCGCGCCTGCGCCGGCTGTTCCGGCGCATGAGCCGCCATCTCGAAACCGAGCGTCCGGACCTACTGGTCCTGGTCGACTACGTGGAGTTCAACCTGCGCCTCGCGGCACATGCCCGCCGCCTCGGGATTCGCGTGCTGTTCTACGTCAGCCCGCAGCTTTGGGCCTGGCGCTCCGGGCGCATCAAGCGCATTCGCCGCTGCGTCGACGCCATGGCGGTCCTGTTCCCGTTCGAGACCGAGGTCTACGAGACCGCCGGCGTACCGGTGCGCTATGTCGGCAACCCGTTGGTGGACCGGGTGCAACCGCCGCAAACACCGATTCGGGAAACGCTGGACCTGCTGCCCGAGACGCGACTGGTCGGCCTGTTGCCCGGCAGCCGGAGCGGCGAACTGAAGCGCCACTGGCCCATGCTCGTAGACACGGTCCGGCGCATCCATGCCGCGCATCCGGATGTACGGTTCGTGGTTTCGATGGCACCCGGGGTAACGACCGATCGCTTGACCGAGCTCGCGGCCTGGGACGACCTGCCCCTGCAGTTCGTGGGAGGTGATACGCAAACCCATTCCCTGATGGCCGGGGCGGATCTCCTGCTGATTGCCTCCGGCACAGCCACGCTCGAGGCCGGACTGCTCCAGGCCCCGATGCTGGTCTTCTACCGGATGGGGGCCGTGAGCCATGCTGTGTTCTCGCGCCTCGTTCGCCTCGAGAACATCGCCCTGGTCAATATCGTCGGGGGCGAGCGCCTGGTACCCGAGTACCTGCAAGAAGATGCCAGCCCCGAGCGCCTCGCGCGGGATGCCATGAGCCTGCTCACACACCCCGAGGAACGGTTGGCCATGCGTGAACGGCTGGCCCGCGTGCGAGAACGCCTGGGGGATGGTGGGGCCGACCGCCGCGTCGCCGAAATGGCGCAGGAACTCCTCCAGCACGGCCATCTGTTGACTAGGGAGACGCTGATTTAATCACAGAGGACACGGAGTGCACGGAGAAGGGAAAGGTCAAAGGCGGTATACAGGAAGCTGGGAAGGCAGGAAGGGGTTACAGGGGTGAGGCGCCGGTGGGCTCGGGGGCATCTGGGAGCTCCTGAGGGAGCGTGGCTGCGAACGTAGCGCGACTATGTTCCGTGAGACGGGGCGCCCTCGCCGTTCGCCACGTCGCTTTGTGACCCAAAATGACGAATGGGTCGCCCCCGGATCACATACCGGTGATGGCCCATTCACTTTGCGGTTACAGCAACGGTCCGCCAGAAAGGCCCGTTTACTGAAACCATCTGAATCGGAATTTCTTCGCCCCTTCCGACCTTCCTGTGAATCGCCTTTGCCCTTCTCCGTGCACTCCGTGTCCTCTGTGGTTCAATGACCGAGGGAGTTGGAGCGCAAAGGTCAGTGGGGGCGGCCGCCGCGCAGGATGCCGCGCCGGCTGCCACGGACAAACCCGATCAGGTTGCGCACCTCGGGGACGTCGGTCTCCTCGAACATCGTGTCGAGGTGGCTCTCGCGGCCGGCCCGGCCGCGCATGCCCTGAATGAATACCCGATGGAGCGCCTGGATGGCCTCGTTGGAAAAGCCATTGCGCTTGAGCCCCACCTTGTTGATCCCGATCAGACGCGCGTAGTTTCCGCTCGCCAGGCAGTACGGCGGCAGGTCGCGGTTCAGGGCGGCCCCCATGCTGGTAAAGGCATAGGTCCCCACCCGGCAGAACTGATGCACCAGGGTGAACCCCCCCAGTGTTGCGTGATCCTGGATCTCCACATGCCCGGCCAGCGAAGTGGCGTTGGAGAAGATGATGCTGTTGCCAATGGTGCAGTCGTGGGCGATGTGCACGTACGCCATGATCAGGTTGTCGTGCCCGATCACCGTTTCGCCCAGCCCCTTCTCGGTGCCCCGGTGCAGCGTCACCGATTCGCGGATCACGTTGCGGTCACCGATCACCAGCCGGGTCGGCTCGCCGCGATAGCTGGTGTCCTGCGGCTCCTCCCCGAGCGAGGAGAACTGGAAGATCCGGTTGTCGCGCCCGATCTCCGTGGGCCCGTTAATCACCACGTGCGGCCCGACCCGGGTCCCGGCGCCGATCTTCACGTTGGCACCGATCACCGAGAACGGCCCGATCTCCACCGAGGAGTCGATCTCGGCACTGGGGTGGACGTCGGCCCGCGGATCAATCACGCCGGAATTTCCTGGCCAGAACACATCAGTTGTGCGGTGGCGCAGACATCCTCGCCGACCTTCGCTACTGCATCGAAGCGCCAGATCCCGCGCACCGTCCGCTTGAGATCGACCCGCAGGTGAAGCTGATCGCCGGGCACCACCTGACGTCGAAAACGCGCCTCGTCGATGCCGACGAACAGGTAGAGCTGCTGCTTGTCCTGATTCTCGTTGCGCGCCTCTTCCGTCTTGAACGCCAGGAGCCCGGTCGCCTGGGCCAGGGCCTCGAGGATCAGGACCCCCGGCATCACCGGCTTGATCGGGAAATGGCCCTGAAAATACGGCTCGTTGATGCTGACATTCTTGATCCCCGTAAGATAGCTGCCCGCCTCCCACTCCAGCACCCGATCCACCATGAGGAACGGGTAGCGATGCGGCAGGTAGCGCATGATCTCCTGGACGTTAAAGTCATCCACGCCGGTGTCCTTTTTCTGATTCTTGAGATGCCGCATACGGACCGCTGCGCGGACGTGCAATACGACGTTCGATCGGTTCTCCGCCCGTACATGGGCCAGAACCGGCTGTTCCCGGGACGGGATCGTCCCCCTAACGTGCCAGGCGTCGCAGCCGTGCCAGCATGCGATTCCACAGCCGCGCCTCCTGATGCGGCACTCCGGACGCGTAGTGACCCGCCCGGTCGATGGAGCGCGTAACCAGCGTCATCGCGTGGATCGTCACGTGATCCGCAATGGAAAGATGCCCCAGGATCCCGGCGCCGCCCCCGATCGCGCAATGGGCCCCAATACGGGCACTCCCCGCAATGCCCACACAGCCGGCAATGGCAGTATGGTCGCCAATCTCGACGTTATGGGCAACATGAACGAGGTTGTCGATCTTCACACCGGTGCCGATGCGCGTCGCCTGCAGCGCCCCGCGATCAATGGTGGTATTGGCCCCGATTTCCACATCCGAACCGATCACGACGCGGCCCAGCTGCTCGATCTTCTCCCAGCCGTTGCCGCCGGCCGATGCGAAGCCGAAGCCGTCGGCGCCGATCACGCAGCCGCTGTGCAGGATGCACCGTTCCCCGACCTCCACCCCATCGAGCAGCGTCACGCGCGGGTGCAGGAAGGTACCGGCCCCGATGGTGACACCCTCGCCGACCCCACAATGCGCGGACACCACGGCCCCCTCGCCGATCACCGTCCCAGCACCAATCACGGCGCCGACCGCGACGCTTGCATCGGCCGCCACCGAAGAACCGGGATCGACGAACGCACCCGGATGTACGCCCGCGGGCCGCAAGCGGCGGCGGGCGCCGAGGCACTGACTCGCACGTGCATAGCCCAGGTAGACATCCTGCAGCACAATCAGGGACCGCCCGGGAATCACAGGCAGGTCCGCGGTTGCGGGCACCAGGATCACGCCCGCAGCACAGTTCTCGATTTCTTCGGCATGCCGGTCGGGGTCGGTGACGAAGGTCAGATCCCCGGGTCCGGCTGCGGCCAGCGGGGCCAGCCCCGCAACCCGCCGCTCACCCTCGCCGACAAGCCGCCCGCCCAGGGTTTCCGCCAGCTCGCGGGCGGTATACCCGCCGTCAGTCGCGCTGCATTGCGGCAAGGATGTCGTCCGTAATATCGATGCGATCGCTGGCGTAGAGCACGTTACGCTCGGTGAGGATCAGGTCGATGTCGCGTTCGCGGGCGAGGTCGACAATGGCATCGTTGATGCGCCGCTGGAGCTTGGCCAGCTCCTCGTTGCGCCGCACGTTCAGATCCTCGCTGAAGCTCTCCTGGGCCCGCCGGAACTCGCGCGAGCGCTGCGAGAACTCGCGTTCCAGGTCGGCACGTTCCGACGGATTCATCAGGTCCCCGTCGCGCTCCAGCCGGTCCCGCAGGCGCTGCAGCTCCTCACGCTCCGCCACCAGCTCGGAATCGCGCGGCGAGAATTCGCGCTCCAGTTCGCGCATCGCCTCCTCGGCCTGCGGCGAATCCTCAAGGATCCGGTTCATGGTGACGAAGGCCACGTTCTGCGCACCCGCCGCCGCCGGCAGCACCAGCCACCCGCTGACGACCATCATCACGATCACCCACCAGGCGAGCCCGGATCTCATACCGCCTCCCGATGCCCTGGCATCGTTTGCATCGACCATCTTCAGAAACTGGCCCCCAGCAGGAACTGGAAGCGCTGCAGATCATCACCCGGCTGGTCGTTGAACGGCTCGGCCACACTGAAGCTCAACGGCCCCACCGGGGAGAACCAGGTGACCGCGACCCCGGCCGACGCGCGCAACTCGCTACTATCGAAATCCGACACCTGATCGAACACGTTCCCGGCATCCACGAAAGTACTCATGCGCACCGCGTCGTTGTCGGCGGCAAACGGCATCGGGAAGAACAGCTCCGCGGACAGCGTGGTCCGGAAGCGACCCCCGTAGGGGTCGTCGTTCGAATCACGCGTCGCGGGCTGGCCATCCCGCAGCGGGCGCAGGTCGCCCAGGCGGTTGTCCTCATACCCGCGCACGGAGCGAATGCCGCCGGCGAACAGCCGTTCGTAGAACGGCACCTCGTCCCCCCCGTAGCCGTCCGCATAGGCCAGCCCGGCCGACAGACTGAAAGAATAGCGATCGGACAGCCGGAAGATCTCCTGGCCCGAGTACGTCAGCTTGTAGAACTCGCGGTCACTGCCCGGAATCGCCACTTCCAGTCCGACCCGGTGCCGCCGACCTTCCGAGGCGAAGGTCGTGCTGTCCCGAGTATCATGGACGTAGCTGGTCTCGAGCTTGTAGAGATTGGCCGTGTCACCGAATTCGTCCAGTTCATCAATGATCTCGTCCGGCGTCCCGATGCGCGTCTCCGACGCCTCGACCGTCTCGATTTCGATGTTCTCGAAACCGGGCCGGACCTGGATGCGGTCGAATTCCGACAGCGGGATGCCGTAGGTCACGTCGAAGCCAAAGCGATTCGACGAGTACCGCGAGATGTTCGCCTCCTCGGCATCGATCTTCCGGTAGAACACGGAGAATCCGCGGCTCGCGCCGGACGGCGTGAAGTGCGGATTGGTCACGCTCATCCGGAACAGCTGGTTAACCTTGCTGGTACTGACCTCGGTCGAGAAGCGGTTCCCGGTCCCGAGAAAGTTGTCCTGGGTCAGACTGGCGGTCAGCAACAGGCCCTGGTTCTGCGAGAACCCGGCCCCCAGGGACAGGGCCCCGGACTGCTGCTCGGTCACGGTGATGTTCAGGTCCACCTCGTCATCCGTACCGGCGACCCGCTCGGTCTCCACGTTCACGCTCTGCACGAACGGCAAGCGCTGGATGCGCACGCGCGAGCGCTCGATCAGCGCGCCGTTGTACCAGGCGCTCTCCATCTGGCGCAGCTCGCGGCGATAGACCCGCTCCTCGGTATTCTGGTTGCCGGTAATGCGGATGTTGCGCACATACACGCGCGGCCCCGGGTCAACGAAGAAGGTAATCGCGACCTCACGGTTGTCCTCGTCCACATCGGGGACCGGGTTCACGTTGGCGAAGGCATAGCCCTCGCGTGTCAGCCGCTCGCTGATGCGCTCCGCCGACTCGGTGATCTGGCTGCGCGAGAACGGCGCGTCGATATCCACCTCGATCAGGTCTTCCAGCTCCTCGCGCGGGATCACGAATTCGCCAGCCAGATCCACGCCAGTCACCGTGTAGCGCTCGCCCTCGTCCACGTTGATGGTGATGAACAGGTCCTTGCGGTCGGGCGTCAGGGTGACCTGCGTGGAGTCGATGTCGAACTCCAGGAACCCCTGGTCGAGGTAATGCGAACGCAACTGCTCCAGGTCTCCGGAGAGCTTTTCGCGGGAGTAATTGTCGCGGCGACTGAAAAACGCCCACCAGCGGGGCACCCCGGATTCAAAACCGCGGGTCAGCTCGCGCGTGCTGTAGCTCTCGTTGCCGACCACGTTGACCTGGCGGATCTTCGCCACCGGCCCTTCCGCGATATCGATCTCTACGTCCACGCGGTTGCGCGGCAGCTCGACGATCTCGACATCGATCTGGACGTTGTAGCGGCCACGGGCGAAGTATTGCTGGCGCAGTTCGCTCTCGATACGGTCCAGCATGGTGCGGTTGAACACCCGCCCCGAGCGCAGGCCCGCGGAGTTCAGGGCCTCGCGCAGCCCGTCGTCCGGGATGTCGCGGTTGCCGGAGAAGTTGATCTCGTTGATGGCGGGGCGTTCCGAGACGATCACCACCAGCACGTCACCGCGTCGCGCGATCTCGACGTCGTCAAAGAAACCGGTCTGGAACAGCTCGCGGATCACCTCCGGACTGCGACTGTCGTCGAAGGTATCGCCCACCTGCACGGGCAGATAGCTGAGCGCGGTGCCGGCGGTGATCCGCTCGAGCCCCTCGATCTCGATGTCCTCGATCTCGTAGGCCTGCCCCCAGGCCGTCCCCGCCAGGCCCAGCAAGCCGATCAGGGCCATTCCTCTCAAGCTGTTTCGCGCCATGCTCTCCGCCAGAAAAAGGCCGCTCGGCAGACCCGTCGAAGACCCCCGATCCGGAGGGGCCCGTCGCCACGCCTAGCCGAACAGTCGTGTCAAATCATTGTACAGGGCCAGTGTCATCAGGCCCGCGATCGCCAGGAGCCCCACCTGCTGTCCGATGATCTGGGTACGCTCCGACACCGGGCTGCCCTTGACCGCCTCAGCGGCGTAATACAGCAGATGTCCGCCATCCAGCATCGGGATCGGCAGCAGGTTGATGATCCCAAGGGACACACTGACCAGCCCCAGGAAACCCAGAAAAGCCGAGATCCCGATCAGCGCCGAGACCCCCGCGAACTCGGCTATGGTAACCGGTCCGCTGATATTTTTAACCGACGCATCCCCGGTGATCATTCGCCACAGGATGCCGAGCGTCAGGACCGAGACATCCCACGTGCGCTGGACACCGGAAACAAAGGCCGACACCGGGCCCTGACGCACCAGGACCGCCATCTCCCGCGCCGCCGGCTGATCCGGGTCCACCCCGGCACCGATACGGCCGATGCGCGTGCCCTCATGATCCACAGCCTCCGGCGTCATGCGCAGCTCCAGGGTTCGGCCATCACGCTCGACCGTCACCTGCAAGTCCGTCTCCGGACGGGCACGCACGCGCTCGACCCAGTCGTTCCAGTCGGTCACCGCGTCGCCATCCACGGCCAGCACGCGATCACCCGGCTCCAGCCCCGCCGCCGCGGCGGGGCTCCCGGCCTCGACCGCGCCGATACGCGGTTCCAGCGCGGGGCGATACGGCTGCAAGCCCAGCTTGTCGAGGAACTGCCCCTCGCCCAGCAGCGCCTGGCGATCGCGCAGATCCACCTCGCGCTCGAACTCGCGACCCTCCACATCCCGCACCAGCAGGGTCACGGCCTCGCCGCGCACGGCATGATCCAGCAGCCGCAGGTTGGCCTGTTCCCAGTCCACGACCGCGCGATCCCCCACCCGCAGGATCTCCTGCCCGCGCTCGAGCCCGGCCTCGGCGGCCGGCGTCTCCGGCGCCACCTCGCCCAGAATCGGCTTGACCCCTCCCACGCCCACCATGAACATCACGGCGTACACCACGATGGCCAGGAGGAAATTCGCCGCGGGTCCCGCCGACACCACAAAGGTACGGGCCCCGAGACCCTTCTGGTTGAAGGCGCGCGGGACCTCCTCCGGCGCGACGGCCCCCTCGCGCTCATCCAGCATCTTCACGTAGCCGCCCAGGGGCAGCGCGGCGATCACGAACTCCGTCCGATCCCGTCCGAAGTAGCGCTTGTACAACGGGCGCCCGAAACCGACCGAAAACCGCAGCACCTTGACACCCATCAGGCGCGCGGCCAGGTAATGTCCATACTCGTGCACGGTCACGAGCACGCCGATCGCCACCGCAAATGCCAGCAGGCTCGTCAGAAAGGTCATGACACCACTTGCCGTGCGTTCGCCACCTGCTCCCCGGCGATCGCGCGTGCCTTCCGGTCAGCGCTCAACACCCGCTCCAGCGAGTCCACCGGCTCGGCCTCGATGGCATCGAGAGTGGCGGCGATCACCACTGGGATCTCGCTGAACGCCAGGCGTTCGGCGAGAAACGCCTCCACCGCCACCTCATTCGCCGCGTTCAGCACCGCCGTCGCCGTCCCCCCGCGCTCCAGGGCCTGATAGGCCAGCCCCAGCGCAGGGAAGCGCGCCGCTTCCGGTTCGGAGAACTCCAGCCGGCCCATGGTCAGAAGGTCCAGGGGCTCGACCCCGGATTCCATGCGCTCGGGCCAGGCCAGGGCATGGGCAATCGGTGTTCGCATATCGGGATTCCCGAGTTGCGCGAGCACAGAGCCGTCGTCATAGGCCACCATCGAGTGCACGATACTCTGCGGATGCAGCACCACCTGGATCGTCGCCGGCGGTACTGCGAACAGCCAGCAGGCCTCGATCACCTCCAGGCCCTTGTTCATCATCGTTGCGGAGTCCACCGAGATCTTGCGCCCCATCTCCCAGTTGGGATGAGCGCAGGCCTCGTCCGGGGTGATGCCGGCAAAGCTATCCAGCGGACGATCGCGAAACGGCCCGCCCGACGCGGTCAGCCAGATCCGGCGGGCGCCGTGCGGTGTCACCGGCTCCGCACAGACGTACCCGTTCGGCAGGCACTGGAAGATCGCGTTGTGCTCGGAATCGATGGGCAGCAGGCACGCCCCGGAGCGCCGCACGGCATCCATCAGCAAGGCGCCGGACATCACCAGCGCCTCCTTGTTCGCCAGCAACACCCGCTTGCCTGCCTCCGCCGCGGCCAGCGTGGGCAACAGCCCGGCGCCCCCCACGATCGCGGCCATCACCGCGTCCACCTGCGGCGCGCGCGCCACCTCGGCCAGGGCCTCCGCGCCCGCGCGCACCTGCGTGCGCGAACCGGACGCCGCCAGGGCCGTGCGCAGGGCATCCGCGGCATCCGCATCGACCATCACCGCGACGTCCGGCGCGTGCCGAAGGCACTGCTCGCGCATGCGTTCCACATTGCGATGAGCCGTCAGGGCATGGACGCGGAACCGTTCCGGCTGACGCGCCACCACGTCCAGCGTGCTCAGCCCGATACTGCCGGTCGATCCGAGAATGGTGAGCTGCGTCGTCTTCATGAGTACCTGCGCCTGCGCGCGCTATCCCGTCACCGGCGAGGCCGGTATCAGCGCCAGCCACAACAGCCCGGCGAGAAACACCGGGACGGCCGCGACCATACTGTCGAACCGGTCCAGAATACCCCCGTGACCCGGCAGCAAGGAACCACTGTCCTTGGCCCCGGCCTCGCGCTTCAGGATGCTCTCGAACAGGTCCCCGACCACCGACACCAGACCGATCAGTACCGACAGCAGCAGGAAGACCAGCGCGTCCATCGGGGCAAGCCCCCACCCGATCGCCACCACGGTCGCGAAGGCCAGTACCGTGAGCAGGCCGCCGAACAACCCCTCGCGGGTCTTTCCCGGGCTGATATGGGGCGCCAGCGGGTTGCGGCCGAAGGCCTTGCCGGCGAAGTAGGCGCCCGTATCCGCGAGCCCCACCAGCACCACCAGATACACCACCAGCAACGGGGCCAGTGCGTGCAACCAGACGAGGCCCATTCCGGCCGGCACCAGGGTGAGGATCGCCGCAACCGCAAACAGCGGTCCATGTCGGCCGCGCGCGCCCTCCTCGTGTTCCCGGTAGAACGGCAGCACCAGCAGGATCACCAGCCACCACAGCAGGGCCAGGCCCAGAATCAGGTAGTGCAGCGCCCCTGCGGGGGCAGTTCCAAGCGCCAGCACGGGGGCGCCCACGGCCGCGACCAGCGCGGCGCGGGCACCGTGGCCCACCAGTCCCGCCAGGCCGCCCCATTCCCAGGTGGCCAGCCCGAGCACCAGCACCACCAGGAGCAGCACGGCCCAGTTGGGGCCCCAGGCCACCAGGGCCAGGGCCGGCAGGCCCAGGGCCGACGCCGTCAGGATCCGTTGCCTAAGCACCGGTCGCCTCCCCCGGCGCGGCCGCGTCGCCCGCGGCCGGCACGCGCCCGAAGCGGCGCTGGCGGCTTGCGTACCAGGTCAGCCCTTCCTCCAGCTCCGTATTCGTCACATCCGGCCAGAAGGTCTCGATGAACAGCAGTTCGGCGTAGGCCGCCTGCCACAAGAGGAAATTGCTGACCCGGTGTTCACCCCCGGTGCGGATCAGCAGATCCACGTCCGGCAGGCCGGCCGTACTCAGATATCCGGAGAAGGCGGCCTCGGGGTCCGCTCCGCGGTCGCTGTCGGCCACCCAGCGGCGGGCCGCCTGCAGGATGTCCCAGCGCCCGCCATAGCCCAGTGCGACCACCAGGCACATGCGGTCGTTCCCGGCGGTGGCCTCCTCGGCCTCGGTCATGCGTGCCTGAAGATCGGACGGGAACGTCGCGCGATCCCCGATAAAGCGCAGCGCGATACCCCGCTCGACGAGCTCCGGAAGCTCCGCCTCGATGGCGGAAACAAACAGGTCGAACAGGGCCTCGACCTCTTCCCGGGGGCGGCCCCAGTTCTCGCTGCTAAAGGCAAACAGGGTGAGGGTGCCAACGCCCTGCTCGGCAAAGAAGCGCACGGCGTTGCGCGTCGCCTCCAGCCCGGCGCGGTGGCCTTCGGATCGGCTCAGACCGCGCGCCTCGGCCCAGCGGCCGTTGCCATCCATGATGATGGCCACATGCGCGGGAAGCCCATCGCGGGGTGTGGGGGTAACCGGCATCGTGCGCGCCGGTCAGACTTCCATCAACTCGGCTTCCTTGTCCGCCAGCATCGCGTCGATCTTCGCGATGTGGTCGTCGGTCAGCTTCTGGACCTGCTCCTGGGCCTTGTGCTCGTCGTCCTCGGACATCTCCTTGTCCTTGACCAGCTGCTTGAAGGCATTGTTGGCGTCACGCCGGATATTGCGCACGGCGACCCGTGCGTGCTCGGCCTCCGCCTTCACCACCTTCACCAGCTCGCGGCGGCGCTCTTCCGTCAGCGCCGGCAGCGGCACCCGGATCACGGTCCCCATGCTCGCCGGGTTCAGCCCCAGATCGGAGGTCATGATGGCCTTCTCGACCTTACCCACCATGTCCTTCTCGTACGGCACCACGGCCAGCGTGCGCGCATCCTCGGCCGTGATGTTCGCGACCTGGTTGATCGGCACTTCCATGCCGTAGTACTCCACGTGCACGTGCTCGAGCAGCGTGGGGTGCGCCCGCCCCGTGCGGATCTTCGACAGTTCGTTGCGCAGCGCTTCCAGGCTCTTGTCCATGCGCTCGCGCGCGTCCTTGATGGTGGCGTCACTCATTGCGGGATCCCTCGACCAGGGTACCCACCGCCTCGCCCATCACGAGCCGCTGCAGGTCGCCCCTGGCAAACATGTTCATTACACGAATCGGCAGGCCGTTGTCGCGGCACATCACCAGGGCCGTGGTATCCATCACGCCCAGGCGCCTTTCCAGCGCATCATCGAACGTCAGGCGTTCAAAGCGTCGGGCATCCTTGCTCTTGACCGGGTCGGCATCGTAGACCCCGTCGACCTTGGTCGCCTTGATCATGATATCGGCGTTGATCTCGATCGCCCGCAGACTGGCCGCGGAGTCCGTCGTAAAGAACGGATTACCGGTCCCGGCCGCGAACACCACGATCCGCCCCTTCTCGAGATGGCGCACCGCACGGCGCCGGATGTAGTCCTCGCAGACCTGGTTGATCCGGATCGCCGACATTACGCGGGAGAAACGCCCGGCCCGCTCGATCGCATCCTGCAGCGCCAGCGCGTTGATCACCGTCGCCAGCATGCCCATGTGATCACCGGTCACCCGGTCCATGCCGCCCTGCGCCAGACCCGCACCGCGGAAGATATTACCGCCACCGATCACGATGCCGACCTCTACCCCCATGCGGGAGAGCTCCGAGACCTCTTCGGCCACCTGCGCCAGGACATCCGGGTCCACCCCGTAGGATTGCTGGCCCATCAGGGCCTCCCCGCTCAACTTCAGAAGGATGCGCCGGTACGCGGGCTGGCTGTCCTGACTCATGGAGTTCCTTATCTCGGGCTCGTTATTCTCGCTTGCCAGTTTTTTCTGGCCCTCTTATCCGGAAACGGCCGCTTCAAGCGGCCGCCCCGGGATCCTGCTGGATCAGGCGCCGCGCGCCTGAGCCATGACCTCTTCGGCAAAGTTCTCGGTCTTCTTCTCGATCCCCTCGCCCACCTCATAGCGGATGAATCCGGACACCGACGCACCCTTGCTCTCCAGCAACTGGCCGACAGTCTGATCGGGGTCCTTCACGAACGGCTGGCCGACCAGGGTAATCTCGCCCAGGTACTTGCGGATCCGGCCCTCAATCATCTTCTCGATGATGTTCTCGGGCTTGCCGGACTCCTCGGCCTGCGCCTTGAAGATCGCGCGCTCCTTGTAGAGCATTTCGGTCGGCACCTGGCTTTCGTCCACGCACACCGGGTGGCTGGCCGCGATATGCATGGCAATGTCCTTAGCCAGCGCCTCGTCTCCGCCGTTCAGGCCGACCAGCACACCGATGCGGGCACCATGCTGGTAGAAGCCCAGGGCCCCTTCCGCGCTCATCCGCTCGAAGCGACGCACCTGGACGTTCTCGCCCACCTTGGCGATCAGCTGGGTGCGCTGCTCTTCCAGGGTCTGGCCATCCACGGTCTCGGCCATCAGACCCTCGACGGAATCGGCTGCGGTGTTCAGCGCCACCTTGGCGCAGGTGCCGGTGAAGGCGCGGAAGTTGTCGTCATTGCCAACGAAGTCGGTTTCGCAGTTGATCTCGACGATCACGGCCTGCGAACCCTCGCAGGCGATCTCGACCCGGCCCTCGGCCGCAACCCGATCCGCCTTCTTGTCGGCCTTGGCCATGCCGGACTTGCGCATGGCTTCCACGGCCGCTTCCAGGTCTCCCCCGGTCTCGGTCAGGGCCTTCTTGCATTCCATCATGCCGGCGCCAGTGCGCTCGCGCAGTTCTTTCACTTGTGCAGCAGTAATCTGCATCGTTGGTGCTCCTGAATCATGCTCGGACCGGCCGCCTCGGGCGGCCGGTCCCGGTTATCAAGCGGGGTTGGCGGGCGACGCGGTGTCGTCGGAACCTTCGGCCGCGGCCGGCTCGGCGAACTCTTCTTCGCTCACGCCACCGGTGCTCACGGCGCCCTTGGCCTCGATGATCGTGTCGGCGATCGCGGCCACGTAGAGCTGGATGGCACGCATCGCGTCATCATTGCCCGGGATCACGTAGTCCACGCCTTCCGGGGAATGGTTGGAATCGACCACGGCCACCACCGGGATGCCGCGCTTCTTCGCCTCGGCCACGGCAATCTTTTCGTAGCCCACGTCGATCACGAACATGGCGTCGGGCATGCGGTTCATGTCCTTGATACCGCCCAGGCTGCGATCCAGCTTTTCCTTCTCGCGGCGACGGCTCAGGGCCTCGCGCTTGTTCAGGACCTGGAAGCTGCCGTCGGCGTCCATCGTCTCGAGATCCTTCAGGCGCTTGATCGACTGCTTGACCGTGTTGAAGTTGGTCAGCATCCCGCCCAGCCAGCGGTGGCTCACGTGCGGCATGCCGCAGCGACGTGCCTCTTCCGCGACCACGTCGCGCGCCGAGCGCTTGGTGCCGACAAACAGGATCTGGCCGCCGTCGGCGGCGAGCTTGCCGAGGAAGTTCAACGCGTCGTTGAACATCGGCAGGGACTTCTCGAGGTTGATGATATGAATCTTGTTGCGTTCCCCGAAGATGTACGGGGCCATCTTGGGATGCCAGTAACGCGTCTGGTGGCCGAAGTGCACGCCGGCCTCCAGCATCTGTCGCATAGTCACGAGGGACATGAGGTTTCTCCTGTAACGGGTTGAGCCTCCACGTATCCCGATCTGAAACCCGAACCGAATCTTCTTCGCGAGCGGGCACCCGACAGACCGTGCCGATACGTGTGTGGATTTAGGTTTCGAACACCGGCCCCGCAAAGGGCGGCATCCGGCCCCGCCGAATTGCCAGCGAGGCGCGCGCTTTATAGCATAGGACGCTTACCCGAACCAAACGCCGAGCCCCTCCGGGCGCCGCGGCGGGAGCCTCCATGTCCGTTTCCATCAAGACCCCCGAAGAGATCGAACACATGCGCGTCGCCGGCCGCCTGGCCGCCGAAGTCCTCGAGATGATCGAGCCCCATGTGCAGGCCGGCGTGACCACCGGGGAGCTGGACCGGATCTGCCACGACTACATCGTGAACACCCAGGACGCGATCCCGGCCCCGCTCAACTACCGGGGCTTTCCCAAGTCGATCTGCACCTCGGTGAACCACCAGGTCTGCCACGGCATCCCGGGCGACCGGAAGCTGAAGAACGGCGACATCCTCAACATTGACATCACCGTCATCAAGAACGGCTTTCACGGCGATACCAGCCGCATGTTCGTGATCGGCAAGGCCGGCATCCAGGCCCAGCGGGTGATCGACGTGGCGCGCACCAGCATGTACCTCGGCATCCAGCAGGTCCGCCCCGGGGCGACGCTGGGCGACATCGGACACGCCATCCAGGAATACGCCGAGGCCCGGCGCTGCTCCGTGGTGCGGGAATTCTGCGGTCACGGGATCGGGCGCGGCTTTCACGAGGACCCACAGGTCCTGCACTACGGCAAGCCCGGCACCGGCATGACGCTGGAGGAAGGCATGTGCTTCACCATCGAACCCATGATCAATGCCGGACGCCGGCATACGCGCATCCTCGCCGACGGCTGGACCGCCGTGACCAAGGATCACAGCCCCTCGGCCCAGTGGGAGCACACCATCCTGGTGACCGCGGATGGCTACGAGATCCTGACCCTGCGCAAGGACGAAACCCCGCCCCAGGAGATCGCGGCCTGATCCGGGCTTTTCGCCTCCCTTACCCGCCGATTCGCACCAACAACGCCACGGAGTTGCAATGAATCCTGCGGGCAGCACCCCCGGCGAACTCGATACCCCGGCCTTCACCGCCGACTGGGGCGAGGACTACCAGCGCCTGAGCCGCAACCCGGGGAACATCGCCCTGTTCCGGGACCGCCGCCGCGCCATCCTGGAGCAGCAGTACCAGGGCTTTCGCGACGGCATGCCCATCGCCGAACTGATCCATGGCCATGCCCGGCGCATCGACGAGCTGCTCAAGCTGATCTGGGCGCAGAAGGGTCTGGCCGATGACGACCGGCTGTGCCTGATTGCGGTCGGGGGCTACGGGCGCGGCGAACTGCATCCCGCCTCCGACATCGATATCCAGATCATCCTCGAGGGCGAGCACGACCGTGCCCGCTTCGACCGCATCAGCGATTTCGTCACCTTCCTCTGGGATATCGGCATCGAAGTCGGACACAGCGTGCGCAGCATCGAAGACTGCACCCGCGAGGCGCGCGACGACATCACCGTCGCGACCAACCTGATCGAGGCCCGCTACCTGGCCGGCCATCTGGGTCTGTTCAACGACTTCCGCCAGGCCATCGAACCCGATCGCATCTGGGACTCGCGCAGTTTCTACGCCGCCAAGCTGGCGGAACAACAGGCCCGGCATCGCCGCTTCGGCGAGACCGCCTACCGCCTGGAGCCGAACGTCAAGGAAGGCCCTGGCGGGCTGCGCGACATCCAGATGATCGGCTGGGTCACCAAACGCCACTACGGCGCCGAGCGCATCGAGGAGCTGGTCTCGCTGGGCTTCCTGCGCGAGGGCGAGTTCCGCGAGATGATGGAGGGCCAGAACTTCCTCTGGCGCGTGCGCTTCGCCCTCCACATGCTGGCCGGCCGCCGCGAGGACCGCCTGCTGTTCGACCTGCAGCGCCAGCTGGCCAACACCTTCGGCTTCGTCGACCAGAACCACAACCGGGCGGTCGAGCAGTTCATGCAGCGCTACTTCCGCACCATCAACGACCTCGAGCGCCTGAACGAGCTGCTCCTGCAGCACTTCAACGAGGCCATCCTGGACGACCCCGAAAACCTGCAGGAACCGGTGCGCATCCATCAGCGCTTCCAGCTCCGGGGCGGCTATCTCGAGGCCGCGCACGACCAGGTCTTCATGATCTACCCGCCGGCCCTGCTGGAGGTCTTCCGCCTGTTGCAGGAACACCCCGAGATCCAGGGCATACGGGCCTCCACCATCCGCCTGATCCGGGCCCACCGCCACCTGATCGACGGTCACTTCCGACGCAACCCGGTCTGCCGCGAGCTGTTCATGGACATCCTGCGCGCGCCGCGCGGCATCACCAGCCAGCTCCGCCGGATGAACCGCTATGGCGTGCTGGGCAACTATCTGCCGGCCTTCGGCCGCATCATCGGGCGCATGCAGTATGACCTCTTCCACGCCTACACCGTGGACGAACACACCCTGAACGTGGTGCGCAACGCGCGCCGGCTCGCGCTGCCCGAGTTCGCCCACGAACAACCCCTGGCGCACCGCATCCACGCGAGCCTGGAACGGCCGGAACGCCTGGTCCTGGCCGCGCTGTTTCACGACATCGCCAAGGGTCGCGGCGGCGACCACTCCGAGCTGGGCGCCCACGACGCCCTGCACTTCTGCCAGCAACACGGGCTCTCGGACGCCGATGCCGGGCTGGTCGCCTGGCTGGTGCGCTCGCACCTGCTGATGTCCCTCACGGCCCAGCGCAAGGACATCTCGGACCCCGAGGTGGTCCTCGGCTTCGCACGGGAGGTCGCCACCGGCGAACGCCTGGACTTTCTCTATCTGCTCACGATTGCCGATATCCGCGGCACCAACCCGGAGCTATGGAACAGCTGGAAGGATGCCTTGCTCCAGACCCTCTACCACGCCACGCGCAACGTCCTCGATCGTGGCCTGGACACCCCGCCGGACATGGACGAGCAGATCCGCCAGACGCGCGTCGAGGCGCTCGAGCGGCTGCAGCAACAGGGTTTCGATCCGGAACAGGCGCGTCGGCTGTGGGATGAACTCGACGACGAGTATTTCCTCCGCCATTCCGCCGACGAGATCGCCTGGCATGCCCAGGCCCTGCTCCCGCTGGAACCGGACGCGCTCCCGCTGATCCTGGTACGCCCCAAGACCTCGCGCGGCAGCACCGAGATCTTCGTCTATGCCGAGGATCACCCGCAGATCTTCGCCCGCATCACCAGCGCATTGACCCAGCTCGGGCTCGACATCGTGGACGCCCGCATCATCACCACGGCGGGTGGCCGCACCCTGGATACCTTCCTGGTCCTGGAGAGCGGCGGCGGCCAGACCGTCGATGCCGGCTATCGCGCCGACGAGATCCGCCACGCTCTGGAGCAGGAACTCGCCCGCCAGGGCCGCACCCCCAACCCCGCCACGCGTCAGCTACCGCGACGCCTCAAGCACTTCGACGTGGACACCCGCATCGAATTCGAGCCGGCGCCCGGGGGCCACGCCACGCGCATGCGCCTGCGGGCCCTGGATCGACCGGGCCTGCTGTCCACCATCGGGCATATCCTTGGCGAGCAGGGTATCGACGTCCGCACCGCCCGCATCGCCACGGCCGGCGAACAGGTCGAAGACAGCTTCCTGCTGAGCCGACCCGGGCGCACCCCGCTGGACGCCGAGGCACAGACCCGACTGCGCGAGGCCCTGCTTCAGGCCCTCTGACGCCGAGGGAAACACTGATTACGTGTTCCCCTTACGATCAGCGCCCGCGCGCCTCCAGCGGCAAGGGGTCCGGCGCCGCCGGCGAGGCCTCGCCCAGCAGGCGCGTTTCAAAGTCCGTCAGCACGCTGAATTCGACCCGTCGGGAGGCGCGGCGGTCCTCCTCGCCCTGTGCATCCAGCACCCGCCGCGAAGATGACAGGCCCACGGCGGCGACCCGCGAGCGAAACCAGTCCGCCTCCTGCAGGGGTTCCAGCTGGTATGCATATTCCAGCACCGCCCGCGTGCGCCGCTGGCTAAGATCCATGTTGCCGAAATAAGCCTCCAGGGGATCGTCGCTCCCGGCCCACTCACTCGAGGTGTGGCCTTCGATTCGCACCTCCCGGATCACGTCGGCGAACGGGCGCAGCTGTTCGGCATAGCGCGGCATGAAATCCGCCAGAATCGCTTCGAATCGCGGCCGGATGGAGGCCGAACTGCGCTCGAACAGGACCTCCGGCTCACGGAAACGCAGCGTCAGGCTGTCGCGATCCAGCTCCGCGTTCCAGCGCGGCAGATCCTCCCGGAACTCCTCCTCGAGCACCGAATAGATCGCCGCGCGCAGCGCGGCCGCCTCGTTGCGCACCTCCGTGTGCGCGGCACTCTCGCGCTCCACCTGCACCATATGCAGCAGGGCGAGGAACAGAAAGATCATCATCAACGCCGCCATCAGATCCGCCACGGCGAGCCAGTGCGAGCCCTGGTCCGCCTCGCTGCCGGGGCCCTCGGCCCGGCGTCCGCGCCGCGCCATCCACGCAAACATCAGTTACGCCCGCCCGCTGATGCCACCGGCCGGCTCCAGCGCTGCTCGGCCGCGTGTCCGGCCTGAACGGCGTTCTCGATGCTCTCGAGCATCGCCTCCAGGCGGGCATCCATGGCGGGGAAAGCCTCGGTTGCGCGATCGCGCAGGGCGGCGATGCTGCCCAGCAGCGCCTCCAGTTCGACCGTCTCGCGGCGCAGGCTGGAGAGCGTCGACTCCTGATCCTCCACGTGACGCGTGATCTGCAGGGCCTGGCCCGTCATGCGCTCCAGCGTCTGCTCGGTCTGCTCGACCCCGCTGCGCGCCTGATCAAAGGCACGCTGCAGGGTTTCCATCTGCTGACGGTACTGATCCTGCCACTCCAGCAGTCTCGCGACCGAGTCATCCAGGCGGCGGAAGTTCTCCCCGAACTGCTCGCCAAGACGATGGTTGAAATCGTGGATCACCCGCTCCAGCGCCTCGACGAGATGCGTGCTGCTCATTTCGGTGATGCGCTCGGCCATGCCGTCCAGCGCCCCGGTCAATTCCCGGTGCTGCCGCTCCAGCCGGGCATCGAGGCGCTGGTCCAGAGTCCGCACGGCCTCGACCATCGCCAGCGCGGCATCGCGTTGCTGTTCGGCCAGTTGCGCCGGATCTTTGGTGCCGTTTGTCGCCTCGGCGGGAACCTCGCGCTCCGCTAGAGCCGCGGTGGGCGTCAACACCTGCACCATGCGCAGCACCGCCGAGAGGAGGATGCCCACGATACTGGTCACAAAGGCCAGCTTGAGCCCCTCCAGCAACGCGGGGATGCTCGCCTCCACACGTCCCGCATCGAAGTCCAGCAGGCCAATCGCCACCCCCAGGAACGTCCCGAGGATCCCGAGCGTGGTCAGCAACGCGGGCGCGGCCCCCTGCAGGGCCTTCGCGCGCCGCAGCGCCGTCGCGCCCAGGGCCACCAGGAACAACGCGAACAACACCAGCGCGAACAGGCCAATCACCGTCAGCGGGCTGAGCCCCTGTAGTGTCGCCAGCAAGGCCTCTGCGATCCTGTCCAATACTCCCATCCTGAATTCTCCTGCCGCACCCCGGGCACGCTTGTGTACTGCCGGTTCAAACAAGCAAGAAAAGCGCCAGTTTCGCCGAAGGCGCGGCAAGGCCGCTTGGACACCCACCAGAACCGACGAGTTATTGACGATTCCCAGGCGGGTCACACAACTCTTCGCTCAAATCGTCAGCTTGCCGGCACCGCCATCCCCAACAGTTTCACGACGGGTCGTTCCGGTCGCGTTGGGCTTTACTCAATATTCGGAATGCCGTATGAACGAGAGAGGGGCGCAATGACATGACCAGAACACGCACAATCCCCGCACGTGTTCCTGCCGCGCACTGGATCACGCGGCCGGCCAGTGCGGTGCTCATCCCGGTTCTGCTGATGCTCGGCGGTTTGCCGACACTGGCAAACGATGCCCAGCCTCGGTCCCTGGGCATCCAGCCCTTTCTCAGCCCCCCAGCCCTCTTCGAGCGGTACGCCCCGTTGCGCGACTGGATGAGCGAGCAGCTCGAGGTTCCGGTTCGAATCGAATCTGCACGAACCCGTGACGTCTTCCACCAAAGACTCGCTGCCGAACGCTACGACCTGGTATTCACCTCGCCGCATGTGGTGCCGTTCCTTGAAACGGAGACGCGCTACCAGGCAATCGCGGCCACCCGGGATCGGCTGGCAATCCTGATTGCGGTGCTACCCGAAACGCCATTCGACAGTGTCGAGGACCTGGCGAATGCACGCATTGCCGCACCCTTCGAAGAAAGCCTGGCATCGGCCTACCTGGATCACGCCCTCTCCAGGCAAGTATGGACAGACGGAGCATCCCGGCCGATCATCCAGCACCACCACCATCACAGCGCCGCCGTGACCACCTTCGTGCGCGGCGAAACAGAGGCCCTGGTTCTGGTCACGGATGGTGACCTGGTGGAATCTCTCACCCGTCTGGGTGCTACAACCATGCTGATGTCACTCGGGGATGGGACTCTCGTGCGTGTCATCGAGGCATCACCCACTTTCCCCGGCATGACGCTTCTGGCACGCGACACTGTCGTGGCGAACGCCGGCGATTTGACCCGCTCGCTCATCAGGCTTGAAGACTCCGCCCAGGGGCAGCACCTCCTGCGTGCGATACGCCACCGAGGTTTCGTTGCCGTTCAGGACACCGATTTCCTGCCTTTTCGCCAGGACGCGTTCAAGAATGCTTTTGATTCGTTCGAACCCAAGGCGAAATGAAGTGGGCTCCAGAAACCTGTGGGGCGACATTGCCACGATGGGCATCTACGGAACAGTCCCGTAGAATATGCGCGACAATTTCGGCTTTTGACCAATCATCCCTACTGGCAAGCCCCCGACTCGGAACCCTTCCATGAACCGCTCCGGCCTGGCTCCAACCAGCTTCGGCCCCAGCCTTCTGGTGGCGCCGCGAATATGCGAGCCAAGCCCCGCATGCGCCTGAATTTCGCCTGGCAGATCATCATCGGCACTGTCGCGATCCAGGTCGCGATGGTCGCAGTACTGATGTTCAGTGGCATCTCCCAGGTGCAGCAGAACCAGTCGCAGATGCTGGAGCGCTTTGCCGAGCAGCAGGGGCGCCTCCTGTCCAGCGCGCTGACTCCGGGGCTGGCCTACGCCGATCCGGCGATGCTGCAGGACCTGCTGGACCTGGTCGCGGACGACTCCCACGTGCTCTACGCGGTAGTGCTCGATGCCCAGGACCAGCCCATGGCCTCCGTGGGCATCTCGCCGGAGGCAATCCCCGAATCCGGCGACCGCATTCGCACTGCCCCCGGACAGATCGAGATCCTCCGGGACATCGAACTGGCCGGACAACCCCTGGGCACCCTCGCGGTCGGGTACTCGACGGACGCCATCGATGCCCTGTCCGCCGACCTCCTGCAGCGCAACGTCCTGCTGGCCATGGGGGTTCTGGTACTGTCGATGGTCGCCGCGATTGTGTTCAGTCTGGTGATCACCCGCCGGCTGCGCCTTTTGAATCAGGGCGCGAAGGCCCTGCAGGTCGGCCGCCTGGACCATCGCATCCCGATGCGCTCGAACGACGAATTCGGCGACCTCGCGCGCACCTTCAACGACGTCGCCGCCCATCTCGGCACAACCCAGACCACGCTGGAACAGCAAAACCAGCAACTCAACCGCTCGGTCGCGCGCCTGGAATCCATGCTGGGCGGGGCCAATGCCATCCTGTGGGAGGCCAACCCCGCCACTCACGAATGGGAGTTCGTCGCCGGCGACACCCGCCACCTGCTCGGCTTTCCCGCGCGCAATCTGGGCCGCGGCGAACTGCGGGCCCGCCACATCCATCCAAGCGACCTGCCACGGGTCCAGAACGCCGCCCGCGAGAGCCGCAACCAGTCGCGCACCGTGGACTACCGCTTTGCCCACCGCGACGGCCAGTGGATCTGGCTGCGCGACATCCTGTCCTGGGCCACGGACGGTGACGGCCGCGAGAGCCTGCGCGGACTGACCCTGGACATCACCGCCCACCGGCGCGCCACCGATGCCCTGGCCGAAAGCGAGAATCGCTACCGCGATGTCGTGGACCACATCTCCGAGGTCATCTTCCGCACCGATGCGGACGGACGCTGGACCCTCCTGAATCCCGCCTGGGAACACCTCACCGGCTTCAGCGTGGAAGAGACCCTGGGCCGCCCGATGTGCGACTTCGTGGCCCCGGAGGACACCGAGGACGCCCGCAGCTTCTGTGCCACCCTGCTGGAGGGCGGGTCCCATGCCCAGTCCGAGGAGATCCGCCTGCGCACCCGCGAAGGCGACATCCGCTGGGTCAGCGTCTATGCCAGTGCCCGGTTCAATGAACGCGGCGAGGTCACGGCGACCTTCGGCACGATGACCGACATCTCCGACCGCAAGCAGGCCGAGGACGAGATCCGCCGTCTCGCCTTCTTCGACGGCCTGACCCATCTGCCAAACCGTACCCTGCTGCACGATCGACTGAGCCAGACGCTCGGGAACACCGAGCGCAGCCATTTGCACGGCGCGCTCCTGTTCATCGACCTCGACAACTTCAAGGACATCAACGACACCCTGGGGCATGCCGTGGGCGACGACCTGCTGCGGCAGGTCGCCGAGCGCATGCAGGACTCGGTCCGCGAGGCGGATACCCTGGCGCGCCTTGGGGGCGACGAGTTCGTGGTTATCCTCAACGACCTCCACCCCGACCCGGCGCGGGCCGCGACCCAGGCGGAAGCCGTGGGACGCAAACTGATCGACCTCCTGCGCGACCCCTTCGAGCTCGCCGGACAGAAACGCCATGTCACCCCGAGCATCGGCGCCACGCTGTTCAGCGGCCGCAGCCTGGGCGTGGAGGAGATCCTGAAACAGGCGGACCTGGCGATGTATCGGGCCAAGAACGCCGGGCGCAACACCGTCCGCTTCTATGACCCCGACCTGCACCGCGCGGTCGAGGCCCGCTTCGAACTCGAGAGCGAGCTGCGCCATGCGCTCGATCAGGACCATTTCAGCGTGCACTACCAGCCGCAGGTGGATGCCTCCGGCGCGGTCATGGGCGCCGAAATCCTGCTGCGCTGGATGCACGAAACCCGTGGCGCGATCTCCCCCGCCGAGTTCATTCCCGTAGCCGAGCAGACCGGCCTGATCGTCCCCATCGGCCGCAAGGTCATGCGCGCGGCCTGCGAGCAACTGGCCGCCTGGCAGCACCAGCCGGCCTTCCGTGACCTGACGCTGTCGGTCAACGTCAGCGCCCGCCAGTTCCGCCACCGCCACTTCGTCCGCGACCTGGCGGCGATCCTGGACGAAACCGGCGCCCCCGGGGAACGCCTGAAACTGGAACTGACCGAAAGCATGTTGCTGGAGAACGTGGAAACGGTCATTGCCCACATCGAGGAACTGCGCACGCTCGGGATCGAATTCTCCCTGGACGACTTCGGCACCGGTTACTCGTCGCTGGCCTACCTCAAGCGCCTGCCGCTGGCCCAACTAAAGATCGATCAATCCTTCGTGCGCGATGTGCTGGATGACCCGAACGATGCCGCGATTGCCCAGATGGTGGTCAATCTGGCCCACACCCTGGACCTCGACGTGATCGCCGAAGGGGTGGAGAACGACGATCAGCGCGCCTTCCTGTTCGGCCTGGGCTGCCGTCATTTCCAGGGCTACCTGTACGGTCACCCCGACACCCTGGCCGTCCTGGAGGCACAGGTCCTCCGCCAGGCGGGAAACCGCCACCCGGCCGCCCACCGATAACCGTTCAATTTAAACGAACGTTAAGGGGCTTTTTTCGGCATTTTCTTTCGTATAAATCGGATCTAGGCTGACGGATATTCGATTCCCGACAAACGGAGGCCCGTCGACCATGAGCACCAAGATCCTGATCCTGTACTACTCCACCTGGGGCCACATCGAGCAGATGGCCGAGGCCGTGGCCCGGGGGGCCCGCGAAGTCCCGGATACCGAGGTTACGATCAAGCGTGTCCCGGAACTGATGCCGGACGAGGTGGCCCGCAACGCCGGCGCCAAGCTTGACCAGGCCGCACCCATCGCGAAGCCGGAGGAACTGGCGGACTACGACGCCATCATCATCGGCACCCCGACCCGCTTCGGCCGCATGGCCGCCCAGATGGCCAACTTCCTCGACCAGACCGGCGCCCTGTGGTTCGGCGACAAGCTGGTCGGCAAGGTCGGCAGCGTGTTCGGCTCCACGGCATCGCAGCATGGCGGCCAGGAGACGACCCTGGTCTCCACCATCGTCAATCTGCTTCACTACGGCATGACCGTGGTTGGTCTACCCTACACCGAGAAGCGCATGCTCGACGTCAGCGAGGTCTGCGGCGGCACGCCCTACGGTGCCACCACGCTGGCCGCCGGCGACGGCTCGCGCCAGCCGAGCGAGAGCGAACTGGGCATGGCCGCCTCCCAGGGCCGGCACGTTGCGGAGGTCGCCCGCGCCCAGCGCCTTGGGCGCGAGGCCGGCTGACCGAACCGGTCCATTTTCCAGGGCCCCCTCGTTCTGGCGGGGGCCCAGCCGAATCGGGCCCGGCGGCATCGCCCCGGGCCCCAACGCGGGCCACTGCCCGCCCTGCTACAAGGAGAGTATCGACATGGACCACACCCTCGACGACAGCGGCAAGCTGATCCTGCGACTGGCCCTCGGCATCATGATCCTGCTGCACGGCATCGCGAAGATCACAGGTGGCATCAGTGGCATCGAAGGCATGCTGGCCGACGCCGGACTCCCGACCATCCTGGCCTACGGGGTGTATATCGGCGAGATCCTGGCGCCGATCCTGGTCATCCTCGGACTCTATGCACGCATCGGCGCCGTACTCATCGCGATCAACATGGTCTTTGCCATCGCTCTGGCGCATGCCCACGAGGTCTTCCAGCTCACCGGCCACGGCGGCTGGGCCCTGGAACTGCAGGGTATGTTCCTGTTCGCGGCCATCGCGCTGGCCCTGACCGGCCCCGGCCGTTTCGCGATCAACCGCCAGTAGTCCTAAAGGAGACGCTGATTGAATCGCGCGTCCGCGTTGGTGCCCCCTGTTTTCCGAGACAAGGCGCGTCGTGCAGCGGGTAGTGGTTCTACCCGCAAGTGGCGCAACGCTGGCTCGGGGAACAGGGGGCACCAACCCGACAAGTGATTGAAAGAGCGGGCTCGGCCGCCCGTTGTTGATCGAAAACGGGCGCGCACACGGCGTTGCGGCTCCCTTGTGCAGAATGACTGCACGGCGGTCACCGCGCCTTGTTCGCACGCAAAAGCGACTCGAGCGCGGACGCGCGATTCAATCAGCGTCTCCTTACCGACCCGGGGCGGCGCAACGCCGCCCCTTTCGGGTACCATGCGCGACCCTGTATCCCGCGCAGACCGTGTCCCATGAACCAGACCCAGACGCTGATCCTCGGCGCCCCCCAGATTCTCCCGGTCATCCCCCGCGACACCATCTTGCGGGATCACGCCCTCATCATCCGCGACGGCGTCATCCAGGCGATCGAGCCCACGGAGACCGCCCGCGCCCGATACCCCGATGCGGAGTACCGCGACCATCCCGGGCACGCCCTGATTCCCGGCCTGGTCAATGCCCATACCCACTCGGGGATGAGCCTGCTGCGGGGCATCGGCAGCGACCACACCCTGATGGACTGGCTCAAGCGCTACATCTGGCCGGCCGAAGGCAAGCTGCTCTCGCCCGAGTTCGTGCGCGCCGGCACCCGGCTCTCGGTCGCGGAGATGCTGCGTGGCGGCACCACCTGTTTCAGCGACATGTACCTGTTCGTGGAGGACGCGGCGCGAGTGGTCGACGAGACCGGTATCCGCGCCTCCCTGGGCCTGACCGTGTTCGATTTCCCCACCCCCTGGGCGAGCACGGCCGACGAGTACTTCCAGCGCGGCGCCGACGTGGTGACCGCCTGGGGCCGACACGAACGGATCGCCTTCAATGTGGCCCCGCACGCGCCCTATACCGTTGGCGATGCGAGCCTGGAGCGCGTGGCCGATCGCGCGCGCGAACTCGACGCCCCGATTCACATGCATGTCCACGAGACGGCCAGCGAGGTCGCCGACGCCGTCCGTGACCACGGCGAACGGCCCCTGGCGCGCCTCGCCCGACTCGGCATGCTGGACCAGCCCTTCATCGCTGTGCACATGACCCAGGTGGACGAATCCGATCTGGACCAGCTGCGCGACCGGCCGGTGTCCGTCGCCCACTGCCCGGAATCCAACCTGAAGCTGGCGTCCGGGTTCTGCCCCGTCGCGCGTCTGCAGGAAGCCGGGATCACCGTCGGCCTGGGCACCGATGGCACCGCCTCCAACAACGATCTGGACATGATCGGCGAGATGCGCACCGCCGCCCTGCTGGCCAAGGCCGTCAGCGGCGACGCCGCGGCGCTGCCCGCCGCCTCGGCCCTGGAGATGGCCACCCTCGGCAGCGCCCGCGCCCTGGGGCTGGACGACCGCATCGGTTCGCTGGAGCCCGGCAAGCAGGCGGACGTGGTCGCGGTGGACCTGCAGGCCCTGGAGCTGCAGCCGGCGCACGACCCCAGCGCGCAAATCGTGTATGCCGCCACGCGGGATGCCGTACGCGACGTCTACGTGGCCGGACGCCCGTTGCTGCGCGACCGGGAACTGCTTACGCTGAACGTGCAGGACCTCCGCGCCGAAGCCGATGACTGGCGCATCCGGGTGCTGGAAACCCAGCAGCCCATTGCCTGAGGGAAACATTGATTAATGTACACGCTCGCGTTGGTACCCCAGGTTTTCCGAGACAAGGCGCGGTGCGCAGCCGGTAGTGGTTCTACCGGCAAGGGCCGCAACGCAGGATCGGGAGACCTGGGGTACCAACCCCACAAACGATTGAAAGCGGGGGCTCGGCCGCCCGTTGTTATCGAAAACGGGCGCGAGAACGGCGTTGCGGCTCCCTTGTGCAGAATGACTGCACGGCGGTCACCGCGCCTTGTTCGCACGCAAAAGCGACTCGAGCGCGAACGTGTACATTAACCAGTGTTTCCCTGAGCGAGACCGATCCCATGAGCCCGCAGACTCAATCCCGTTCGCAGACGCACGCCAACGTCGATAGCGCCGAGATCCACAAGTTCACGCACCGCGCCCGCGAGTGGTGGGACCCCAGCGGCCCCTTCGCCACCCTGCATGCGATCAACCCGCTGCGTCTGGAGTGGATCGACGCCCAGGCCGACCTGACCGGCGAGAAGGTGCTGGACGTCGGCTGCGGTGCCGGCATCCTGTCCGAGGCAATGGCGGTGCGCGGCGCGCACGTCACCGCCCTGGACGCCGGTGCCGAACACCTGGAAGTTGCCCGCGAGCACGCCCACGAAGCGGGGCTGGAGATCCACTACCTGCATACCACCGCCGAGGCCCATGCCGAACACCACGCCGGCGACTACGACGTGGTCACCTGCCTGGAGATGCTGGAACACGTGCCCGACCCCGAAGCGGTCATCGATGCGCTCGTGAAGCTTGTGCGTCCCGGCGGCTGGCTGTTTCTGTCCACGATCAACCGCACGCCGCGGGCCTTCGCCGAGGCGATCGTCGGGGCCGAATACCTGCTGAACATGCTGCCCGCCGGCACCCACGAGTACGGCCGCTTCATCCGGCCCTCGGAACTGGGCGCCGCGCTGCGCCGCCATGGGTTCGAGGTCACCGCAATGACCGGGCTGACCTATTCGCCGCTCAGCGGTCGCTACCGCCTGGTGGGGCGCACCGACGTGAACTACCTCATGGCCGCCCGCCGGGGCGACGACACCACCGCATGACGCGCGATCTGGGTTCGCTCCTGTTCGACCTCGACGGGACGCTGCTGGATACCGCGCCGGACATGCATGCGGCGCTGGTCACCCTGATGGCCGAATACGACCGCGCGCCACTCCCTTTCCAGGCGGTGCGCAACCATGTCTCCCACGGCTCGCAGGCCCTCGTCGCGCTCGCCTTCCCCGACGCCGATGCCGCCTTCACGGAGCACCTGAAGAAGCGCTACCTGGAGATCTACGCCCGCGACTTGTGCCAGGCCACCACCCTGTTCCCCGGGCTCGCCGAGCTCCTGGACCGCTGCGAGGCCCGGGGCTGGTCCGTCGGCGTGGTCACCAACAAGCCGGGCTGGCTCACCGATCCACTGCTGGAGGCCCTCGGCCTGCGCTCCCGCATGGCGGCCGTTGTCAGCGGCGATACCCTGCCCCAGCGCAAGCCTGACCCCGAACCCATGTGGCTGGCGGCGCGGCAAACCGGCCTGCCCCCGGAGCGCCACTGCTACTGGGGCGATGCCGAGCGCGACATCGCGGCCGGACGCGCCGCCGGCATGCCCACCCTGATCGCCAACTGGGGCTACATCGACGCGGACCAGCAGCCGGATCAATGGGGCGCCGACGGCGCCCTGGAGCAACCCGACGATTTCTGGGCCTGGTACAACGGCGCCCCCGCCCCGGAGCGCAGCCTTGCCGGCTGATCACGCCCGCCACCCCGCGGGGGCTGATGGTTGATGGAACCCCGGATCCGCCAGGCCTATCGCCACTGCCGTCAGCGTGCCACGGCGCACTACGAGAACTTCCCTGTGGCCTCCTGGTTGCTGCCCGGCCGCCTGCGCGACCCGGTGGCGGCGATCTACTGCTTTGCCCGCGACGCCGACGACCTGGCCGACGAGGACCCGCGCCCGGTCGAAGAACGCCGCCAGGCACTGCTGGCCATGCAGGAACGCGTGCAGGTCCTGGAGGACCCGGCCGCGGAACACGATCCCGAATGGATCGCCCTGGCGGATGCCCGCGCCCGTTTCCACCTGCCGGCGGCACCGTTCTCCGACCTGATCGATGCCTTCCTGCAGGACCTCGACCAGACGCGCTACGCGACCTTTGGCGAGGTGATGGACTACTGCCGGCGTTCGGCCAACCCGGTCGGGCGGCTGCTGCTGCATCTGAACGGGAACCCGACCGAGGAAATGCTGGGCCATTCCGACGCCATCTGCTCGGCCCTGCAACTGATCAACTTCTACCAGGACCTGCAGCAGGACCTGGAGGAGAACAACCGCATCTACCTGCCGCAGGAGGAGATGGACCAGTACGGCGTCACCGAGGCCATGCTCGCGGCCGAAAAGACCACCTTCCAGCTACGCAATCTGATGCAGTTCCAGTACGCCCGCGCCGATCGCCTGCTACGGGCCGGCGCGCCCCTGGGCGGGATGCTGCGCGGGCGCATGGGGCTGGAAATCCGCGCCATCATCAATGGCGGCGCCCGCATCCTCTGGCGCCTGCGCCAGCAGGACGACGTCTTCGCCCGCCCGCGCCTGCGCACCCGCGATGCCTGGATCATCCTGAGCCACAGCCTGCGCCCGCGTCGGCGCCCCCGAGCCCGCTAAACCACCTTGCTGTACCGCGGCTGGCCTTCGGTCGCCAGATAGGCGTCGAATGCCATGGCCACATTGCGCAGGAGCAGGCGACCGCGCGGCAGCACATCCAGCCGGCCCTGTTCGATCCGCACCAAGCCGTCGTCCTGCATACCCTCGAGGCGCCCCAGCGCGTCCGCGAAGACCTCGCCGAACACGATCCCGTGGCGCGCCTCGATCGCGGCAAAGTCGATCCGCGAGTGGCACATCAGTTCGCTGATCACGTCCCGCCGCAGGCGGTCGTCGGCACTCAGCTCCAGCCCCCGAAAGACCGGGAGGCGGCCCGCATCCAGGCGGGCGTAGTAGGCATCCAGCTCGCGCAGGTTCTGGCTGTAGGTCGCGCCGACCTTCCCGATGGCCGTGGGACCCAGCGCCACGAGATCGTACTCCGCACGGGTGGAATAGCCCTGGAAGTTGCGCTGCAGCGTCCCGGCTCGCTGTGCCTCGGCCAGCTCGTCGTCCGGCAAGGCAAAGTGATCCATCCCGATGTAGACGTAGCCCGCCGCGGTCAGCCGCTCGATGGTCGTCTCCAGGATCGCGAGCTTCTCGGCTGCATCGGGCAGGTCCGCCTCGCGGATCTGGCGCTGCGTCTTGAACATCTGTGGCAGATGGGCGTAGTTGTAGATCGCCAGGCGTTCCGGGCGCAGTTCGAGGGCACGCTCCAGGGTGCGGGTGTAGGTCTCCACCGTCTGCAGCGGAAGCCCGTAGATCAGGTCGAAGTTGGTGGACTCGAACCCATGGGCCCGGGCCTGCTCGACGGCGCGCGCGGTGACGTCGAAGGGCTGGATGCGGTTGACCGCCCGCTGCACGTCCGGATCAAAGTCCTGCACGCCGAGGCTGATGCGGTTGAAACCCAGTTCGCCCAGCAGCGGAATCGTCTCGGGTCGCACCGCGCGCGGGTCGATCTCGATGGAGAATTCGCGCGCGGCACTGTCGTCGAGGCGGAAGTGGCGCCCGAGCAATGCCATCACCAGGCGCAGATCCTCGTCCCCGAGATAGGTCGGCGTGCCCCCGCCGAAGTGCAACTGCCCCACCGTGCGCTCCGCATCAAACAGCTCGCCCTGCAGCTCGGCCTCGCGTTCGAGATACGCGAGATAGCGCTGTGCCCGCTGGTAGTTGCCGGTAATGACCTTGTTGCAGGCACAATAGAAGCAGACCGTGTCGCAGAACGGGACATGCACGTACAGCGACAGCGGACGCGCCGGGTCCGCCCCGTTGGTGGCCTGCGCCGCCTCGGCATACGCGCGGTCGTCGAAACCCTCGTGGAACTGGGGTGCCGTGGGATACGACGTGTAGCGAGGTCCGCTCACGTCATAGCGACGCAGGATCTCCGGATCAAATACCAGGCGCTGCTCCATCGGGTCCCCCTCGAGCGTGTACCGCCCATTTACGGCATCGGACCACCACAGGCTACGACCACGACCCGGTAGCGGGCTTGATACAGGTCAACAATCCGCCTTCGGGGGCAATCTCCCGCCTCGCGCACTGCCTGTGCTAGCCTTCCCGTCCCTGTTCGACACCCGCCACGCGAGAGCGCATGTCCCCCGACGAGTATTGCGAGGAGAAGGCCGCACAGAGCGGCTCCAGCTTCTACTACGCCTTTCGCTTTCTGGAGCCCGACCGGCGCCGCGCCATCACAGGGCTGTACGCCTTCTGCCGGGAAGTGGACGACATCGTCGACGAGGTCCGCGAGGAGAGCGTCGCCCGGACCAAGCTGGACTGGTGGCGCCAGGAGATCGAACGCCTGTTCGCGGGCGAACCGCGTCATCCTATCTCCCAGGCACTGCAGCCCCACATCGCCGCCTTCGACCTGGGCCGCGAATATTTCGACGAGATCATCGACGGCATGCAGATGGATCTCGACTACGACAGCTACCCGGATTTCACCACCCTGTCGCTGTACTGCTATCGAGCCGCCAGCGTGGTCGGCATCCTGTCCGCCCACATCTTCGGCTACAGCGACCGGCGCACGCTGAAGTACGCCCACGACCTCGGCATGGCCCTGCAGCTCACCAACATCCTGCGCGACGTCCACGAGGACGCCATGCGCGGCCGCGTCTATATCCCGCTCGACGAGCTGCGCAAGCACGGGGTCAAACCCGAGGAGTTCCAGGTCAACATCACCGACGACCGTCATCGAGCCCTGTTCGCACAACAGGCCGAGCGCGCGCGGCGCTACTACAACAGCGCCGAGGAACACCTCCCCGCTGCCGACCGCTACCCCCAGCGCCCGGGCCTGATCATGGCGGCGATCTACCGCACCCTGCTCGACGAGATCGAGGACGACGGCTTCCGAGTTCTGGAACACCGCGTACGCCTGACCCCGATCCGCAAGCTGTGGATCGCCTGGCGCACCGCCCGGCGCCTGAAACGCGAGCATCGCCGCCGCGCGGCCTGACGCCATGGCCTCCAGCCCTCCCGCGAACCCTGTCGCCGTGGTCGGCGCGGGCTGGGCCGGCCTGACCGCAGCCCTCGCCCTGGCTCGCGCCGGACAGCCCGTACACCTGATCGAGGCCGGCCGGATCCCCGGCGGGCGCGCCCGCAGCCTCGAGCTGGACCACACCCCACTGGACAACGGCCAGCACATCCTCGTGGGGGCCTGCCAGCAGACCCTGGAACAGATCCGCGCGGTAGGTATCGACCCCGACTCGGCCTTTCACGCCGTCCCGTTCGGCCTGCGGATGTTCGACCCCGACCGCCGGCCAGCATCCCCGGCCTTCGCGCTCGAGCCCCGCTCGCCCCGGCTGCCGGCCCTGGCCACGGCCCTCTATCGTTCCCTTCCCGGCCACGCCACCGGCATCCGGCTGCGCGCCCTGATCGGCGCGGCGGCCCTGCTGCACCGTCCCCTGCGACACGACCTGCCGGTACTCGACTGGCTGCAGCGCCGCCACCAGCCGGAAGCCCTGATCGAGCGGCTGTGGGACCCCCTGTGCCTGGCGGTGATGAACACTCCGACCCGCCTGGCCTCCGCGCGGATCTTCCAGAACGTGCTGCGACGGGCCCTGAATCACGGGCCGGAGGCCGCCCGCCTGCTGATCCCTGCGCGGCCCCTGGGCGAGGTGTTCCCCGACGCCGCCATCCGCGAGCTTCGGGCCCGGGGTGCGCGCGTGGACCTTGGCCGCCGCATCACGATGATCCAGCGCGACGCGACACGCCCGGATGCCCCTTATCGACTGCACGATCGCCAGGGCGACACCAGCAACGCCCGCGCGCTGATCCTGGCCACCACGCCCACCGCCACCGCCAGCCTGTTGCCAGCGGACGCTCGATGGGGCGCCACGCATCAGGGGCTCAAGGCCATGGGCGCACGCAGCATCTGCACCGTCTACCTGCGCTACCCGCGGCGGTTGACGGACCGGCCCCCTCTCCAGGGGCTGCTCGGCCAGCATGGCCAGTGGCTGATCCCCCGGCACGTCGCGGGCGCCCCGCACTGGCTGGCTGTTGTGATCTCGGCCGCCGACGACCTCGAACCGTTGACGGCGGATGCCCGATGGCGCACCGTCGCCCGCTCGCTGGTACGGACCTTTCCCGAGCTGGGGGAGCCCGCAGCCGGTCACTGCGTCTGCGAGCGCCGCGCGACGGTGGACGCCCGGGTCGATCTGGATCGGCACCGTCCACCGCCCCGCACGCCCTGGCCCGACTGCTACCTGTCAGGGGATTACCTGACCCACGCACTGCCGTCGACGCTCGAAGCCGCCGTACAATCTGGACTAGAATCGGCGCACCTGTTCCTGGAGGACCATCCTTGACCGACCTCGATATCCCTCGCCTCCTCGCCTACCGTCCCGAACCGGGCGCCTTTGACCAGCGCGTGATCCTCGTCACCGGCGCCGCCGACGGCATCGGCCGGGCAGTCGCCGAGGCCTGCGCCGCCGCCGGCGCCACGGTGGTCCTGCTGGACAAGGACCTGAAGGGCCTGGAGGCGGTCTACGACCGGATCGAACAGGCCGGCCAGCCCCAGCCCGCGATCTACCCGCTGAATCTCGAGGGGGCTACGGTCAAGGATTACGGCGACCTGGCGGAGAACATCCGTGACTCGCTGGGTCGCCTCGACGGCCTGGTGCTGAACGCCGGCTGGGCCGGGGCCCTGATGCCGATGAAGAACTACGACCCGGAGCTGTGGTTCAAGGTCATCAACAGCAACCTGCACGGCCCGTTCTTCCTGACCCAGGCTGTGCTGCCCCTGCTGGAGGCCAGCCCGACCGGAAGCCTGGTGGTCTCCACCCAGAACGCGCGCAAGGCCTTCTGGGGGGCCTTCGGGATGGCCAAGGCAGCGCAGGACGCCCTGATCGACATCCTGTCCCACGAGCATCGCAACGAGCCGCGCTTCATCCACGTCAATGGCGTGGACACCGGTCCCGTGCGCACCCGTTTCCGGGCCGGCCACTATCCGGGTGAGAACGCGGAACTGCTGCCCGAACCCGAGGCGGTGGTGGGCCCCTACCTGTACTTCCTGGACCCCGGCGACCGCACCACCACCGGCCTGAATCTCAGCCTGGAAGGCCAGGTACCGCCGCCCGACGCGTCGGCCTGAGCCACTGCGCCGTCAGGCGCGCGGCCGCTTGCCGGCCGGGCGCCCCTTCTTGCGGAGCTTCCCGGCACCAGCCCGCGGCTTGCCACCGTGGGGCGCCGGCGAACGGCCGCCCGCCTTGCCCGCCGACGCGGCCCCGGCCTTTGGTTTCGCCCCCGGACGGGCCGCGGCCTCCACCCCGTTGTGCTGGGTCTGGAAGGTCTGGCCGCGCTTTTTCAGGGCCTTCCCGCCGCGGGTCATCCGCCCGCCCGTGGATGGGCGCGCCGCGCCCTGCCCCGTCCCGGCCGGCTGCCAGGTCGGCACCAGATGGTGCTTCCCGTTCCCGATCAGATCGGCCCGCCCCATGCGCTGCAGGGCATCGCGCAGCAGCGGCCAGTTGTTCGGGTCGTGGTAGCGCAGAAAGGCCTTGTGCAGGCGGCGGGCGCGGAAGCCCCGGGCGACCGGCACCCGTTCGCTCGCCTTGCGGCGGATGCCACGCAACGGATCCCGGCCCGAGTGCCACATAGCCGTGGCGAGCGCCATCGGGCTGGGCAGGAACGCCTGCACCTGGTCGGCGCGAAAATCATTGCGCTTGAGCCAGAGCGCCAGTTGCAGCAT
Source organism: Thioalkalivibrio sp. ALE22 (assembly GCF_000381445.1). Lineage (NCBI taxonomy): Bacteria > Pseudomonadati > Pseudomonadota > Gammaproteobacteria > Chromatiales > Ectothiorhodospiraceae > Thioalkalivibrio > Thioalkalivibrio sp. ALE22. The sequence goes on from NZ_KB906500.1 coordinate 313,314, forward strand.
GTCCTGATCGGTGGTCCCCGGGTGCGCGGCAATGAAATACGGGATCAGGTACTGCTCCTTCCCTGCCGCTTTCGAGTATTTCTCGAACATGGCCTTGAACCGGTCATAGGTGCCCATGCCCGGCTTCATCATCCGGGATAATGGGCCCTTTTCCGTATGTTCCGGCGCAATCTTCAGGTAACCACCCACATGGTGGGTGACCAGCTCCTTCACGTACTCCGGGGACTCGATCGCCAGGTCATAGCGCAGCCCCGAGGCGATCAGGATCTTCTTGATCCCCGGTAGCGCGCGCGCCTTGCGGTAGAGACGGATGAGCGGGGCGTGATCGGTATCCAGGTTGCTGCAGATCCCCGGGTACACACAGGACAGCCGCCGGCAGCTCTGCTCGATCTTCGGGTCCTTGCAGGCCAGGCGGTACATGTTGGCCGTCGGCCCGCCCAGGTCCGAGATCACACCGGTGAACCCGTCCACCTTGTCGCGGATCTCCTCGATCTCGCGCAGCACGCTGTCCTCGGAGCGGCTCTGGATGATCCGCCCCTCGTGTTCGGTGATCGAACAGAAGGTACAGCCACCAAAGCACCCGCGCATGATGTTCACCGAGAAGCGGATCATCTCCCAGGCCGGGATGCGGGCATCACCGTATGCCGGGTGCGGGGCACGGGCATAGGGCAGGTCGAACACCGCGTCCATCTCGGGGGTGGAAAGCGGGATCGGCGGCGGGTTGAGCCAGACCTCCTTGTCGCCATGGCGCTGCACGATCGCCCGCGCGTTGCCCGGATTAGTCTCCAGATGCAGCACCCGCGAGGCATGGGCATACAGCACCGCATCCCCCTTCACCTGCTCAAACGCAGGGATGCGGATCACCGTCTGGTCGCGCGGCGTGCCCCGCGGGATCTGCCGCTGAAAGCGCACGACCTTTATGCCCGGCTCGCCCTGTACCGCCGAGCTGTCCTGCCCTTCGGCATCGGCACAGGTTGCGGGCGAGACCATCGCGTAGGGGTCGGGGTTGGCATCCACCGGCCCCGGGGTATCGACCTCGCTGGAGTCCAGTTCGACAAAGCCGGCGGGGACCGCATCCCGCAGGAAGGCCGTGCCCCGCAGATCCGTGATCTCGCGCGGGTGCTCGCCCGCGGCCACGCGATGCGCCAGCTCCACCAGGGCCCGCTCGGCATTGCCGAACAGCAGGATGTCCGCGCGCGAATCCAGCAGCACGGAGCGGCGCACCTTGTCCTGCCAGTAGTCGTAATGCGCGATCCGGCGCAGGCTGGCCTCGATGCCGCCGGCCACCACCGGCACATCCTTGTACGCCTCGCGGGCCCGCTGGGCGTAGACGATCACCGCCCGGTCGGGACGCTTGCCGTGCACGTCTCCCGGGGTGTAGGCGTCGTTGGAGCGCAGCTTCCGCTCCGCGGTGTAGTGGTTGACCATCGAGTCCATGTTCCCGGCGGTCACGCCAAAGAACAGGTTGGGCCGCCCCAGGGCGCGGAAGGGCTCGGCCGACGTCCAGTCCGGCTGCGCGAGAATGCCGACCCGGAACCCCTGCGCCTCCAGCAGCCGCCCGATGATCGCCATACCGAAGCTCGGGTGATCGACGTAGGCGTCGCCGGTGACCAGCACGATGTCACAGCTGTCCCAACCGAGCGCGTCCATCTCCTCGCGCGTGGTCGGCAAGAACGGTGCCGTGCCAAAGCGCTTGGCCCAGTAGGGCTTGCGGGCAAACAGGGTCTCGGGGGCTGCGGACATCACCAGGCTTCTTCCGGCGGGCGCCGGCAACGGGAAATCCGCGCATTACACGCCCCGGGCGCAGCGAGATCAACAGGGCATGCCCACGGGCGGGGCTTCGTCCTTCAGTCCCCGCCGGGTACGCGCCTGGCGTCAGTAGCGTTCAATGAACAGGTCGATGGCCGGGCTCAGCGCCCCGCGCCAGCGCTGCGCGAGGGATTCGTCCCAGCGCGGGTCCACCTCGCGGGCCGTCTCCACCATGCAGTCCAGCCACACCCCGTACAACTCCGGCGCCACCGGCACCCGGCCATGACGGCTGTGCACCTCGGCCATCTTCTCCATGGTCGGCGCCACAAAGCTCTCGCCCTCCGCGTAGCTGATCGCGGTGGAGACCGCCTGCCCCAGGGCCCGCTTCTGCTGCGACCAGTTCGTGGTCGTAAAGGCCTGCGCCACCCGCTCGTCCGCCGCGAGAAAGCGTTCATAGAAGCGGTCCACGAAGTTGCCGGCCCGCCGGCAACGCCCGTAGCTCTGGTGCACATCGGAGTAGCTCATCCAGATCCCCCAGTCGCGAAAATGCGCGAGTGTAACGGGATTGCTCCGGCGGGTGCTGATCCAGATCAAGCCCGGGCCCGCCCAATCGACGGTCAACTGCCTTCGAGCACACCCGCGTACTGGATACCGGCCAGCCGCGCCAGGTCGCGATCGAACGTGGTCAGGTCATTGGGCCCGAAGTCCTCCAGGCTGGCATGCCCGCAGGCCCGCGCCAGCACCTTCATCAACTCCGTGGAGCCCTCCAGAAACCGACCCAGACGTTCCGCTCCTTCCTGCGGATCCAGCCGGGCGCGCAGGGCGGGATCCTGCGTGGCCACGCCGCTGGGGCACTGATTGGTGTGGCACATCCGCGCGCCCACGCAGCCCACCGCCTGAATCGCCGAATTGGCCAGGGCGATACCGTCGGCCCCCAGCGCGAGGGCCTTCACGAAGTCCGCCGGGGTGCGCAAGCCGCCCGTCACCAGCAGCGTCACGCGACCGGAGACCCCGTTCGCGTCCAGGAATCGACGCGCGCGGGCCAGCGCCGGGATGGTCGGAACGCTAATGTGGTCGCGCAGCAGGGCCGGTGCCGCGCCCGTGCCACCTCCGCGGCCGTCGAGGATCAGGTAATCGGCCCCGGCCTCCAGGGCAAACGCCAGGTCCGCCTCGATGTGGTTCGCCGAGAGCTTGAAGCCCACCGGCACGCCGCCGGTCTTCTCGCGCACCGCATCGGCAAACCGACGGAAATCGGCCGGGGTCTGCAGATCCGCGTTCGCCGCGGGCGAATGGGCATCCTGGCCGGCCTCGATCCCGCGCACCCGCGCGATCTCGTCGCTCACCTTGCTCCCCGGCAGGACACCCCCAACACCGGTCTTCGCCGCCTGGCCGGCCTTGAAGTGAAACGCCTGGACCTTGTCCAATACCGCGTCGGAGTAGCCAAACCCGGCGGGACCCAGCTCGAACAGGTAGCGGGAATTCTCCGCCTGCTCCGCATCCAGCATGCCGCCCTCGCCAGAGCAGATGCCCGTCCCTGCGCGCTCGGCCCCGCGCGCCAGGGCGATCTTCGCCTCCCGCGACAACGCGCCAAAGCTCATGTCGGACACCAGCAACGGGATCTTCAGCTCCAGCGGCCGCTTCGCCTCCGGCCCGATCACCAGCGATGTCCCGATCTCGGCCCCCTCGTCCAGCGGCCGCGTGGCCAGTTGTGCCGCCAGCAACTGCATCCCGTCCCAGCTCGGCAGCCGGTCCCGCGGGACCCCCATGGCGACCGTGGTCCCGTGTCGTCCCACACCCTCCAGTCCATCCCGCGCCAGCGCGTGGATCCACTCGACATGCGGCTCCGTCTCACTGTTGCGCGGGCTCGGCGCCCGATCCCCGGGCTCGGCGTCACGTGCTTCGCCCTCGGTGTCAGCATCCGCGGCACTCGCCGGCCCGCCGACTGCATCGGCCTCGAACTGCGCATGGGTCCCGTCACAGTACGGCAGGTTCCCGGACTGCTTGCACTGACACAGGTAGGCCTCGCCATCCTCTTGTGCGGTGAATACCAGAGGCTCGATGCCCGTCCCCTGGTGCGAACCGTCGCAGAACGGCTGATCCTGCGAACGCCCGCAGCGGCAGAAGGCGTACTCCTCGCCCTTTTTCAGCTCCACACCCCGGGGTTCCACTGCGGCGATAATCGGCTCGGCCATCGTATGCTCCTTGCGTTCTGTGATCGTCCCCCAGTGTGACAGCGAAACCGCGACAAATTTCCGAATCCGGCGCGCCGCCGTATGATGGGCGCCTCTCGCTCAAGCACGAGGCCCCTCATGACGACCGCCGACCACCGCCACACCCGCCGCGACTACACCCGCGCGGAACTGCGTCGCAGCGACCTTCAGGCCAACCCGCTCGGCCTGCTCAACGACTGGCTGGAGGCCGCGCGCGAGGCCGGCAACCCCGACCCGACCGCGATGATCCTCGCCACCGCCGATGCCGATGGCCAGCCGTCCGCACGCACGGTGCTCCTGAAGCATGTGGATGCCGACGGGCTTGCCTGGTACACCGACTCGCGCAGCCGCAAGGGCCAGGACCTCAACGAGAACCCGCGCGCCGCGCTCCTGTTCTACTGGCCGGAAACGGAGCGCCAGATCCGCATCGAGGGACCCGTCGCCGCCCTGCCCGCCGATCTCGCCGACGAGTATTTTCATCAGCGTCCACGCGGCAGCCAGCTCGCCGCCGCCGCCTCCACCCAGAGCCACCCGGTCGCGAACCGCGACGAACTGGAGCAGCGCGTACGCGCGCTGGAACAGCAGTATCCGGATGGCGACATCCCGCGCGACCCCGCCTGGATCGGCTATCGCCTGCAACCGGAGCTGTTCGAGTTCTGGCAGGGGCGCGCCAACCGCCTGCACGACCGGTTCCAGTACCACCGCGTCGGGAGCGACTGGGAAATCACCCGCCTGATGCCATAGGCATCCCCGGCGGCCGCTACCGCTCGCCCGGCCGAATCTGCTAGGATTCGCTCCGCCGTGGCGGCTCGACCCCGCCCGGTTCAGCAAATACGGAGAGGTGCCGGAGCGGTCGAACGGGGCGGTCTCGAAAACCGTTGTACTCTCGCGAGTACCGAGGGTTCGAATCCCTCCCTCTCCGCCAGATTCAAGCACAGGGGCCCGAGTGGCCCCTTTTGCATGTATAGCCCCAACGTTCTGGGATTCGAACCCGAGGAATTAGAGAAGATGGTTCGACCGGTGGCGCGCAGCGACACCGGAACGCCGCAGCGCAGCGAAGGCGGCCCGGAGGGCGGCGACCACGTCGCCGTAATCCCTCCCTCTCCGCCAGATCAAAGCAAAGGGGCCCAAGTGGCCCCTTTCGCATGTCTGGCCCCTGAGGTTTCAGGATTCGAACCCGAGGAATCGAAAACGATGGTTCGACTGGCAGCGCGAAGCGATGCCAGAACGTCACCGCAGGTGACGACCCGAAGGGCGAGGCGCACCGCGCCGAGTAATCCCTCCCTCTCCGCCAGATTCAAGCAAGGGGGCCCCAAGTGGCCCCTTTCGCGCGTCTGAATACCCCCAATTACGGCGAGAATCGAAACCGACCATCCGACTGGCAGGCCACGGAAATGCCGGAACGTCGCCCCGGGGAGACACGGCGCACCGGAGTCACGGCAGGCGCCTGTGCCAGCCCCGGACGATCCGGCCTCGGGCCCTCCACGCGCACAAAAAAAGCGGCCCGGTTTCCCGAGGCCGCTTTCCTTTGATCCGAATCTGGTGGGCGGTACTAGGTTCGAACTAGTGACCCCTGCCGTGTGAAGGCAGTGCTCTACCGCTGAGCTAACCGCCCGGAGCGCGGACAAGATTAGGGTTCGCGCGAGCGAACGTCAAGCATTGTGTGCCGTGTTTCCCCACGCGCCCCGGGCCCACAGGGCCGAATCCATCCCTCCCTCTCGTGGCCGCCAGGCCACGCAGCGCGCCTACCGGTTGCCAGCCCGAGCCCCGTACCAGACAATGCCCGACCTCGGAGAGGTGGCAGAGCGGTTGATTGCACCGGTCTTGAAAACCGGCAGGGGTGAAAGCCCCTCGAGGGTTCGACAAGGCGGCGCAGCCGCCGCAGGACGTTGCCGTCAGGCAACGCCCGAAGGGTGAGGCCCGCGGGGCCGAATCCATCCCTCCCTCTCGTGGTCGCCAGGCCACGCAGCCCGCCCACCGGTTGCCAGCCCGAGCCCCGTACCAGACAATGCCCAGCCTCGGAGAGGTGGCAGAGCGGTTGATTGCACCGGTCTTGAAAACCGGCAGGGGTGAAAGCCCCTCGAGGGTTCGAATCCCTCCCTCTCCGCCAGATTCCAGCAAGAAATCCAAATGCTATCTAACGCATGGGCCAACCCCGCCAATCCGGGATTCGAACCCTCGAGATCCAACGCTCGGGTTCGACCGGCGACGCACAGCGACGCCGGAACGCCGCCGCGAGGTGGCGGCCCGAAGGGCGGCGCCCGCGGCACCGTAATCCCTCCCTCTCCGCCATTCCCCCACCCCACTCGCCGCACCCTCCCCGCACCCCACACATAGCCCATCTAACATGTTTCACATAGAACAAGTTAGATAGAAGAAAATGACTGAAGGCACTATAATCGGCGCCGTTTTCCCGCTTGCGCCCGCGAACATCCAGCGGGCCCAGCTCCGGCTGCCAGTTCTGTGACGACGGCCCTGGCACGCCCTGGCCCGGAATGCCTTCCGGCGCCCCAGCCCTGGTTTCGGCCGTCGTCGTTTCTCACGAACTGGCCAAGCGAGTGACCCGATGAATCCGATCCTGCTGCGAGTGTTTCCCTTTCTCGGCTGGCGCCCGACCAAGCAAACCCTCAACGCGGATCTCATCGCCGGGATCTCGGTCGCCCTGGTCCTGATCCCGCAATCCATGGCCTATGCCCAACTGGCGGGGCTCCCGCCGGTCTACGGGCTGTACGCTTCTCTGCTTCCTGTCATGGTGGCGGCCCTGTGGGGCTCTTCGAATCAGCTGGCGACCGGTCCGGTGGCGGTAGTTTCCCTGCTGACAGCCTCGGCACTGATACCGCTGGCGGCCGAAGGCTCTTCCGAATTCATCATGCTCGCCATCGCCCTGGCGTTCATCGTTGGCGTGATCCAGTTGATGCTGGGGCTGTTCAAGCTGGGTGCGCTGGTCAGCTTCATCTCGCACCCGGTGATCGTCGGATTCACGAATGCGGCCGCGATCATCATCGCCCTGTCCCAGGTAAACAAGATTCTGGGCGTGCCGATCGATACCAGCGGCCATTTCATGCTCGGTCTCTGGGGCGTGCTCATGGAACTGGGCAGCGTGCACTGGCCAACCCTTGCGTTCGGGATAGGCGCGATCGCCCTGATGGTCGCGATGAAGCGTTTCACGCCCAAGATCCCCGGCGTGCTGGTCGCGGTGGTCGTGGCGATCGTCGCCAGCTGGGCGATCGGCTACGAACAAAAGGCCGAGACCTCCATCGAGCAGATCGCCCCGGCCGAGGTCCTGACCCTTGCCCAGAACATCGAGCGCGAAAGTGCCCGCCTGGCCGAACTCGACGACCAGATCCGACGCCTGGAGGCCGAACTGCAACAACAGGAAGGCGCCGAGGCCGTCCGCCTGCGCCACGAGGCCGACCAGCTGCGCCTGGAGCGCGAGGAACTGCGCCCAGAACTGGCGACCATGCGCGACGAGATCCGCGACCTCACCCTGCGACGGGTGCCCGGCACCGATGACGAACCCGCCCGCTTCATTGCCGACGAACACCTGACCGACGCTGAGCGCGAGCGCGCCGACCGGGCTGCCTGGCGCATCGAGCGTGTGGGCGACGACACCGTGCACCTGAACGGGGGCGGAGCCGTGGTCGGGAATGTGCCTCAGGGCCTTCCCGGCTTCTCGATTCCGGAGATCAGCTTCGGCACGTTCACGACACTCCTGACCACCGCCTTCGTCATTGCCCTGGTGGGCTTTACCGAGGCCATCGCGATTGCCAAGGCCATGGCGGCCCGGACCGGCCAGCGGCTGGACCCCAGCAAGGAACTGATGGGTCAGGGCCTGGCGAATATCGCGGGTGGCTTCACCCAGGGGTACCCGGTCAGCGGCTCGTTCTCCCGCTCGGCCGTGAACCTTAATTCCGGCGCGAAGACCGGACTCTCGTCGGTCTTCACCGCCGTGATCATTGGCCTGGCGCTGCTGTTCCTGACTCCGTTGATCTATCACCTGCCGCAGGCGGTCCTCGCAGCCATCATCATGATGGCAGTGGCCGGCCTGGTGAACTTCAAGGCGATCAAGCACGCGTGGGTGGCCAACAAGCACGACGGCGCCGCCGCGATCGTGACCTTCATCGCCACGCTCGCCATGGCCCCGAACCTGGACTACGGCATCCTGACCGGTGCCGGCCTGGCCATCGTGCTCTACCTGTACCGCACTATGCAGCCGCGCGTATCGGAGCTGGCCCGCTACGAGGACGGCACCCTGCGCGAGGCCCAGCGCTATGGCCTGGAGACCAATGAGAAGGTCGGCATGATGCGCTTCGACGGCTCGCTCTACTTCGCCAACGTGCCGTACTTTGAAGACGCAGTGCTCGACCTGGTGGCACGGCACCCGCAGGCCAAGTACCTGATCGTGGTCGGCAAGGGCATCAACGAGATCGATGCCTCCGGCGAAGAGGTCATCCATCAGCTGGTGCATCGCCTCAAGGCGCGCGGGATCACGCTGGTATTCGCCGGGGTGAAGGCGCAGGTGATGGAGGTGATGCAGCGCACCGGGCTGGACGAGATCATCGGCGAGGACAACATCTTCAAGTCCACCGATCACGCCGTGAAGACGATCTCCGAAAAGGTCGGCGAACCCATCAAGTAGGGGACGCCAGCGCCCGTTGCCCCACGGCCGGCCGGATCTCCCGGACCGGCTGTGGAAACACTGCAACCGGGCGCGCTTATCGCTACACTGTGGCTTATTCGAATGCATTGAGGAGTTGACCCGTGTCCCGAGACCAGATCGTCCGCTCGAGTCGCAACCCGTCCAGCACTGGCTCCATCAGCGAGACCATCTCCACCAACAAGGTGATCCGGCAGACCTACATGCTGCTGTCGCTCACCCTGGCGTTCAGCGCGGTTACCGCGTTCATCGCCATGGCGGTCAATGCGCCGCCGGTGCACTGGATCATCATGCTGGGCGTGCTGATCGGCGGCCCGTTCGCCATCCACGCCGCGCGCAATTCGGCACTGGGCATCGTCCTGACCTTCGCCTTCACCGGCGTGCTGGGCTTCTTCCTCGGCCCGATCCTGAGCATGTATCTGGGCCTGCCCAACGGCCCGCAGATCGTCGGCAACGCCTTCGCCGCCACGGCCATCGCGTTTGTCACGCTCTCCGGCTACGCCCTCGCCACCAAGAAGGACTTCAGCTTCCTCGGCGGCTTCCTGGTCGTCGGCCTGATCGTGGCCCTGCTGGCCATCGTCGCCAATCTGTTCCTGGCGATCCCGGCGCTCTCGCTGGCCATCTCGGCCGCAGTCGTCCTGCTGCTGTCCGCGGCCATCCTGTTCGACACCAGTCGGATGATTCACGACCCCGAGGCCAACTACATCGTGATGACCGTCTCGCTGTACGCGAACCTCTACGTGATGTTCCTGCACCTGCTGAACCTGTTCCACGCCTTTATGGGTGACAACTAAGGTCCAGCGCCAACCGCAGGAACTCGTTCAAGGGCCCCGCCGCGCGGGGCCCTTTTCGTTGGACACCGCTTACGCAGACTCCCGGGGACTTCGGCCCATGACCCAGCTCCAGCGCGGCGTCTTTCTCGACCTGAACACGGTTGACCGGGACGACCTCGACCTCACCGGGCTACGCGCCTGCCTGCCCGAGTGGACCTTCCACGACCGCACGCGACCCAACCAGTGCGCCGAACGGATCGCGGACGCCGATGTCGTGATCACGAACAAGGTCGAACTGGATGCCGATTTGCTGGCCGCCGCGCCCCGCCTGCGACTGATCTGCGCCGCCGCGACCGGCTTCAACAATATCGACGTGGCCGCCGCCCGCCGACAAGGCATCGTCGTCAGCAACGCGCGCGACTACGCCACAGACTCCGTGGTGCAGCATGTCTTCGCCCTGCTCCTGACGCTGGTCACGCGGCTGGATGACTACCGAGCCGACATCCGCGCCGGACGCTGGAGCGACTCGGATCAGTTCTGCCTCCTCGACCACCCGATCGGCACCCTGGCCGGGATGCGCATCGGGATCATCGGGTGGGGGGTGCTGGGCCGGGCCACCGCCCGTCTTGCCGAGGCCTTCGGCATGGAGGTACGGGTTGCGCAGAGTCACGATCCCGCGCAGCAGACGCACGCGGATCGCCTGCCGCTGGAGCGCCTGCTCGCGGAGTGCGATGTGATCAGCCTGCATTGCCCGCTCACGCCCGCAACGCGCCACCTCATCGACGACGACGCACTGCGCCGAATGCGGCCGGGAAGCATTCTGCTGAACACGGCCCGCGGCGGTCTCGTTGACCCTGAGGCCCTGGCGCGTCACCTGCGCAGCGGTCATCTCGGCGGCGCGGGCATCGACGTCCTGGAACCGGAACCCCCGCCACCGGGTCATCCGCTGCTGGCAGACGACATCCCGCGCCTCGTGCTGACCCCGCATACCGCCTGGGCGGCGCGCAGCGCCCGTCAGGGGGTGATCGACGAAGTCACGCACAACATCCGCAGCTTCGCATGCGGTTCACCGCGCAACGTGGTGGAATGACGCACATGGACACCGACCCCCTGCAACAGCGAATCGAGGACCTGGAGATCCGCCTGGCCCACCAGGAATACACCCAGGAGGAGCAGGCCCGCATCCAGATGGAACTGCAGCAGGCCAATGCCGACCTGCGCCAGCAGGTCCAGTGGCTGCGCGACCGCCTGCGTGAGCTTGAGGAACGCGGGGGCGGGCGCGAAGACGCCGAACCACCCCCGCCGCACTACTGACCCCATGGCGCTGACCGTACGCGCGGCTCCGGGCTACGACAGCGCTGCCGACGCACTGCGCAAGGCCCTCGAGGCGCGCGGCTACCGGCACGGCGGCGCGGCTCGGCTGGTCCTGGAAACGGGCGATCACGGCCTGCAGCTCATCCGCGAGGACGTCCACCCGGCGCTGCGACTGCACCTCGACTTCCCGGCCGGACGCCAGGGCTATCGACTGGCCCATGCCGGCCATCAGCGCGAAGGGCTGATCCGCGCCTTCGGCAAACTCCCGCGCGACGGCCACGTACTGGATGCCTCCGCCGGTCTCGGGCGCGACACCCTGCTGCTGGCCGCGCACGGCTTTCGCGTGACCGCCTGGGAACGTCACCCCGTGGTATATCGTCTGCTCGCCGATGCCCTGGCGCGCGCTGCAACCCACCCGGATCTGGCCCCTGTCATCCAGCGCATTACCCTGCTCGAGGGCGTCGCCGAGCCCACGGCCGTGAGCCCGCCCGCGATGGCCGCGGTCTTCGACCCCATGTTCCCGGAGCGCGCCAAACGCGCCGCGGTCAAGAAGGACATGCAACTGATCCAGGCGCTGATGGCGGATACGGCCGACCCCGACGGCGAACAGACCCTGGCCGCCCTGCGCGGCCACGTGGAACGCCGGGTGATCGTAAAACGCCCGCTGCACGCCCCGGCTCTCGGACCGGACGCCCCACAGGCCAGCGTCAAGGGCAAGAGCGTGCGCTTCGACCTCTATTCGGCCACGGAGCCCGCCGAAGCGACCGCGGCGTCCGGCTGATATCGCTCCTCGCCCGTTTCAGGGGCTGCCCAGGATCAGCCGGTCCTCCCCCGCGAACCGGTAGTCCGGGATGGGCAGGTTACGGCGGGCGTTCTGATCCGCGTAGACCCGCCCCGCCCCGTCATAGCGTCCGCCCCGGCAACGATCGACGAACCCGCCACTCCAGCCATCGGCTTCGTCCGGGTGCACCAGATCCAGCTCGCAGCCCAGGTCCGTCCCCTCACCGATCACCACCAGCCATTCGGGGCGAAAGCTGCGCAGCGGCAGGTCCAGCCCGTCCGGCTGCTGACCGCGGCGCGCAGCGGGATCGACCAGTTCCTCGTCGCTCGCCAGCGCGCCCTGCCAGGCCGCATCCCGGTGGACCACCAGGACATGCCGGTTCCCGTGGACAAAGCGCCCCGCCTCGCCCGGCGCGATCTCCGCAAGGTCCACCCGAAGGGTGTCGCCACGGGTGTCCACCGATCCGGAAAATGCATACCGCAGCATAACCCCCACCAGCAGCAAGGCGGCCCCCAGCACCATCAGCTTCATGAGCCCGCGGATCCGCACCCGCGTCAGTGAATCGTTCCCGGTTTGCACCCTGATCTCCGTTTTTCTCGCCCACCGGCGAAAACGCTTTGCCTGAGCCCTAGTCGCCCCTACACTATGCGGCATGAAAGGACCCAACCGTTCCAACCGCACCTACGTCGGCCTGTACAACGACATGTACGGCGGCATGACCCCCATCGGCAATTTCATCCGTGATGCCTGGGTATTCGGCATCCTCCCGGAGACCGAAACCTGCGACGGCTGGGATGTCTCGCGCATCCAGATGCTGCACGACCAGGTCAATGCCGAATGGGACAAGTACGACCTGCGTATCAGCAATCTCCCGCCAGAACTTCGTGAACGTCATGAACGCATCCATCAGGAAGCGATCGAGCGCGCCCGGGAACACGGCTGGGTCGCCGGACAGGACATCGATAGCGAGATGGGCGACGACGCCTGATGGTCGCCGGCGAGCCCCTGATTCGCCCCCTGATCGTCATCGCCAGTCTGCTGGGCGGGATCGCGGTCGTGCTCGGTGCCTTCGGCGCCCACGCCCTCCAGGAACGCCTTTCGGAACACGCCCTGACGACCTGGCACACCGGCGTTCAGTACCACTTCATCCATGCCCTGGCCCTGCTGCTGGTCGCCGCCCTGTGGGCGCATCTGGCCAACGGCTGGGCCGCCGCCAGCGCGGTGGCCTTCGTGATCGGCATCCTCCTGTTCTCGGGCAGCCTGTACGCCCTCGCGCTCGGGGCACCCCGCATCCTCGGGGCGATCGCGCCACTGGGCGGGACGGCCTTTATCCTCGGCTGGGCGGGGTTGGCCATTGCCGCCTGGCGCGGCTGACCTAGGGAGACGCTGATTGAATCGCACGTCCGCGTTGGTGCCCCCTGTTTTCCGAGACAAGGCGCGTCGTGCAGCGGGTAGTGGTTCTACCCGCAAGCGGCGCAACGCAGGATCGGGGAACAGGGGGCTCCAACCCCACAAGCTATTGAAAGCAGGGGCTCGGCCGCTTTTGCGTGGGAACGGCGTTGCGGTTCCCTTGTGCAGAGTGACTGCACGGCAGTCACCGCGCCTTGTTCGCACGCAAAAGCGACTCGAGCGCGGACGTGCGATTCAATCAGCGTCTCCCTATAATCGCGCCCTGCCTGACCCCAACCTTCACCACCGGACCGAGCGCCCCATGAGCCAGACCTCCTTCGCCGTATTCGCCGAGAAAGCCCTGGACGACATCCAGACCCGCCTGAGCGACCAGAGCGCGCTGGACGACCTGGATATCGACCTGATCGACGGCGTGATGACCATCGAATTCGACGACGGCGCCCAGCTCATCCTGAACCGCCAAGAGGCCGCCGAGCAGATCTGGCTGTCCTCCCCCGAGGGTCCGGCCCACTTCGGCTATTCCGAGGAGGAAGGTGCCTGGATCGATGACCGCAACGGCGAAGACCTGCACGCGACCCTGGTGCGCGTGATCGAGCAGAAGCTGGGCGTGCCGGTCGAACTCTGAGGCGCCGCCGCCGGGCGCCCGAACTCGACAGCTCCTAGTCGCCCTTGCCCGACCCCTTGTCCGTATCGTCCTGCCCGGCTGTGGCCCGATCCGTGGGCCGATCAGCGGCGGCGGGCGGCTCGTCTTCCAGCGCGCGCAGGTGCGCCTCGACCTCGGCCAGCACCGGGTGCGGCTTGTCCTGTTCCAGCGCCACGTCGATCGCCCGCAGCGCCTCCACCGCCTGCGGGTCGCCCCGCAGCGGCATGCGTGCCACCCCCAGCGCCAGCATCCGGAACTGGCGGAATACCAGATAGCTGACGGTCGCCACTACCAGGGCACCCCACATGTTGTCCTGGAACCAGAGCCACACTGCTACACCGTAGCCCCCGAAGGTCAGCACGAAGATCCCCAGCGCAACACGGTGGGAACGGGCCACGATGCCTTCCAGCACCTCGCGGTTGCGGATCACGAAATCACGTTCGAAATGCAAGGGGCAGTTTCCTCGGTTCGGGGTGTCGTCAGGGACGCGCCGGCTGCTGCGCCCGCCAGCGCTCGAAGGTCGGGTATTCCTCGTAGCCCCGGGTCAGCACGTAGTCCATCACGTTGCGCAGTCGATTCAGGTGCACCACGGAGTCGATGCGGATGATCTCTTCACCCTGCTCGTCGAAGAAGATCAGGGTCGGCGCCCAGTGTATATCCAGCGCCGCCGCCCACTCCTTCGGGTTCGTGCGTTCCCCGCCGGGCGTCAGCACCGGGGTATCGGCATCGTCGGCATCCAGCTGCACCGCATCCATCAGCGCGATGCGTTCCAGCACCTCGTCCTGTTGCAGCGGCTCGGAATGCAGGATATCGCAGGCATGGCAAGCCTCGCGCTCGAAGAACACCACCAGCGGCCGATCCGCAGGGATCCGGCTGCGATCCAGCGCATACGGCGGGTTCGCGAAAAAGTCGCGCTGGTTGATGTCGTCCAGGTCAAATTTCGGCGGCGGGTCGGCCCGGTCCAGGTAGTCGCGGAAGCCCCCCTCCCGGTCGTGGCGGTCAATCACGTACTCCAGCAGCGCGCGAAAACGATACGGCGGGTAGTAGCCACGCATCTGGTGGATGCGCTCGCCCTCCTCGTCGTAGAAGGCAATCGAAGGGGTGAAGTTGAGCCGCTGTTCGGCCGCGTAGCGCCGCTCGATCCAGGTCTCCCCATCGAGATCGGTAACTTCCCGCGTCCCCAGGGCATCAATCGCGACGACATTGAAATGCGCCGACAGATACTCGCGGATGTCGCCCTGCGCGAAATTCTTGTCGAACAGCGCCTCGCAGTAGGGACAGTCGTCCATGCCGAAGTAGACCGCCAGCCCCATCTTGCCCTGCTCGACCGCATCGTCCAGGTCCTCGCGCAGGTCCAGGAAACTCAGTTCGAACCAGTCCGGCGTATGCAGGCCAATCGGCCGCGGCGTGTCGTCAAAGACCAGTCCTTCATCCGCCCCGGCCCCCTCGTCCGCCGGCACGGGCGACGCCACAAGCATCCACGCCAGCATCATCAGCGCGAGACCGGCCAGCAGGCCGGGATGGCAAATTCGGCAAGACGGGCGTTTCACGTGGGCGGTTTTCCGAAAGGGCCTGCTACTCGGACGGCGGCTCCAGCACCGAGGTTCCCCCGAGATACGGACGCAGCTTTTCCGGGATCCGGATGGAGCCATCCGCCTGCTGATGATTCTCCAGCAACGCGACCAGTGCGCGCCCCACCGCCACCCCCGAGCCATTGATGGTGTGAACCAGCTCGGGACGCTCGCCGGCCTTCGGCCGGAAGCGCGCCTGCATACGCCGGGCCTGGAAGGCCTCGAAGTTCGAGCACGACGAGATCTCGCGGTAGGCATCCTGCGCCGGCAACCAGACCTCGAGGTCGTAGGTGCGCGCCGCGGCGAAGCCCATGTCACCAGCGCTCAGGAGCATGACGCGATAGGGCAGTTCCAGTGCCTGCAGCACGGCCTCGGCGTGCCCCAGCAGGCTCTCGAGCGCCGCATCGGAGTCTTCGGGACGAACAATCTGCACCAGCTCCACCTTCTCGAACTGGTGCTGCCGGATCAGGCCGCGCACGTCACGGCCGTAGCTGCCCGCCTCGGAGCGGAAGCACGGGGTATGGGCCACCATCCGCAACGGCAGCTCGTCGGCCTCCAGGATCTGGTCCCGCACCAGGTTGGTCAGCGTGACCTCGGCCGTGGGGATCAGGCGGTAGCGCTGATCACAGTCCACCGAGAACAGATCCGCGTCGAATTTTGGCAACTGGCCGGTGCCCTCCAGCGACTCGGGATTCGCCAGGTAGGGCACATAGGTCTCCTGGTAGCCGTGCGAGCCGGTGTGCAGGTCCAGCATGAACTGGGTCAGCGCCCGGTGCAGCCGGGCCATCTCCCCGCGCATGACCACAAACCGCGACCCGGCAACACGAACGGCCGCCTCGAAATCCAGCCAGCCGCCCGGCAGACCCAGATCCACGTGATCCCGCGGCGTGAAGTCGAAATCCGCCGGCGTACCCTCGCGCCGGATTTCCACGTTGGACTTCTCGTCCAGACCGTCCGGCACATCCGCCTGCGGCAGGTTGGGGATCCACATCAACAGCGCGTCGAGTTCCTCCTGCACCCCATGCAGGTCGGTCTCGCACTGCTTGAGCTCGTCGCCCAGACGCCCGACCTCGGCCTTCAGCGGTTCGATGTCCTCCCCCCGGGCCTTGGCCTGACCAATGCCCTTGGAACGGGTATTGCGCTCGGCCTGCAGCTCCTGGGTGCGCACCTGCAACGCCTTGCGCCGGGCTTCCAGGGCCTCGAAACGTTCGCGGTCCAGGGTGTACCCCCGACGCTCGAGCGCGGTGGCGGTCGCGTCCAGATCCTGACGCAGGCTGCGGATATCAAGCATGACGGCTTTCCAGTACGGGGTTGCGGGAACGACGGGGAAGTCTACGGTTGCGGCCCCGTGGCGTCCACGGGCACCACCCGGTCGCTCACGAAGCCATCGCCCCCGGGGACGCACACCCCGCACAGCCCGGCGGCCGCGGCCACACCGGAACCCCGCCCCATCCCCATCCCATGCGCAGTTCGCGGAAAAGACCTACAGTTTATGCGATCACATCGCGTGCACCCAGCAGGCCCCTACCATCGAAGCCATGAGCGCACATCCGTCCATCGACCCGACCGAGACCGCCACGCAGGCACTGGCCACGGTCATCAACACCCTGGCGACCGCGCTGCCCGCCGATGCCCTGGTGACCGAGACCGCGGAACGCCGCGCCTACGAGTGCGACGGCCTCTCTGCCTACCGCCAGATCCCAGGGGCGGTCGCCCTCCCGCGCACGCGGGAAGAACTCCTGACCTGCCTGCAGGTCTGCCGCGAACACGGGGTGCCGATCATCCCGCGCGGCGCCGGCACGGGGCTGTCCGGCGGCGCACTGCCGAGCGAGACCGGGCTGCTGCTGTCCATGGCACGCTTCAACCGCATTCTCGAGATCGACGCGGACAATCGCTGTGCAGTGGTGCAGCCGGGGGTGCGCAACCTGGCGATCTCCGAAGCCGCGGCGCCGCAAGGGCTCTACTACGCCCCCGACCCCTCCTCGCAGATCGCCTGCTCCATCGGCGGCAACGTCGCCGAGAACGCGGGGGGCGTGCATTGCCTCAAGTACGGGCTGACCGTGCACAACGTCATCGGGCTGGAGATCGTCACCCTCGACGGCGAGACCATCCGGCTGGGCGGCAAGACCCTGGATACCGCCGGCCTGGACCTCCTCGCCTTCATGGTCGGTTCCGAGGGCATGCTGGGGATTGTCACCGAGGTTACCGTCCGGCTGCTGCCACGCCCGGAACGCACCCAGGTTCTGCTCGCCAGCTTTGCCGACGTGGAATCGGCCGGGCGCGCCGTGGCCGGGATCATCGCCGCCGGCCTGATCCCGGCCGGGCTCGAGATGATGGACAACGCCGCCATCCGCGCCGCGGAGGACTTCGTCCACGCCGACTATCCGACCGACGCGGCGGCCATCCTCCTGTGCGAGCTCGACGGGACCAATGCCGAGGTCTCGGAGGACATCATGGTCGTGCGCAAGAAGCTGCTGGACCTGGGCGCCACCGAAGTGCGCACCGCCCGCGACGATGCCGAGCGCGCCCGCTTCTGGGCCGGGCGCAAGGCGGCGTTCCCCGCCGCCGGCCGCATCTCGCCGGACTACTACTGCATGGACGGCACCATCCCGCGCCACCAGCTTGGCATCGTTCTGGAACGCATCAACCGGCTGTCACAAGAGCACGGCCTGGGGGTGTGCAACGTGTTCCACGCCGGCGACGGCAACCTGCACCCGCTGATCCTGTACGACGCCAATCAGCCCGGACAACTGGAGACCGCGGAGACCTTCGGTCAGCAGATCCTCGAGCTGTGCGTGGAGGTCGGCGGCACCGTCACCGGGGAACACGGCGTCGGTGTGGAAAAGCTGGACGGGATGTGCGTGCAGTTCGCCGCCCCGGAGCTGGAACAGTTTCACCACCTGCGCCGTGCGTTCGACCCGCTGGGCCTGCTCAATCCCGGCAAGGCCGTCCCCACCCTGGCACGCTGTGCCGAGTTCGGGCGCCAGCATGTACACGGCGGCCAGGTGTCGCATCCCGATCTGCCGCGTCTGTAGGATGCCAGCCTCAACCCCACCGCACGCGACCGCTACCATGTCCGCCACGACGCTGGCCACCCCGCTGGCCGACGAGTTCTCCGGTGCCGTCGATGCCACCCTGAACGCGCTGCAGGCCCTGGTCCCACTGGACATCTGGATGCTGACGCGAGTCGAGGCCGACGACTGGATCGTCCTGCACACACGCGGGCGGGCCCCACGCTTCCGCCCGGGTGCCGCCTTCAGCTGGCAGCACTCCTACTGCGTCCACATGCACGCCGGCGAGGGGCCGAACGTGGCCGCCGACGCGCGCAGCGTGCCCGCCTACGCCAGTGCCCCGATCAATGACATCGCGGCCATCGGCTGCTACGTGGGATTCCCCCTGCACGACGCCGAAGGCCAGCTGTTCGGCACCCTGTGCGGTCTGCACCCCGAGCCCGTGGATCCCGCCATCGAACGCCACGAACCGGTCATCCGCGCCCTGGCCGAATCCCTGAGCCACGTGCTGCGCCTGAGCCAGCGCGCCGAGGTCCTGGACCGCCTGCGCCAGCACACGGCCCTGTCCGTGCACAGCGACCCGCTGACCGGGGTCCTCAATCGCCACGGCTGGGAGCTCGCGCTGGAGGCCGAAGAGACCCGATGCCAGCGGCTCGGGCAACCCGCCGGGATCATCGCGCTGGATTTCTTCCCGCGGGGCTTGTCCTCCGAAGGGGCCGAGGGCCACGACGACACCGAACTGGTGCGGGCGATCCTCGCCCTGCAGGAGCGGGCACACCCCACTGACCGGATCGGACGCCTGGGTGGCGGCCGCTTCGCCCTGCTCGCGAGCGAGATGAAGAACCCATCGCTCGCGGAACGCGCCCGATCACTGCAACAATACCTGGCGGATCAGGGCATCCCGGCCAGTGTCGGGTACGCAGCACGCGAACCGGGCACCGGCAGCCTCGCAAGCGCCCTGCAAAACGCCGCACGCGGGAAACGCAACGCGCCACAACCCACGTCTCCCTGAACCACCCGTCCCGCCCCAGCGCTCGCTCGACAGGACACACCATGGCCCGGACCTTCGACCCAGCCGACCCTTCGCACACGCCGTTCAATCTCGGGGTCGATCACACCCTGAAGCTGCTCCACCGCCTCGCGCCGCTGGATGTCTGGATGCTGACCCGCATCGAGGACAACGAGCAGATCGTGGTGCGCGCCGACGACCACGGCTACGGGATTGAACCGGGCACCGCCTTTGACTGAGGCAACTCCTTCTGCATCCGCATGCTGGCCGAGCGCGGCCCGCGAATCGCTCCGGACGTGACACAGGTGCCCGCCTACCAGGATGCACTTGCCGCGCAGACGGATCCACCCGCCATTGGCAGCTACATCGGCTTTCCGGTACACGACCGCGAGTACGGCATGTACGGCGTGCTGTGTGCAATGCATCCCGAGCCCGTCTCCCAGGCGATCGAATCGCGCGCGGGAGAGATCGAGTCCGCGGTTCAGGTGATCGAGGCACTGCTGCGACAACGCCGCCACATCGACGAACGCGAACGCGAAGCGCTGATCCTGGAGGCCTACAACGACAGCCTGACCGGTACCCGCAACCGCCGCGGCTGGCAGATCGCGCTCGATGCCGAGGAACAGCGCTGCGAGGATCACAGCCTTCCGGCGGGCATCATCGCCCTGGATCTCGACCACCTGAAGGCGGTCAACGACCATGAGGGCCACGACGCCGGTGACCGGATGATCCAGGCGGCGGGCCAGGCGCTGCGGAGTGCCAGCCGCGAGAACGATGTGGTCGCGCGCCTGGGCGGCGACGAGTTCGGCGTGCTCCTGCCGGAGACCCCGGCGGACTACCTGCCCGAGATCGCCGACCGGCTGCGCGCGGCGCTCCTGGCGGCAGGTGTCGAGGCCTCCATTGGCTACGCCTGCCGCACCGTCAGCGGCTCGCTGGCCGCCGCCCAGAGCAACGCCGACGCCGCCATGTACGCCGACAAGCGCCAGCGCCGCGGCCCGTCGGCCCACTGATCGCCGCCAGGGAAGCACTGACTCATGGTTACGCGCGTTGCGGCCCGCCTGCGCCCCGAAGTCGCGCAGGTGCCGAGCGGCGGGTATCCAGAACCGGCGGCCCGTCTCGCTCCGCCCCGCCCGAAACCCGCTGCCGCAGGCCCGCCTTTGGTTTACCATTGAGGCCTTCGCATCCGGGCGACCCCAATTCTACGAGGCCGTTTCATGAGCAAAACCGTCACGCTGACCGACAACACCACGGGCAAGAGCATCGAGCTGCCGATCCAGGAGGGCTCGCACGGCCCCAACTGCCTGGATATCCGCGCCCTGTACAAGGAGCTTGGCTACTTCACCTACGACCCGGGCTTCATGTCCACGGCCAGCTGTCGTTCGGACGTCACCTTCATCGACGGCGACGAAGGCACCCTGCTCTATCGCGGCTACCCCATCGAGCAACTCGCCTCCGAGAGCACCTACCTCGAGGTCTGCTACCTGCTGCTGAACGGCGAACTTCCCTCCTCCGACGATCTCCACGACTTCTCGCGCATCATCAAGGAACACTCGATGCTGCACGAGGCGGTGCGCCGCTTCTTCGACGGCTTCCGCCACGATGCGCACCCGATGGCGATCATGGTCGGCGTAGTCGGCGCCCTGTCGGCCTTCTATCACGACAACGTCGACGTGCATAACCCGGAGCACCGCCGCATCGCCGCGCACCGGCTGATCTCCAAGATGCCGACCATCGCCGCCTGGTCGTACAAATACGCCCACGGCCAGCCGTTCATGTACCCGGATAACAACCTGTCCTACACGGCCAACTTCCTGTCGATGATGTTCGGGGTCCCCAGCGAGCCCTACCAGCCGAACCCGGTGTTCGTGCGCGCGCTGGACCTGATCCTGATCCTGCACGCCGACCACGAGCAGAACGCCTCGACCTCCACCGTGCGCCTGTCCGGCTCCTCGGAGGCCAACCCGTTCGCGGCCATCTCCGCCGGCATCGCCTCGCTGTGGGGCCCGCTCCACGGCGGCGCGAACGAGAAGGTCATCCGCATGCTCGAGGAGATCGTGAACTCCGACAAGAGCGTCGAGGACTTCGTCGCCCGGGCCAAGGACAAGAACGATCCCTTCCGCCTGATGGGCTTCGGTCACCGGGTCTACAAGAACTACGACCCGCGCGCCAAGATCATCCGCAAGATGTGCCACGAGCTACTGGAAGAGATGGGCGACATGGGCGCCGACAACCAGCCGCTGTTCGACGTAGCGATGGAGCTCGAACGCATCGCGATGGAGGACGACTACTTCATCGAGCGCAAGCTCTACCCGAATGTCGACTTCTACTCCGGCATCATCCTGCGCGCGATGGGCATCCCGCTGAACATGTTCACCGTGATCTTCGCCCTCGCCCGCACCGTCGGCTGGATCTCGCACTGGAACGAGATGATGATGGACCCCGAATCCCGCATCGGCCGTCCGCGCCAGCTTTACACCGGCTACCCCTCCCGCGAATACGTCGCCATCGAGCAGCGCTGAGCCAGAAGACCCGGCAGGCGTACCGATCGGCATGCCCTCCAACCGAAAAAGGGCCAGCCCTCAGGCTGGCCCTTTTTTGTGTGCCGGACATGCCCGGCGGTCAATCAGCGAAAGATGCTCTCGTGCCGGGTTTCCATCATCTGCGGTGCTTCCGGCGGGCACACCGAGTCCGGCTCGATGCGTGCACGCTCGTCGACCAGCCCCAGATCGGCAGCCGTCGGCATATCCCCACGCGAAATCTCCAGATACTCAAGCAACCGGCCAAGGCCGTTCAGCGCCCGTGCCTTCGCGATTTCCATGTCGTGCTGCGCGTTGATATAGGCGCGGCTCGCCTCGAAGTACTCGTTCTCGGTGTCGAGTAGGTCCAGCAGGCTGCGCTGGCCGATACCGAACTGCTGTCGGTATGCGGTCCGCACACGGTCCGAGGAATCGCGATGCTGACGGAGGAAACGCAGCTGGCTTTCCAGGGAACGGACGTCGTTGTACGCCACCGATACGGTCTGACGGACGTTACGGCAGACCACTTCCTGTTGGTCACGCGCCTGATTGAACTCCTCCGTGAACTGGCGTACACGCGCCTGATCCGCTCCACCCCGGAAGAGGTTGAACGTCATCATCACCATTGCCGAGGTGTCGTGGACCCGGATGTCCTGCCGCTCCAGAAGATCGTTCTCGTAGGCGTGACGCAATTGCAGGTCGACCCGGGGGTGGAAGGCCGCACGGGCGACGTTGCGTTGCTCCTGCGCCGCCTCCATGTTCCTCAGGGACGCAAACATGGCCGGGTTCATGGTGACCGCCTCGGTCAGTGCCTCCTGCACCGTACCCGGGATGGGCTCTTCGGAGAACGTCCCGACGAGATCCGCCCGGCCATCGGCTGGCATCTGCCCGACCACGCGATAGTAGCGAGCATTGACATCATGCAGGTTCTGTCGCTCGGTCAGAAGATTGGATTCCGCAAGCGCGAGGCGGCCGGCCGCCTGTTCCAGATCCACGCCCCGGCCAACCCCGCGCTCGGTTTGATCGACGATCTGATCGTAGACGTCTTTGTGGGCGTCGTAGTTTTCCTGCGCCAGATCCACCAGCAGCCGCTGACGCTGGACGTCGGCAAACGCCCGAACAGCCTCCAGCGCAATATCCTCGGTCGCCTCCCGCAGCTCGAAGAACCGGACACGCTGGATCTCGCCAAGACGATTCACCTCGCTGGCAGTCTCGAACCCGTCATACAACATCTGCGTCAACGTAATATCCACGCCGCGCGGGTTACGCGAGAAGGTGTCGAAACCGTCGTCACTGTAACGCTGCCGCTGGTAACCCGCGCGCGCGTTGAGATCGATCTCCGGCATGAATCGGCCGCGCGCACCAGTCTGCTCTTCGCCGGCCGCACGAAATGCGTGCCACTGCGACTGGACCTCCGGATTGGACAGTACCGCCTCCATGGCGGCGTCCCGGAGTTCCTCTGGCGGCGCTGCATGCGCAGACACCCCCACCGCCATCGCCACGGCCGCCGTCAGGCCGACGAGAGCCCCCTTGCTGATCACAGTCCCGAATCGCTTCATCGCTCTTGTCCTTTCATTTGGCACGGACACCCCCCAGAACGACCTCTGCCGGGCTTTTTTCTTGCCGGTCAGAAAAGTTCTGGTTATCAAAACTTTTGAATACTAGGGACCACCCCCAGGTGGCACAACTCTCGCTTCCTTCGCCGGCTAACGCTCGCTAAACGGAAAACGAAAAAGAAGTGATATTAAGGATGATTTTCTCTTTGCGAATCTGGCTTTTGCCGTCAGCGTAGCCCATCATCGGGTGTGATGCGTAATCCGCTTTCACCGGAGGGCACGCCCACGTGCTTCTGTCTTGTGCCCGCACCCCCTCACAAGTGACCCGGCTGCTCGGCGTCGTGCTGATGCTGGCGCTGGGCACGTGGACCCTGGGTACTTCCGACGCGGGGCTCGAAGACTTCGCGCAACTGGAGGAGGTCGCCGCCATCCGGTACGGCCCGGAGACCGCGGAGCGGGTCCGTGAATGGCGCGAGTTGCTCGAATCGCTGGCAGACGAAGACGAGCAAACCCAGATCGCACGGGTGAACGAGTTCTTCAACCGTCTATTGCGTTATCAGGACGATCAGGTCACCTGGGGCCAGGAGGACTTCTGGGCGACGCCGCTGGAGGCCATGGACAAGGGTGCCGCCGACTGCGAGGACTACTCGATCGCCAAGTACGTCAGCCTGCGCAAACTGGGCATCCCGGATGAACGTCTGCGGCTCTTTTACGTGCGCGCCCGTATCGGCGGCCCGGGCAGCAACCTGAGCCAGGCCCATATGGTCCTGGGCTACTTCGAAACTCCGCGCGATGAGCCCCTGGTTCTCGACAATCTGATCACCCGTATCGAGCGCGCCGGGGAGCGCGACGATCTGACGCCAATCTTCTCGTTCAACAGTCGGGGCCTCTGGCCCGACGGCGCATCACAATCACAGGCCGACCCGACGGCCCGGCTGTCCCGCTGGCGCCGGGTCCTGGAACAGCTGGCGGAATACGGTCTCGATCTTGAACAACCCATCAACCCGACCCCATAAAGAGGGCGCAGGCATGACGTTGAGAAAACAACTCTGGATCGCAGTGGCCATCATCATGCTGCTCGCGCTGCTGGTGAGCATCGTCGCCAGCACGTTGTCGGCACGCAACTACCTGGCCCAGCAGATCCTGACCAAGAACATCGACAACGCCGCCTCGCTTGCCCTGTCGCTTTCCCAGCTGCCCAAAGACGACACGACCGTCGAACTGCAGATTGCCTCCCAGTTCGATACCGGCCACTACCGCCGTATCCGGCTCGAGGATCCCACGGGCGATCTCATGCTGGAACGACGCAATCCCGAAGCGCCGCGGGGTGTCCCGATGTGGTTCATCGACACCCTGGATTTCGATGTCCGCCCCGGGGTGGCACAGGTGTCCGACGGCTGGTCGTCCTTTGGCACGCTGATCGTCGAGAGCCAGACCAATTACGCATACGAAGAACTCTGGGCCGGCACCCTTCGATTGACGGCAATCTTCACGGTGGGGCTCCTGGTCATCGGTTTACTGGGGTCGTTCCTGCTCGGACGACTCATCCAGCCCCTCCGGCAAGTCGTGGACCAGGCCGAAGCGGTCGGTGCACGCCGCTTCATTACCACCCCGGAACCGCGCACATGGGAATTCCGCGCCCTGGTACGTGCCATGAACCAATTGACCGAGCATGTCCGCGCCATGCTCGTTGAAGAGTCGAGACGACTGGAACGCCTGAAGACCCGACTGCAGCACGATGACGTGACGGGCCTGCTGGCTCGGGAGCCCTTTCTCGCCCGCCTGCAGGCCACGCTGGATAACCGACATGCGGGTTCCTCCGGCAGCCTCGTGGTGCTCCGCATCCACGACCTGGCCACGATCAACCAGATCGTCGGCCACCAGAATCTCGATGCGCTGCTCGCGCGAATCGCGAAGGTCGTGGAACAGGCCGTCGCCCATACCGAGTATGGCGCCGCCGGACGGCTCAACGGCTCCGACATCGCGGTCTTTGGTGACAGTATCGCGGACAGTCACCGCTTCGCGCAGTCCCTTCTGGGCGGCGTTCGGGATGCGCTCGGCGACGACGCACCCGACGCCCTGACGCTTCATGTTGCCGCGACCCTCTACCACCCTGAAGACACCACCGGGGAGGTTCTTGCGCGAGCGGATCTCGCGTTGGCACGGGCGGAACTGGAGCCCGGCGATGCAGTCGCCCACGAGCCCCATGCCGCCCTTCCCTATTCGGACCAGCATCAATGGCGGGCGGCCATCACCGACGCGCTAGACCAACACGGGGTCGAGCTGGGCCGGTTTCCGGTGATCGATGCCGACCAACAGCTGATGCATCACGAAGCGCCGATGCGCCTGTTACTCGACGGCGAACGGCGACCCGCGGGCTATTTCATGCCCTGGGCCGTGCGCCTCGATCTGATCCGCCGGCTCGACGACGCCGTCCTGGAAGCGGCCCTGTCTCAGCTGCAATCGCCCGACGAACGCCTGGCCATCAACCTCTCGGTCGACAGCCTGCGTGACACCCACTTCCGTCAGGCCCTCGAGTCCCGGTTGCAACTCGAACCCCAAGCGGCGGGGCGCCTGTGGGTCGAGTTCCCGGCTCGTGGTGCACTCGCACACCCTGCGGAACTTCGCGATCTCTGCCGCATCGCGCGCCTGACGGGGTTCACCGTGGGGCTCGAGCACGCAGGACCGGAAGCCTTTCAGGCGCACGACCTGACCACCTTTGGCCTCCATTATGTCAAACTGCAGGCTTCCCTGGTCCACGGCGTGCATCGCTCCAGCGAGACCCAGGCCCTGATACGCGGGCTTTGCACCCTGGCCCACTCCATCGGGATCCTTGTGATCGCCGAAGGCTGTGACAGCAGCGACGACATCGAACTGCTGATGGACGCCGGCATTGATGCCGTCACGGGGAGCGCCGTCCGGGAACCGACGCGTTAGGGAGACGCCGATTCAATCGCGCCGGATCGCTGGCTTCCGCATCTTCACTCGTGCACGGAGCCAGCTGGCCGCCCTGACCGGGCCAGCGACGGCCCGGTACTCGCCCCGCACGAACCCGCCTTTCTCAGGGATTCCCTTCCGGCACAGAAAAAGGCCCGGGCCGCACCGCGGCGCCGGGCCCTTGATCCCGATGGCAGAGACCGCTACTGATCGATAGAGAGGTGCCCGTTATCGATCAGGGTCTGGATAAAATCGTACGACGAGTCGAAGCCATCCATGCTGATCCCTTCCAGCGTGATGGCGTAATCGGCACCGCCCGCGTCACTCCCCAGCATGCCGCCCGAGCTGATGTGCAGCACGGTATCCTCGCCCTGCGCTTCCGCCATCAGGTACTGGTCGATCGTCTCCTGGCTCGCGCTGGACAGGAGCTCGCCGAGCGTGATCTGGGCACCGGGGTCGTTGCTCTCCAGGCTGAAGCCCTGGATCACGAAGCGCGCCGGATCCTCCATGCTGCCTTCACCACCCTGCGACACGACAAAGATGTCCTGATCCGAATCGACCGTCAGGAAATTCGCACCGAAGGAAAAGGCCTCTTCGCCACCCGCGGGATAGAACTCCGCATCCTCGCCCTGACCCACCTGCACCGAAAGGTCGACTGGCTTCACCGCGAACGCGCTTTCGTCCCCACTGGCTCCAGGACCCGTACTCCCGCCCTGGAATGCAATGAAGGCGAACGTCTCGCCACCAAGCTCCAGGAAGCCATTCTCATCCACATCGCTGGCCAGATCGCGGGCATCACCGATCCGCACACCCTCGGCGTCGTACAGGTGATAGGAACCGCCGTTAATGGCGCCCTGGACCTGGAACACGGCCGTATCGGTCGGGCTGACCAGCGTAAAGAGCAGGGCCTCGCCGAACTCGATCGCGTTGGGGTCATCCGAAGCCCCTTGGTGGTCGATCGCGAAAAAGCCATCCTGATGCGAGACGGCTGCACTCTTCGAACCGGTCTCCTTCAGGTTGTTCGCATTCGCCATCGTCCCCTGAACATCACTGCCGCCAACCGTGTGGGCAGAAGCCATCAGATCCGGCACCAGATCCGGCGGCTCTTCGCCACTCGGCTCGGGCACGGGAGCCACGCCACTACCGGTATCCACGAGATCGTCCATCCCGGACAGGACCACCGTGCCCTCGATCGTTACATTCAGCTGATTGCCATCCACCAGGCCGGCGCGAATCGCTGCGGCCCCGGCCTCGGTCAGGACCACCACCCAGTTGCCCGAGCCGTCCTGGGCCAGCACCAGGTAGGCTGTATCCCCACCCACGATGCTGTAGGCGATCGCCCCGGCCAGTGATGGGTCCAACCCGTCCAGATTCAGGACGTGAGACACATCGAAAACCACGTCACCCGCCGCGGCGTCATTCGCATCTTCGTAGCCGTATCCCGCTGTCACCGACACCGATACCGCAAGGGTCGGATTCGCGACAGGGGGTGGATCCACGGGCGGCGGATCGACAGGCGGAGGCTCGATCGGCGGGTCTACCGATGGATCGGTCGGTGGCGTACCAGGCGGAATGCCCGTCTCGACCGCTTCGCCCCCGGGGACCGCTACCGTCTCGCCCAAGCCATCCGGCCGACCGAAGGCGTTCACCGGGAAGGTGTAGTTAATCGGCTCCACAGGCTCGTTGATACGCGCTACGCGGACAAACCCGCCCCCTTCGCTCTCACCGCCCTCCAGGCCGGCTGCGGGAGGTGCGATCAGCGCGTCCAGCGACTCACCGCGGTCGAGGGCGGCAATCACCTCTTCCGCCGTCGGGATCTCCGGGTTATCGGCCCGCCCGCTCTCTGCCAGGGCCTCGCCCATCAGGGCCTGCTGGCCCTCGCTGAGCGAGACAGCGACACCGTCCATCCCTTCCAGTTCCACCGATGCGCCGCGCAGCGGGATCACTTCCTCGCCCGCATACACCGGGTCGCCCACCGCAAGCACTCTCGAGTTGCCCTCGGCATCCCGCGCAATCACCGTCCCGGTCAACGCTTGTACGGTAGCCACCACAGCATTCACAGCCATTGTCCCCCTCCTACGCCGATCCTGCAGACCGGCCCATACGAACGCTCTCGCGTCCCGTCTCAATCCAGTTGTTGCGTATCACCCGATTGAGCGACCACAGACACACTCGACCCTATCGCGCCTCGTCTACTTGCCGACGGGCCTAAAGCAGGCCCTCATCGTCTTCCACCAGGGTCAGACGTTGCGCCGAGGCGCGAAGATCCTTGCGCCCCAGCAGCTTCTTCTGTGCGGCCTCCGGCAAATCCGTAAACCGGATCACGCCTTTGTCCGTGAGCACCTCGACCAGGTCCTCCAGCACGCGAATCAGCTCCAGGTCGGAGGCCTGCAACGCCGCCGGCGCTGCCTCCCCACCATCCCCGCCGAGAAACGCCAACATCTCCGGCGCATCCGCTGCCACGAACTCCGTGCAATCGGCATTCGCCTCGCGGCTCACCTGGTCGATCCTGCCTTCCGTATCCCGTCTCACATACATGCGCGGCCCCTCCGGCCGTTTCCGACTCAGCTTCCCAGACTACACCCCCAGACACGAAAAAGCCCCGCCGATTTGCACCGGCGGGGCTTTATCTACGACCGCTTACTGGTCGATCGTCAGCTGCCCGCTATCCAGCATATCCTTGACGATATCGTCGCTGTACTGGACGTCCTTCAACGTGATGACCTGATTGGCATTATCGGTGTCACCATTCAGGCCGCCCTGGGAGTTGACGTAAAGCTTGGTGTCGGCGCCCTCCTGCTCGGCAATGATGTAGTCGGCAATGTTTTCCTCGCTCTCACCCTGAAGAAGATCCTTCAGGTCGAGAACGTTGTCGCCATTTCCAAAGTCGGTCACTACATCATTGGCGGGCGCGTCGCTCGTTCCTTCGTCACCCGCATTCCAGCGGAAAATGTCGTCTCCAGCTCCACCGGTGAGGATGTCGTCGCCACCACCCCCGATGAGGATGTCGTCGTCGTCCGTACCGATAATAACGTCACTATCGGAGGAGCCTTCGAATACATTGTTGGGGCTGAAGGTCAGATCAAACGCCCCCGAATCGCTCCCGCCATCACTTCCCAACGGGTCACCGTCACCATCCATTGCTTCGAATTCAAAGGGAATGCTGAATCCGGACCCTTCACCCACGAGGCTACCAAAACCTCCGATACCGAAATTACCGGATCCCGGACCATGCGAGATGTGGATTTCGTCAAATGCGCCTACGCCCGACACTGTCGTGCCCGTTCCGTCTCCAACCAGCTCGCCATCGAGAAACACGCTCCATGCAACGTTCGCACCCGGGCCTTGTTCGCCCCAGGTCTCGAGTTCCAGCGACTGCAGGGTTTCACGGACATCTGTAGTTCCGGCCTGGACGAATTCCGCTTTCAACGTTTCTCCCGAACCGATGCGTGGACCGCTCCCGACACCGAAGGAGTTAGCGGAGAAGTTGACGGAGGTAGGATCCCCCCCGGAGTCCGTAGCAGTAAATCGAATGGCCAGATCGGACCCAGCGCTTTCCATCACTTCTCCCGTATTCCCCCCATTTTGAGGCGCAAAGAACCCTAGATCCTCGGCATTGATTGCATCCAGGTCCTTTTGCAGTGAGACGGTGTACAGTCCAGTCTCAACATCCAGTAATGCCGTGAACACCACGGTATCTTCGCCAATGAAACCCGTTAATGTCCCATCACTGGATTCGAACCATACTTTTTCACCCCCGGACGTCAGGTTCGTGGTTTCGCCTGGTGTCCCTGAATCGACAAGGATGTAGTCTTTGCCGTCGTCATGATCGATGTAGGCTTCGTTTATAGTGAATGAGGTAATCGAAGCGCCATCCACGTCTGCGCCAATTCGCAGCCCGGAGTCACCAGTCAGGGTGGTACCGGCTTCCGTGCTCAGCACGCCAGTGGTTGAATCCTCCACGACCGGAACGTCATCCACAATGGTGACATTGACCGCATCATTCGCGGTACCACCGTTGGTGTCCGTGACCGTGACATTAATAGCATCTTTCTGCAGTTCGTCACGCCCCTGCTCTGGATGGTCGGCTGCATCGGTCAACGTATAGCTATAGGTGACGGTGTAGATTCCGTCATCGTTGCCGGTAAAGCCAGTGATCTCCAGCGTGCCCTTGGAGGTATCGACACTCAGCGGGTTGGCTTCACTCGCGTCATTGAGCTGATCGATATTGAACGTCTGGTTGAAATCGGATCCGGCGAACGTCAGGCTGGCGACGCCCGCGGAAGCCGTAATAGTGAACTGACCGTTCTGCGTCAGCGCATCCTCATCCGGATTCGTACCATTCGCCAGGTTCGCCTCGTCGACCGTCACGTCCGTATCACCAAGCCCTGTGATCTCGGGTCCAGGAACGGGGTCGGAATCCGGCACGGGCACCTCAATCGCCGCCTGCGCATCATCCGTCAGGACGAACGGGTTCACACCACCATCCGCGATGGTCACTGTGCCCTCGACCTCCGCAGCCAGCTCGTTGCCCGATACCTGACCGTTGCGGATCGCCTCAGCACCGGCGTCGGTCAGCACCACATTATTGCCGTCCAGAGCCAGATAACCGCCGCTGTCCTCGTTCAGCGACAGAGCGATCTCGCCCGCCAGGTCGCCGTCGATGCCATCAAGGTCCAGATCGGTCGTGACCTCGAACACCACATCATTCTCGGCCGCCGACTGCGGCCAACCGTCGGTCGTGCCATCCACCAACTCCAGGCCAACCGTCAGCGTCGGTTCCGGTGTCGGTACCTCCTCCAGGCCAGCAACATCCTCGTCCGTTAGCGTGAAGCTATCCACGTCCTGCGTGCCGGTCACCGTCACACTGGCACCCGCCGGGTCAAACTGGCCATTGCGGATCGCCTGGGCACCATCGTCCGTCAAGACGATGGCGTCGCCCGCCTCGTTCAACGCGAAGTAGCCTTCGTCGTTGCCATCGGTGATCTCATAGCTCAC